>JALHPN010000431.1 GCA_022842465.1 Polyangiaceae bacterium | reverse complement strand
AGGATCCGCGGGGTCTCGTCCCGCTCGACGAGCACGCCCCACGGGACCACGGCCATGCGGGCGCCCGCCATCCGGACCCGCGCCCGCGCCGCAGCCGCCCCGCGGACGGCCAGCGCGGCGACCGCCGACGACAGGGCCCCGGCGAGGAACGCATGCCGTGCGTCCGCGCCCGCGACCGCAAAGGCCGTGCACGCGCCGACGCCGAACGCGACCGTGGCGAGCGACGCCTCCGCGTTCTCGACCGGCTCGAGCCCGACGTATCGGAAGTCAGGCACCGGCGCGAGGTCGCCCGAGCCTGAGGGCTCCGCGACCACGACTCCTCTCACCGTCGCCTCCACCCCTCTAGCTTGACGCGCGGCGCGCTTCTCGACCAGCTGACCACGGGCTTTTGGCCGGACGGAGGAGGTGGGGTAAGAGTCACACGTGGCCGTCTGCCCCCAGTGCAAGCTCGAGCTGGCGGACCCGGTCGCGGTCTGCCCCCGCTGCCGCAGCCTGCAACCTACACGCAGCGAGGGGCGCCTCCTCGGTCCGGGGACCCAGATCGACCGCGGCTACGGGAAAATCATCGTCCAGGCCCGCATCGGCTCCGGCGCGATGGGCACCGTCTACCGCGCGTGGCTCTTCTGGGACCCGCGGGGACCGCGAGGGAACGAGCCGGCCGTTCCCCTCGCGCTGAAGCAGCTCAAGCCGCAGGCGAGCATCCAGCCCGAGATCCGGGCCTTCTTCCTCAACGAGGCGGAGGCGCTCCGCCTCCTGGAGCACCCCAACGTGGTGCGGTTCCACGAGCTCTTCTCCTGGACTCCGACCCTCGCGGGGGTCCCGGCGTCGCTGACGCCAGGGCTGGCCGGGCTCGCGACGCCAGGCCCCGCCCCCTCCCCGATCCTCGCGATGGAGTTCGTGGACGGGGACACGCTGGAGGACGTGATCGCGCGGAACGTGGCGCGCTCGCGCCTCGCCGGTAGCGGCGCCCTCCCCGGCCTCCCGTTCCAACGCGCGTGGTACTACTGCCAGCAGCTCCTCGGCGCGCTCGCCGCGACCCATGCGCTCGGCATCGTGCACCGCGACATCAAGCCGTCGAACATCATGGTCCGCCGAGACGGCGTCGTGAAGCTCACGGACTACGGGATCGCGCACCTCGTCCGGCCCGCCCACGGCGAGCGGGCGCCCTCGCCGCAGGAGCTCGCGCCAGGCACGGGCGCGTACATGTCGCCGGAGCAGGTGCTCGGCCGCGAGCTCGACGGGCGGAGCGACTTGTATTCTGCAGCCATCGTCCTGTACGAGATGCTCGCCGGGCGTCCCCCGTTCCTCCCGTCCGAGAAGAGCGAGTTCGCGCTCCGGATGGACCAGGTGGAGTCGCCTCCGCCCCCGTTCCGCTCGCTCGTGTCGCAGGCGCCCCCCGTCATCGATCGCCTCTTCGATCGCGCGCTCGCCAAGGCGCCCGAGCATCGCTTCGCCAACGCGATCGAGATGGGAGAGGCCTTCCGCGCTGCCTTCGGCATCCCCGACACCCCGGCGTGGCGGGCCCAGGGGGAGATCGCGCAGGTCGCCCGGCTCGGCCCGCCGAAGGACGCCGTGCGCGCTCAGAAGCTCGCCACCTTGCGTCAAGTCGTCAGGCAAGCCTACCGCACGCAGCCGATGCCCCAGCGGCCGCTGCCGCCGCCGCGCTAGCCCTCTCCTAACCGATCCGCGCCTTGACGAGGCGGAGCTCGGACTGTCCTTCGCGGTGCTGCGGGTTCGCCGCGACCAGATCCGAGAAGTCCTCGAGCGCTTCCTGGAGGCGGCTCGTCCGAGCGAAGAGCTTGCCCCGGTAGAAGAGGGCGCGCTCGTTCGACGGATCCTCGATGAGGACGCGCGTGAGCGTCTTGATCGACTGCTCCGTGGTCGCGGGGCTCCCGGAGAGCGCCTGCACCCAGGCGAGGAGCGTGACGTAGTCGAACTGCGTGGGGTCCGTCGCCGCCGCCTTGGTCGCGAGCTCGAGCGCGGCGCCGACGTCGTTCCGCTGGAGCGCAGCCTCCGCCTGGCGGAAGCTCGACATCGCGTCCTCGGCAGCGCCCTCGTCTGGCGCCTCGATGTCGCCGAAGGGCTCGGCGTCGGGCGGCGTCGGCAGATCGTACGACGGCCTCGCCTTGCTCGGGAGCGCGGGACTCGCCCTGCTCGGGAGCGCGGGAGAAGGGCGAGCCGCCGCGACGGGCCGTCCGTCCAGGCCGAGGGGGCTCGGCCGCGACGACGCCTGGGACTGGAGCTGAGCCGCGAGCCGCCCCGCATCGCGCGGGGAGAACGCGATCGTCTTCATCTCGTCGTCGTCCGGCGGCGGGGCGTGGCTGGACGGACGGGCCGGAGGCGTCGACGCGACACGTGCATCCGGCGGAACGGAGGGCTGGAGGCCCTGCACCGTCGCCCGCCTGGACGTCATGCCCGCGCCGGCCTTCGCCGTCGGCACCTCGGCGCTCGCGGGCGCCCCGTGCGGCCTCGCGCCCTTCGGCCGGATCTGCGGGGCGGGCCGAGCCCCCGTCGCGGCTGGTCGCGCGGCCGGCGCGATGGGG
>JALHPN010000430.1 GCA_022842465.1 Polyangiaceae bacterium | reverse complement strand
TCCCGACGACGACGACGGCCCTGCCGACCACGACGACGACCGCGTCTGCCGCCCCCGCGAGCTCCTCGCACGGCCGTCGCTTCCGCACGAACCTCGACTGACCGGGGACGCGCAGCGCTCTCTGGACACCGGCGGCCGCGGCGGGCGCGACGCGAACTTTCCGCTCGTGGCGTCGGAGACGCAGATGAGCGGGGGTGATCACGTTGCGATCGCGGCGGCCTCGGGTAGCGAATCGGCCATGCCTGCTGCACGCGCCCTCGGAGCGTTGGCTCCGCTCCTTCTTCTCGGCCTCGGGAGCTGTTCGTCCACGTCGGGTGCATCCGACACAGAGCGAGGGAATGGGCCCGCCGTCCTCGCTCCGACCGGCGCAGCCGAGACCCCCTCGGACGCGCCGCCTGGAACGCCGCCTTCGCCTGCGTCACCGGGCGCCCCGCCCCCCGCCGAGCTCTCGAGCGGCTGCGCGGGCTCGAGCGTCGCGCCTGGAAATCTCGACTGGACGATCCCGAGCGGCGGGCGATCTCGCGTCGCGCGCGTGCACGTCCCACCCACCTACGACGGCAAGAAGGCGGTTCCGGTGGTCCTCAACTTCCATGGCCGCCTGTCGTCGGCCGCGCAGGAGGAGGCGATCTCCCAGATGACCCCCAAGTCCGACGCCGCCGGGTTCGTCGTGGTCTACCCGACGGGCGTCGGCCAGACCTGGAACGGGGGCTACTGCTGCGGCGAAGCCCAGACGCAGAACGTCGATGACGTCGGCTTCACGCGCGCCCTCATCGACGAGCTCGGCGCGAAGCTCTGCATCGACAAGCGACGCGTCTTCGCGACCGGCCTCTCGAACGGGGGGTTCATGTCGCACCGGCTCGCGTGCGAGCTCTCCGACCGCATCGCGGCGATCGGGCCCGTGGCAGGTCACACGCTGCTCGCGACGTGTGCCCCCTCGCGCCCAGTGCCGGTCATCCACTTCCACGGCACGGCGGATCAGCTCGTCCCCTACCCCGGCGGCCTCGGGATGGGCAGCGTCGAGGACTCGCTGAAGGCGTGGGCTCTGCGGAACGGCTGCGCGAAGACGCCGGTGCAGACCTACAAGAAGGGCGACGCGACGTGCGTCACGTACGGGAGCTGCACGGCCGGCGCGGACGTGACCCTGTGCACGATCGCCGACGGCGGCCACACCTGGCCCGGCGGGACGCCCGTGCCCTACCTCGGCAAGACCTCGCAGGACCTCGATGCGACGGACGCGATGTGGACCTTCTTCGAGGCGCACCCGCTCCCCTGACGGTCTGCAGCCGGTCGACGGCGACGGCGAGCGCGTAGGTCAGCCCGCGATCTTCGCGTAAATCGCGTCGTCGTAGAATCCTCCTTCGAACGCTCTGCTGCCGCGGAGCGTGCCTTCGTGGGAGAAACCGAGCGCCTCGACGAGACGCCGCGATCGCTCGTTCGCGGGGTCGATCTCCGCCTGGAGGCGATGCAGCCCCATCTCCTCGAAGCCGAAGCGCACGATCCGTTCGACCGCCTCTCGCCCGTAGCCCGCGCCCGACGCGGAACGAAGGAGCTCGTAGGCGAGCGACGCCGAGCGATTCTCGAGATCGACTCGGCAGATCGCGACCTGCCCGACGCGCTCGCCCCCGTCCTTCACGACGAGGGTCCAGGCCTTCGACCCGCGGAGCGTCACGTCGCGGACGATCCATGCCATACGAGCGCGCGCCTCCTCGAGATCGGCTGCCGGGCGGACGAGAAGATGGCGAACGTGCGCCGCGTCGCTCCGCATCGCGTAGCGGAGATCGGCGTCGCCGATCTCGACCTTGCGAAGCGTCAGCCGCGGCGTCTCGAGGGTGGGCACGTCGCCCGGGCCGGCGGGCACGCATCCGGCCCGAAGCGCGGCCGGTCTCCCATCGTGCGGACCGAGGCGACGGGCGGGCGGGTCGGTCCATCGCTTCTCCCCGTTCCCGACGTCCAGCTGCGGGTGGAGGGGATAGGTGACCGCCGCGCCCGGGATCCGCTCTCCGACGACGAGGAGATGAACGTCCTCGGTCGTGTCGTTCAGGAATGTGTGCGCGAGCCCCGTCCCCGCCGGGAACCCGACGGCGTCGCCGGGGGCGAGACGGTGGGTCTCACCGTCGAGCCAGACATCAGGGGCTCCCTCGAGGACGTAGACGAGCTCCTCCTCGTCCGAACGGATACCTCGTCCCGCTCCGCGTGCGGGAAGGACGTACGACGCCCCGGCGGCAGCACCTCGTGATGGACCCCGACTCGCTGGAGGCCTGCGACCCGCCCGACCGGCGCGCCGATGGAGTGGAGCTCATCGCTCCCCGGATAGCGGGAGTCGTCGTCCGACAGAACGTCCCTCCAGCGCACGATGCAGGTCGGCCGCGTCATGAACGAGGTCCTAACGCGCCTCGGGCGCGCTTGGAGGACAAAAAGCAAAACGCCCGTGAGGGGGCACCTCACGGGCGTTCCGGGAAAAATCCCGGCGGCGTCCTACTCTCCCACACGGCTTCCCGTGCAGTACCATCGGCTCCGAAGAGCTTAACTTCCGAGTTCGGGATGGGATCGGGTGTGG
>JALHPN010000429.1 GCA_022842465.1 Polyangiaceae bacterium | reverse complement strand
CGCGCCGCGCAGCGAGCGCATCAGGCGCGCGCCTCGGCGCAGGGCCGCCGCAACCAGGCTCGCCGCGACAGTCGCGGCTGAGGTCTTCCTCGGGTCGACGCCTGCGCTCAGCTGCGCGCAGGCGTCGTCGCGCCGATCGTGACGAGCTCGTCGCCCTGCTCGATCGGCGTCGCGTCGCCCGGGTTCAGCGTCAGCTTTCCCTTCCGGCGGATCCCGATCGCGATGTGACCTTCCGCGGCGCTCTGTTTCACGACGGCGCCGAAGGTGGTCAGCTCGCGGGCGACGCTCTTGATGAAGAGCTGCTGTCCCCCCGCGGCCGTCGAGAGCAGGTGGTCGACGACGTCCTGCGAACCAGGGTGGAGCACTTCGCTGCCGAGGAAGTGCGCATCGAAGCGCGACGTGCAGACCACCGAGTCGCAGCCCGCCTTCCGCAGGAGGATCTCGGCGCTGGGGTCGACACACTCGACCGTCGTCCGGACGGCCTTGTTGAGCGCCTCGATCGCGAGGGCGACGGCGATGACCTGCTCGTCCGAGTGCGCGTCCCCGGGACGCTTCGAGAGCACGACGGCGTGCGATGCCGCCGACACGCACGCGCGCGAGAGCGTCGCGTCGCGCGTCGGGTTTCCCTTCACGAACCGCACGTTCCGAGCCGCGAGCTCGGGGGGGAGCTGGGGTAGCTCCTCGTCGACGAGCACCACCTGCGTCCGCCTGCCGAGGCCGACGGGGTGCAGGAGCTCGTCGACCAGGCGCTCGACCTTGCCCTGGCTCGAGAAGTTGATGATGACGACGTGGTTCTCGAGGTCCTGGCTCGACATGCCCGCGATCTCCTTCGAGCGCTCTTCCACGAGCGCAGCAGCGGCCGTCGAGAGCACGTAGCCGAGCAGGCCGATGCCGACGGTCATGAGCGGAAGCGCGACGAGGAAGCGTCCGCCCGCGGTCGCGGGGAAGAAGTCGCCGTACCCCACCGTGGTGAGCGTCACGAGCGCCCACCAGAACCCGTCCTGCCATCGGAGGTCGGGCTTCAGCGGGATCTCGAAGAAGAGATAGCCGCTCGCGCCGTAGAGCACGACGGCGACGAGGAGCGCCGGGACCC
Source organism: Polyangiaceae bacterium (assembly GCA_022842465.1). GTDB lineage: Bacteria > Myxococcota_A > Polyangia > Polyangiales > Polyangiaceae > Labilithrix. The sequence continues at coordinate 1,495 of JALHPN010000429.1, read as the reverse complement.
GGACGAGTGACGGCGGGTGACGGATCGTGCGGCTCATCATCCGCATGAGCAGGTGGATCACGGGGAGGCTCCCGCGGCGGCCGCGTCGGCCCGTCGCTTCTCCGCGCCCACCGCGAACGCCGCGGCTGCGACGAGGAGCACCATGACGAGCCCCCAGAACCCCAGTGCGCTTCGAGACATGCCGTGGGCGAGCATACCTCCAGCCGCGCCGGGCGCGGAACTTGACCGCAGCCTCGGACGTGCTTCCCTCGGTGCGTGTCGAGAGCGACCCGCGTCGGCTGGCTTTGTCTCGCCCTGACGGTGGCGTGCGGGTCGCGCACCGCGCTGTTCGGCGCCGCGACGGGGGATGACCTCGAGAGCGGCGACGGCGGACCTCGGGGGGACGGAGGGCGGCTCACCGACGCGGGGCCCGACGCCAACATCATCGTCGAGACCGACGCGGCCTGCGCGACGGCGCGCGAGTGCGACGACGGCATCGCGTGCACGCTCGACACCTGCCAGGAGGGCCGCTGCTTCCGCGAGCTCGTCGACGCCGTCTGCGACGACGGCATCTTCTGCAACGGCGTCGAGCGATGCGACGTCGCTGCCGCGTGCGTGCCGAGGCCCCAGGCGTGCGACGACGGCATCGCGTGCTCGCTCGACGCTTGTGACGAGGCGACCCGCGCGTGCCGCCACGACCCGGACGACACGCTGTGCCCGCCGAGCCACGTCTGCGACCTCGCGCTCGCCTGCCAGGCCCGCGTCCTCGCGCACGACACCGAGAACCTCTACGACGTACGCGTTCCCTCGGGCGTCACCTCGCTCGTCGGCAGGCTCGGCACGACGCTCACCGACGTGGCGCTCACGCCGGGCAACCGCCTCTACGGGATCAACTACACCGCGCTCTTCGACGTCGACACCGCGACGGGGGCGACGCGTCAACGCTCGACCCTGCCGGCAGGCAGCTACAACGCCTTCGACCTCGCCCCCGACGGCACGCTCTACATCGGCGGCGGCAGGCGCATCTCGAGCATCGACGTCGCGACGGGGAGGCTCACCGCGTTCGCGAACCTTCCGTCGCCGTCGAGCGGCGACATCGCGTTCGTCGCCAATCGGATGCTGGTGACGGTGACGGGCGCCGTGGACGATGACCTCGTGGAGGTGGATGTCGCGACGCGGGTGGCGAGGCGGTTGGGAAGCATCGGCTTCCCGTGCGTGTGGGGGCTCGCGGCGTACGGGGCCACGCTCTACGGCTTCAACTGCGAGGGGTACATTCTCGGGATCGACACGGCGACCGGCGCGGGGACGACGATCACGCAGACGGACGTCACGTTCTACGGCGCGACCGCGCGTTGAGGGGGAGGCGCTGCGGTCAGAACGGCGGTTCGGTGAGGAGCTTCGAGGCCGGGGCGGCGGCGGAGGCCGGAGCGGAGGCGACCGGGGCGGGGAGCGAGCGCTTCGGGTGGGCCGTCGGGGCCGAGGCGCGAGGGGGGCCGGCGTCAGGGGCGGCGGTCGG
>JALHPN010000428.1 GCA_022842465.1 Polyangiaceae bacterium | reverse complement strand
CCGCCGCCGCTTCCGCCGGCGCCGTTGCCGCCGAGGCCCCCTCCACAACCTCCGCCTACGCCGCTGCCCGCGCCGCCGCCCGCCGCGCCGGCCTGCCCCTGACTCCCGTTCCCGCCCCGGCCGGCTCCCGCGGTGCGTGCGTTGACGTCGACGAGGCTCACGTTCGTCTCGAAGGCGAGGAGCGCGACGCTCGCGCCGCCTCCGCCACCGCTGAGGCCGCCGCTTCCGCCGCAGCCGCCGCAGCCGCCGCCACCCGATCCATTCGCGGCTCCTCCCCCTCCTCCCCCGCCCCCCGCGCCGGGGTTGGCGGTCTCTCCGGGCGTGCCGCCCGCGGGGCTCCAGCCGTCGGGGGTGAGGACCCCGCGCGAGGAGGCGCCCGTCCCCGCGCCGCGCGCTGCGCCGTCGGACCCGGAAAATCCGCCCGTACAGATCCCTGTTGCGGAGGTGTATGCGTTTCCACCTACGGAGCTACGCGCTCCCATGACCGCCGGCAGAGGCATCGCGATACCAGGCGAACCCGGCGTCGCGACCGGCGAGCCCGCGGCGCCACCGCCCCCACCGGTGGAGCTCCCGTACACGGTGCAGGGACAGGTCTTCGTCTCGCCCCCCGTGGCCGCCGTGCTGGGGTTCCCCTCCAGGCTCCCCGCGAAGTGATTGCTCGGCGGCGCATCCGCGTCGCGGCCGTCACCGCCCTTGCCGGCCTCGAGGTCGACACGCGTGAGCCGGAGATCTGCGGCCCGCACGGCGAAGAGCGCGACGCTCGAGGCGCCTCGTTCGCGCGCGTCGAGCGCGGCGATCGCGACGTCCGACACGACGACCTCGCCGGCGACGTCGCGCACGGAGAGCGCGACGCCGGGCGCCGAAGGCGCGATGCGCGGCCTCGCCCCGGAGTAGCTCCATCCGCCGCACGCGAACCCCCCGTAGAGCCGCACGGCCGACGTCACCTTCACGGCTTCGCCGTAGGTGCCTTCGCAGACGTAGACGCGCCGGCCTCCCGCGGCCGCGACGGCGGCGCCGACGGTCTTGAACGGCGCGGCCTTGGTGCCAGGGTTCGCGTCGAGGCCGGCGGCCCCGTCGACGAAGACACCGAAGCCGTCCACCACGCACGCGGGCGCATCCTTCGGCTCCTTCTCGGCGTCGCATCCCGGCGGCACCGGCACGTCGACGGTGCTCCCGTCCCCCGGCCCTCCGTCGCCGCCCGGCGCGGCGCAGGTGCGCGTCTCGGCGCAGTCGGGATCGCTCCCGCAGTGGACGGTGAGCCCGACGGAGACGATGAGGACGGAACCAAGGACGACTCGCTTCACGGTGTGCTCCAAGGGGCTTTCAATAGGCCGTCGAGAAAGAGAGGCCGAGCGCGGTCGGCCCCGGACCCAGCCGCGCCGCCTGCGACGCGCGGCGGTGCGGCCACAAGAAGGCGCTCGCGACGAAGCCGGCGCCGACGGCGAGGGCGGCTCCGCCGGTGACGAGCAGCACGTCGCTCCTCGCCTGCGCGTCGTTGCGATCCTGCACGCTCCGCGCGAGCTCGCTGCACGTGGGCGAAGGGCTCGTCGTGCACGTCGAGCCGTCGCCCGGGAGGCTGCCCGAGAGGCTCGTCGCGCGGTCCCCCGCGGCCGACGCGTCACCGCGCGCGACGACGCCGAAGACGAGCGCCACCGATCCCGCGCCGAGGAGCGCGAGGCCGGTGATGCTTCGCCATCCGAGGAAGGTCGACGCGTCGCCTCCCACCGGCGGCGGTGCCGTGAACGGCGGAGCCCCGGCGCCCGCGCTGCCCTGCAGGGTGGCGTCGGGCTTCACGAGCAATGCCGCCTCTCCCTGACCGTCCACGAGCCGGAGATCCACCTTGATGGTCTCGCCCGCGACCGCCTCCACCGCCACGGTCTTCGTGAGCTTGCCTCGAACGCCCTCCACGAGGTGCGCGCCCGGCTTCAGATGAACGAGCGGAGGGATCGGTGACACGGCCTCGCCGTCGACCTTCACATCCGTCCCCGGGACGACGGTGAGCGCGAGGTGCGCCGTCTTCTTGAAGGCTTCCTCGTGCGCGCGCTTGGCGCGCTCCCGCTTGTCGTCCGGGAGGTTCGTCTCGGCGAGGTAGCGGTCGAGGTGCTCGAGCGCCTCGAGGGGGCGATCCGTGTAGACCTCACTCAACGCGAGGTTGAGGAGGATCGCGGGCTTCTGGAGCACCGCGTACGCCTGCGTGAACGCGAGCCGCGCCGACTCGAAGTCGCGCGCGTCGTAGTACTTCAGGCCCGTCTGGAACCTGGCCTGCGCCTCGCTCTGTGCGGTGAGCGAAGGCGGGGAGCCCGCGCGCGCCTCGCGCGGCAGGAGCACCGCGGCCGACGCCGAGCACGCGAGGAGGAGCACGGGCGCGAGGCGGGAGAGACCAGAGAGGGGAGGGGCATGCATGGGGCGGCTCAGAACGTTCGTTCGGGCTCGACGACGTGAGGCGTCGGCGACGGGCGGCTCGACGACGGCGGCGACGGGCTCGCAGAAGGAAGAGGGGATGCCGAGCCTGCCGGCCGTGCGCTCGTCCGTGGCGAGGCGACGGCTGGCGTCGTCGCCGCGCTGGCCGACACGGTCGGGGCCGCGCTCGCCTCGGACGGCG
>JALHPN010000427.1 GCA_022842465.1 Polyangiaceae bacterium | reverse complement strand
AGCCGTAGACCTCGTCGAAGACGATCAGGGCGCGGAGGCGGCCCGTGCCCGGGAGGGAGCGGACCCAGGCGAGGGCCTCTTCGAGGACGACTCCTAGGGCCAGCGCGCGCTCGTCGTCTTGGAGGTGCGCGACGCTGACGATCGTCGCCGGCGTCTTGCCGTCGACTGGCTCCATCCAGCTGCCGACGTCGAGGTCTTGGCCCTTGCGCCAGCGGGCGAGCGTCGAGGAGGCGATGAGGGTGTTGAGGTCCGCCGCGAGCTCCGCGCGGGCCTTGGCGCCGATGTAGCCGTCGACCGGCAGCGCGCCGATCTCCGCGAAGGGCGGCTCGAGGATGTCGGGCAGGAGCGAGGCCAGATCGGCCGGGAGCTTGTTGAGCAAACGACGCTCCGCGATCGCCGTGAGCAGCGCGTGCTCGCGGCTCTTGGCGGCGTCGTGCTCGCGGCCCATGAGGCGCAACACCATCGAGACGGCGGCCTCGAGCGTCGTGCGCGCGCCCTCGATGTCGCCATCCCAGCGGGCGCTCCTGCGCTCGAGCGCGCTCAAGAGGTGGAGCGGTTCGCCCGCGTCGCTGCCCGGGGTGATCACGCGGACGTGCGTGCTCGCGCAGTAGTGCGCGAGGTCCCTTTCCGTGATCGACCAGCTCGTGAGCTCCTTCTTGCGCTGGGCGGCCACCTCCTGGACGAGCGGCGCGTCGGCCACGCCGTCGTCGTCGCCGCGCGCGGCCTCCACCCACGGCGCCAGCGCGGCCGCGTCGAAGCTGGGGAACGCGAGCTTGAGGTTCGCGAGATCGCCCTTCACGTCCAGGAGCAGCACGGGGATCTCCGCGCGCAACGCCTCCTCGACGAGCACCGTGACGAGACCCGTCTTGCCCGAGCCAGTCATGCCCACGACCACCCCGTGCGTGACGAGGTCGTCGGCAGGCAGCTTGAAAGGTCCGGTCAGAGTCCCCTTCACGGTGCGGCGCGCTCCCATGCGAAATGCCAGCTTCAAGCGATCTCTCGGTCTCAGCCCTTGGGCGGATAGGGTGCGGCTCCCCTCCCACCGGGGAATCGCCTCGGTTCTTGCCTCATTTGACCATTCGGAGTCGCGGCTTCGGGGGAGGCAGTGGCTCGGGAATCACACCTTCCTCGTAGCGTGACGCGTGGTTGCGAAGCTTCTCTTGTTCGAGATGGAACACCCAGTACGCGTCGAAGTCCTTCGAAGCACGCAGCGCGCGGAGCCGCAGCACCGCCTCCGCGCCAGTCAGCGACCACCGTGCCCCCGTGCGATCCATTCGGTCCTTCACGACATGCCGACAAGCACCCTCGATCACCCCCGTTGCGATCGGCAGCCCATCTCGCAGGGCCGCGTCGTATCGCATCAGACGCGTGCGTGTGCGGTCAGCGAGGTAGGTACACGACTTCGCAATCGCCTTGTGCGCCGCCTCGGACAACGCCCCGTCGCGGCTCTCCCACCAGCGGATCGTCTTGGCGACATCACCACCGCTCTTGCCGGTCAGGAGCGCCTGCAGTCGGTCGGCCACCCACTTCTCCGCCTTCGCGTTGCTCCCATCAAAGAGCGCCCGCGCGGCGGCCCAGAGGTACTCCAAGACGTGGATCACGTCCGCGATGATCGTCACCTCGACGCCCAGCCGCTTCGCCTCTGCCTTCACCGCACGAAGCTGGTTCTTCTCGCCATCCACGAGAACCACCCAGCGGCGCTTGCGGTCGGGGTCACGGCGATCGGCCTCCTCGAATGCCTCGCGGATCACGCTCCGCGAGGACTTCTCCACGCTCGCCCACACGCGCTTCTCCGTCGGGCGTGGACGCTTCGTGTTCACTTCGGTGGCATCGCGGAGCGAGTGCAGGATGTCGCTGGGACTGCGAACGAACGGTGCGATGGAGTAGACGGTCGCCACCTGCGCCATGCGCTTGCGGTTGGCCTTCTCGCCCGGCGTCAGGCGCGTCGAGAGCTTGTGCGCGCTCTGCTCAGCCTTGAGCCGGGTTCCTTCACGAAGGTCCTCATTGCGCATGACGATGCCCTTGCCGTCGGTGCTGATGATCAGCAGGTCCTCGGCGTGATCGCGGCTGGCTGCGCGGTGCTCGTAGAACGCGTCGAAGTCTTGCGCGGCGCGGATCGCCATCTCCTCGACCTGGCGCTTGCCCACGGTCGTGCCCGTAAAGTCGCGGACCGTCTCGACGACCTCGTCGAACGACGACTTCGCGGCCTCCTTCGCGACGAGCCGACGCATGCCGTGCGAGTACGTCTCGCGCGGCAGGTTCAGCGAGGCGTCCATCGGGTGCAGATCCTCGGAGCCGGGCTCGCGATAGGCGAGGCGATCCACAGGCACACGACCCACGAGCGTCTCGAGGTGGCGATCGCTGTCGCGCACCGTCGTTCGCTCCACGCCGTCAGCCCCGGTCACGGCCCTGCGCTGCTCCAGCTGGGCCCTCAGCCGCAGGTTCTCCTCCAGCATCAGCCGAGCCCACTCGCGGCCCTGCGCGTGCAGCATCTCCTCGAGCTCCGAGTGCTCCTTGCGGACCATGTCGTCGCTCGTGAGCATACCTTCCACCCTCGCCGCGTGCGCCCGCGCCTTCGCGAACAACGGTTCCGCGAACTCAACCTCCACCAGAGCAGCTCCCATGCGCCTTCACTTTCCGAGGCACCGCCTCTCCGGAAGAACGCACGGCCCGTGGACAAAATTCACGACAGGGCGCCAGAATCCCGCGGTCTCATGCGGTGGGAAGGGATCCGCACCCAGGCGGATACGGGTCGTCGCCGTACGTGTAC
>JALHPN010000426.1 GCA_022842465.1 Polyangiaceae bacterium | reverse complement strand
CGCCGGGCTCGAGCGCGAGGCGCAGACGGCGGCGCAAGTCATCGCCGGCGCGCTCGGCGAAGGCGCCGGAGAGTGGCGGAGAGACCTCGAGGTCGTCGTCACCGGACGCGACGCGGAGACGACCGACGCCGATCCGAACCTCGCGCGGTACCGCGAGGGACGCGGCGTATCTCGGCTCGCGAGGCCGCTCGCGCGCGTGCTCTCGTCCATCGCGCGCGGCGACGGCGACGCCGTTCCCGGCGCGACCGAGGCCGATCTCCTGCCGCTCTGCCGCGCGCTCGTCCGAACGTTCGCTGCGACGGGAGGCCGTCCCGACGGCCTCCTCCCGCTCGGCCGGAGCGCGGTGACGTCCCTCGTCGAGCGGATGATGGACCTCTCGGCGCAGGTCCCCGAGCAGGGTCGGACCGAAGGCCGGGTCGCGGAGCTCGAGGCCCTCGTCGCGGCGCTCTCCGCGGCGTGACCGCACGCCGAGCTTGCGTGGGCCCGCGGGTACCTCCAAGCTCACCTCATGCGACGTCGCCTCGCCATCGTCTCCCTCGCGCTCGTCGCGTCCGCATTCGTCCCCGTGCGCCTCGCCGAGGCGGAGCCGATCCTGGACGTCGGCAAGGGTGACGTCGGGCTGCAGGCCGAGAAGCTCGAGGTCGACGTCGCCGCGGGCTCCGCGCTCCTGACGGGCCAGGTCGTCCTCACGAAGGGCGACCTCGGCGTGCGATGCCCGAAGGTGGAGCTCAAGTTCGACGGGGCTCCCCACCTCATCTATGCCAAGGGCTCGGGGGGCGTCGTCGCCGACGTGCGAGGCGTCCACGGCGAAGCGCCCGAGGTCGAGCTCGACATCCGCAAGCAGACGCTCGAGCTCCGCGGCGGGGTGAAGCTGTCGCGCGGCCAGGGCTGGATCCAGGCGGAGAAGGCGACGATCGAGCTCGCGACCGCGAAGGTGACCGCGACGCAGGTGAAGGGCTCGCTGCCCGTTCCGAAGTGACCGCCGTGCGCGTCGTCGCCGAAGATCTGCGCGTCGCGCAGGGCGGCAAGCAGATCCTCCGCGGGATCAGCCTGCGCGCCACGGACGGCGAGGTGATCGGCGTGCTCGGTCCCTCCGGCGCGGGTAAATCCACGTTCTTCCGCGCGCTCGTCGGCGAGCTCCCGGTTTCGAGCGGGAGGGTCGTCTTGGAGGGCAAGGACGTCACCGGGACCCCTCTCTGGTCGCGCGCGCGGGCGGGGGTCGGCTACATCCCGCAGACCCCGAGCGTCCTCTGGGATCTCACCGTGCGCGAGAACCTCCGCGTCTACCGGCGCGTCGTCCTCGGCTCGCGCAGCCGCGGGCTCGCGAGCCTCTTCGTGCGGCGGTCGAAGGAGGAGGACGACGCGATCGTCGCCATCGCGAACAAGGTCGCGCTCGAGGACAGGCTCGACGTGCGCGCAGGGCAGCTCTCCGGCGGCGAGAGGCGACGCCTCGAGCTCGCGCGCGCGCTCACGCTGGCGCCGAAGGTCCTCGTCTGCGACGAGCCCTTCGCGGGCGTCGACCCGCAGCAGGCGACCCGCATCGGCGATCTCCTCGCCCAGCTCGCGCGAGAGGACGGGGTCACGGTCCTCCTGGCCGATCACCACGTCGCCGAAGCCCTCCGCGTCTGCACGCGCGCGCTCCTCCTCCTCGACGGCGAGGTCGCGACGGAGGCCGCCCCCGAGGCCTTCCGCGAGCATCCCACGGTGGTGGGCCGGTACCTCGGCAGCTGGCAGCGGAGCCTCCCCCCCCCCGCGCCGGTCAGTCGATGATGCGCCGGCTCGCCGGCGGCGCGTCGTCACCGGCGAGCTCGGAGAGGTACGCCAGCGCCGGCGGGTAGTGCGCCGCGAGCGCCGCGAACTTCGACGCGGCCAGGCGGAGCACGACGGACTCGGTCTCGCATCGGATCGAGACCGACGACACCGCCCCGCCGATGAGGGACGCCTGACCGAACGTCGACCCGCGCGCGATGCGTGTCTCGGGCCCGTCCCCTCGCGCGAGGACGGTACCCGCCAGGAGGACGTAGAGCCCGTCGCACCGGCGTCCCTGCTCCGCGAGCACGGTGCCGGGCTCGGCGCGACGCACCTCGAAGAGCTGCGCCAGCTCGAGGCGCAGCGCGGGCTCGAAGACGGTGAAGAGCGGCGACGTGTGCGCGAGGTTCATGACGAGCCGACGCGCGAGGAGGTCGAAGAGGACGTCGGAGACCTCGGGGTGCTCGATCGCGACCTGATCGAGGGCGCTCTTGCCGATGCGGAGCGTCATGAGGGCCGTCTCGGCGCGTACGTCGGCTTGACGACGCCCCTCGTCGAGGAGGCACGCCTCGCCGAAGACCTCGCCCTCGCCGAGGAGCACGGGCGGAGCGCCCTTCACGACGACGCGGGCCTGGCCTTCGATGATCGCGTAGAGCGCGAACGCGGGCTCGTCCTTCGCGATGACGATCGCGGTCGGGACGAACTCTGCCAGCTCGGCGGCGTCTCCGAGGGCGAGCAACGCCTCGCGCGAGAGGCCGGAGAAGAGGCGCGACGCGGCCATGAAGCCGAGTCGGTCGATCGACGGCTCGATCGGCGCGGGGAGCTCGACCCGTCCGGTCGGCGTCGAGTCCGGTGTGACCTCGAGATCCGCGTCGTCGAGCAAGAGGATGCTGGAGCCGTTCTCCTCGAGGTCTGCGATCTCGACGTGGATGCTCGACGGCGCCGCGTCCTCGAAGCGGATCTCGTCCTCACGCGCGTCGACGGCGCGCGTCAACGGCGCCGGGCGCGCGGGCGGGGGCGGCACGCTGGTGAGCGGCGCCCGCGGCGACAGCGAGAGCGGGAGGACGGACGGGACGACCGGCGAGGCCGC
>JALHPN010000425.1 GCA_022842465.1 Polyangiaceae bacterium | reverse complement strand
CGCGCGCGCCGCGCACCGTGCACGACGCGACGCCGAGGTGCGCGCGACGGCCGCCGAGCACGCGCACGACGACGCCGAAGGACGCGCTGCAACGGCGGAGCGTGAGCGACACGAGCTGGCGACGCGCGCGCGCGAGCACGCGGAGGCGAAGGAGAGCGCGGAGTCCTTCGCGAGCGAGCTCGTCCGCGAGCTCGACATCGCGCGCGCGGCGGTCGAGGAACGAGCGGAGGCCGTCGCGCGACTCGAAGCCGCGCTCCGCGCCGGGACGCGCCGTGTCGAGCTCCTCGAAGACCTCACGCTCGACGCAGAGGCGCAGCGCGACGCCGAGCGCGCCGAGCACGAGAGAGGCCTCGCCGAGGCGCGGAGCGCGCTCTCGAGCGTCACCGCGGAGCTCGAGGGGCTCGCTCGGGACCTCGCGACGACGCAGGCGGAGCGCCGTGAGGTCGAGGAGAGGCTCGTCGAGCGGGAGCTCTTGCTCGCCGAGGCGCTCCGAGCCACCGCCGCCGCGGAGGCCCGCGCCACGGCGGAGGCGACGGTCCGACAGGACCAGAGCTCTGCCGCCGAAGTCGCGGCGCTCCGAGCTGCGCTCGTGCGCGCCAGCGAGGAGGTGCCTGCGCTCGAGGCCGAGATCGTCACGCTCCGTGCGGAGCTGATGAGCGCGCGTCGTCAGCTCGATCTGGAGGGCCTCGCCGCGGCGGCGCTCGAAGCGCGTCTCGAGGTGGAGACGTCCATCCTCGCACGCGCGCGCGCGCTCCTCACCGAGGCCGGTCGACCCGTCGACGAGACGCTCCTCGAGGAGTGAACCGTCAGTCGCAGCGCTTGAGGAACTTGCCGCAGTTCTTCGGGCGCTGAGCCGGGGCCTTCACGGCCGGCGTCAGCGTGAACGGAACCGTCTGCCGCGTCCCTCCCTTCAGCACGACCTTCTTCCACTGACCTCCGTAGCCCGGCGCCGAGACGCCGACGCCGTAGGTGCCGGGCGCGAGCTTCGCAGGCGCCGTCACCGGCGTGAGGGGCTTGCCGTCGACGAGGACCGTCTCGCACGCGGGCGTGCACGCGACCGTGAGGAGCGCCTCGTTCGCGCCGAGGGGCGTCTCCACCTCCGGCGGGGCGGGAGGTACGGGCGCCGACGCGGGAGGGGTCGGAGCCGAAGGCGGAGCGATCTCCCGCGAGGATGCCGTCCCCTCGCCGCTGGCCACGACGACCGGAAGGCTCGGCGAGATCTCCGAGGCGATCGGACCCGTACGCGGGCGGCGCGCGACGACGAGGACGCCCATCGCGAGCGCGAGCGCGAGCCCGCCTCCCACCCAGGGGAGGACGCTCCTCCTCGGCGGGACGAATGCCGTCTCTCCCGACGAGGACGTCACGCCGGGCGGCGACACCTCGAACGGCGAGGTCGAGGCGACCATCGGCGGCGGCTCCGCCGGCACGGTCGGCGCGGCCACCGCCGTCCTCGTCGACGACGGCACCGGGATCGTCCGCGGCGGCAGCCTCTTCCCGGAGAGCGCCTCCGCAAGCGCCTCCGCGAACGCAAGAACGTCCTCGAAGCGTGCGCGCGGATCGGGGTCGAGCGCCCGCCGCAGGGTCTCGACCATCGGCGCCGGCAAGCGGTCCTCGAGCGCCGCTCCGCCCGCCGCGAGTCGGTCCGGGGAGCCGAGCGCCGCGTGGACGAGGACGCGCGCCGCTCCGAAGACGTCCGCTGAACGCGTCGCGTGCGAGGCGCCATCCGCGAGCTCGGGCGCCCCCCCCGCCTCCCATCCTTCGATCCCCGCCGTGCTCGCCGCATGGGCCAGGCCGAAGCCCGACACGAGGACCGCGCCCGTCGTGAGGGGCGGCACGTATACACACGACGCATCGAGCCCGAGATGAAACACGCCGACCGCATGCGCCGCTGCGAGCGACGCCGAGAGGGCGCGGCCGAGGTCGACGATCTCGGTCGGGCCGAGCGGGCACACGCCTACGAGCTCGCCGAGCGGCGGTACGGACGGCCAAGGCGCGACGACGTAGCCGAGACCGCTCTCCTCCACTCCGTGGTCGATGAAGGGGACGACGAGGCGCGTGGGCACGTCGGCGAGCCGGCGACGTGTCTCCTCGATCGCCGAAGCGAACGCTTGGCGACCGCGCTCGGGGCACGCGATGACCTCGAGGAGGACCTCCTGGTTCGGCTCCGTGATCGCATGGTGGCGGCCGATGCGCCCGCTTCCCACGGTGCCGAGCGAAGCCTTGACCGTGAACCTCGCCCCGACGATCCGTCCCGCGGCGAGGATGACGCCCGGAGCGTTCACGGCGCCGACTCGGCCGGAGCCACCGACTCGATCGCGCCCATGATCTCCGTGTCGCTCTTCGAGCCGTCGTCGTCCGGGACGAAGGCGCCGCCGACGACGAGGATCTCGCTGCCCTGGCGCGTCTCGAAGACGAGGAGCGGCCCCCTCGCGCCGTCGCGCTCCGCGCCGTCGAGCTGGAAGAGATCCATCGGCACCCCGCCGACGACGATCTTGCGGTCGGGCTTCTTCGGCAGCGCGGGCGCCCCCTTGCCTTTCCCCTTGCCCTTGCCCTTCTTCGGGAACGTCACGGCGAGGCGCGTCAAGACGGCCTCGAAGGCCGCCGCGCGCGGCGCCTTCTTCTTGTCCGTGATCGGCCGCGAGACCACGACGATCGCAGATTTGTCCTTCTGCGCGATCGTCGCGTCCGCCTCCGCCGCCCAGGTCCAGCCGGTCGGAGGTCGAAAGGCGAGCTTCGTCCCCGCGATCGCCGCCCTCGTGTCCTCGTTCGCGGTGCACCCGTCGCCGAGGGCCTCGCACTTCGGCGGCGGCGGCGCCTCGGGCGGGCCGGCGTCGACGAGCGGCGCCGTCG
>JALHPN010000424.1 GCA_022842465.1 Polyangiaceae bacterium | reverse complement strand
CACGAGCTCGTCGAGCGCACCGCGACGCGGCACCCCGAGCGCGTGGCGCTCCGCGTCCACGGGGAGCGCGCGTGCGAGGTGACCTACGGCGACCTCGACCTCCGCGCGAACCGGCTCGCCCACGTGCTCCGCGCGCGCGGCGTCGGCCGCGAGTCGCGGGTGGGCCTCGCGTTTCCGCGCACCGCCTCTGCGATCGTCGCCATGCTCGCGATCACGAAGGCGGGCGGCGCGTGGGTCCCGCTCGATCCGACCTACCCGGCCGAGCGTCTCGCCGCCGTGGTCGAGGACGCCGAGCTCGCCGTGGTGCTCGCGAGCGACGCGGCGGCGGAGCTCCTCCCGTCCTCGGCGCGGGTCCTCGTCCTCGAGGAGCTCGCGTCCGCGCTCGCCGCGGCGCCGTCGGCGAGGCCCGAGCCGCTCCCGGGTACGAGCCCGCGCGACCTCGCGTACGTGCTCTACACGTCGGGCTCCACCGGCGTGCCGAACGGCGTGTGCATCGAGCATGCCGGCGTCGTGAACCTCGCGCTCGCGCAGCGCGAAGCGTTCGGCGTGCGAGGTGACGACGTCGTCCTCCAGTTCGCGCCGCTCGCGTTCGACGCGTCGGTGTCGGAGGTCTTCGTCACGCTCGCGGCCGGCGCCGTCCTCGATCTCGGTCTCGACGACGCGCGCCGCGACCTGCCCGACGCGCTCGCGAACGTGACGATGGCGACGCTTCCTCCTTCGGTCCTCGCGGCGCTCGACGTCGAGCGCTATCCCGCGCTCCGGACCCTCGTCGTCGCCGGGGAGGCCTGCCCGCCGGATCTGGCGCGCCGCTGGGCGCGCGGGCGACGGATGCTGAACGCGTACGGTCCTACCGAGGCGACCGTCTGCGCGACCGTCTGCGACGTGGGCGACGACCTCGTCGCGCGCCTGCCGATCGGCCGTCCGATCCGCGGCGTCGGCGTCGCCATCGTCGACGGCGCGGGTCGCCCGGTGCCCGTGGGCATCGTCGGAGAGCTCGTCGTCAGCGGCGCGGGCGTGATGCGAGGCTACTGGAGGCGCCCGGAGCTGGACGCGGCGCGGCTCGTCTCGGGCGCATACCGCACGGGCGATCTCGGGCGGCTCCGGGCGGACGGCGTGATCGAGCTCTTCGGGCGCATCGACGCGCAGATCAAGCACCGCGGCATCCGGATCGAGCCGGGCGAGGTCGAGGTCGCGCTCCGTGCCCATCCCGCGGTCGTGGACGCGGTCGTCGACGTGCGGGACGACCGTCTCGTCGCGTGGCTCTCGGCGGAGGACGTCGACGACGACGCGCTCGCGGCCCACGTCGGCCGCGTCCTTCCCCCGCACCTCGTCCCCTCGTCCTTCGTCCGCGTGGCCTCCTTTCCACGCACGCCGAGCGGGAAGCTCGATCGCCGCGCGCTCCCGTCGCCGGCACGAGCGAACCCGACCGATCCCGCGCCGCACGTCGCCCCGGCGAGCGATCCCGAGATCGCGCTCGCGGCGTTGTGGTCCGAGCTGCTCGGCGCGCCCCGACCGTCGCTCGCGGACAATTTCTTCGCGCTGGGCGGAGACTCGATCGCCAGCGTGCAGCTCGTCGCGCGCGCGCGGCGGCGAGGCCTCGCCTTCACGGTGAAGGACGTGTTCGCCCATCAGACGCTCGCCGAGCTCGCGCGGATCGCGCGTCCGCTGTCCGAGGTGGCCCCGGTGGCGGTTCCTCTCGACGGGACGCCCTTTCCGCTCTCCCCCGTGCAGCGCTGGTTCTTCGACGAGTACGATTCACGCGAGCACTACAACCAGTCCGTGCTCCTCGAGCTCGAGGTGACCCTCGAGGAGATGCAGGTCCGGGACGCGTGGGCGCGCGTGCTCCGCCATCACGACGCCCTCCGCCTGCGGTTCTCCCGGCACGGCGGTGACGGCCCGTTCGAGCAGCGCTACGTCGACGACGACGCCCCCGTCGTGGTGCGTCACGATCTCGCGCCGGTGCCCGACGAAGAGCTCACGTCGGCCATCGAGGCTCGCGCGGACGCCGCGCAGCGCGGCTTCGACCTCGAGCTCGGCCCGCTCGCGCGCGTCGTCCTCTTCGACGTCGGGCCCGGACGTCCCCAGCGGCTCCTCTTCGTCGTCCACCACCTCCTCGTGGATGCGTTCTCGCTCCGCTGGGTCGTCGAGGACTTCTTCCTCGCGGCGTCGGCGATCGCGCGGGGAGAAGAGCCGCGCTTCGACGCGAAGACGGCGTCCTACCGCGCCTTCTGCGAGTCGCGCGCGCGCGAGGCGGCGGACCCGCGCTTTTCCGCCGAGCGCGCGTTCTGGGCCGCGCAGCGCTCGGGCCCGCATGCGGCGCTCGCGCCCGCGACGGATCCCGAGCGAGCCACGCGCGCGTCCTTCGAGCTCGACGCGGTCGAGACGGACGAGCTCCTCGCGCACGCCCGTTCGTCGCTCGCGATGGACCCGCAGGAGCTGCTCCTCGCCGCGATGAGCGTGGCGTTCGCGCCGTGGGCGCGGGGCTCGCTGCTCGTCGACGTCGAGGGCCACGGTCGCGAGGGCGACGACACCGTCGACGTCTCGCGGACCGTGGGATGGTTCACGGCGGTGTATCCGGTCCGCCTCGACGCGGCCGCACGGAGCGAGGCCGAGACCCTCGCGGCCGTGAAGTCCGCCGTGCGAGGCGCTCCACGCGGCGGTATCGGGGCAGGGTTCGACGGTCCGCGCGCGCCGATCGCCGTGAACTACCTCGGGCGCCTGGACCGCGCGCTCGGCCGCGCCGCCGTGCCGGCCCGGATGGCGAAGGAGCGCGTCGGGTCGGAGCGGGGGAGCGCGCGCCGACCCCATGCGCTCGAGGTGCAGGCGTTCGTCCTCGACGGCCGCCTTCGGGTGCACCTCGACGCTCCGTCGGGCGCGCCCGCCGCGGCG
>JALHPN010000423.1 GCA_022842465.1 Polyangiaceae bacterium | reverse complement strand
ACGCCGAGGAGGGTGCCCTGCTTGCTCGGAAGCTGGCGGGCTCCGCCCTCGGGAGCGCCGGGCGGCGAGCCCGCCGGGGTGGGCGCCGCGGCCGGCGTGCTCGTCACGCCCTGCGTCGGGGCGATGCCCGGGATCGCGACGCCGAGCATCGTCTTCGACGCGCTGCCGACGGGCGGGGCCGCCGGTGGTGGCGGGGGTGCCTCGGGGGCACGAACCGAAGGCAGGGCGGTCGCGGGCATCCCGAGCATCGTGCGCGCGGCGGGGGCGGAGGTCTTCGCCGGCGCGGGCGCGACGGGCGGGACCTGCGCGGGCATCTGCGCCGTCACCGGCGTCTCCGGCGTGGCGGCGAGGATGGGTGCAGGTTGCAGGTTTCCGGTGGTCGTGACGCTCGAGGGCAGCGGGGCGTTCGGAGCGGGCGGCATCCACGACTGCGGCGCGAGCACGCTGCGCGAGAGCGGGCTCGCGTCGGGGCGTCGAGGATCGGCGGCCGGCTCGGCGCTCGGCGCCTCCGGCGCGTTGTTCGCGCCGAGGAAGAGGGTCTTCCCGAGCCCTCCACCCGCCTGCTTCGGCCGCGCCGCCGGCGGGGCGGGATCGGGCGACGCGCCGAACGGCGAGACGTCGATCATCGTCTTCATGAGCGTCGACGGGTCGCCCGCGGGGCGCCCTGCCGCGGGCGTCGGGCTCGTGGGCCCGCGGTCTCCTCGCGCCAGGGCGGCGATCTCGGGCGGCACCTCCGTCGCGATCGGCGTCGGGATCGCCTCGAAGCCGAGGCTCGTCGGGACCCCCGGCTTGGCCGCGCCCGAGCCGCCCGCGATGGCCGCGAGCTCGCGCTCGTACGCCTCGAGGTTCGGGGTGGCGCGCGCGACCGTCTCCTCCTCGTGGACGAGGTTCCGCGCCTCGGTGGTCGGCGGAATCGTGACGGGCGGCGCCGACGCGGCGAGGGTCGTCCCGCACTGACCGCAGAACCGTGCCTGCTCTCCGAGCGGAGCGCCACACTGCGGGCACACCCGATGTCGAGACGGCGAGCTCACGGAACCCCCGGACCATACGCCGAGACGGCGCATTTCGGAACGCCTTCGTGCGCCTTGCGTCCCGGGCCTCGCCCTGGAAGAACGGTGGTCGTGCGCGCCTTCGTCCTGGCGACCGGCTCCAGCGGCAACGCCGTGCTCGTCGAAGCGGCAGGCGTCCGCGTCCTCGTGGACGCCGGCGTGGGGCCGAGACAGGCCGAAGAGCGCCTCGCCGCCCTCGGCGAGCGCCTCCTCCCGCGAGGGGTCGACGCCATCGTCGCCACGCACGAGCACGGCGATCACTTCGGCCACGCCGAGAAGCTCGCGCGGGCTCTCGAGGCGCCCCTCTATCTCCACCCCGGCATCGCGGCGCCGCGGGTCCGCCGGAAGTGCCACGTGCGCGAGTTCGTCCCCGGCGCTTCCTTCCGCGTCGGAGGGCTCGAGGTCTCGACCGCGGTGGTGCCCCACGATGCGCCTCAGGTGGCGATCCGGATCGCTTCCGACGATCACGCCCTCGGCATCGCGACCGACATCGGGCACGTCACCCACGAGCTGGTCGATCTGCTCGGGGCGTGCGACGCGGCCATCGTCGAGGCGAACCACTGCTCGGAGCTCCTCGCGTTCGGGCCGTACCCGCCGCGCGTGCAGGCGCGCATCGCCGGCCACCTCGGCCACCTCTCGAACGCCCAGTGCGCCGAGCTCGCGTCGCGGCTCGTCGGATCGCGGATCGGCAAGCTCTGGCTCGGCCATCTCTCGCGGACGAACAACACGCCCGAGCGCGCGCTCACGACCGTGCGGGCCGCGGCCCGCCGCATCGCCGTCGAGGTCCTCCCCCACGGCGAGTCGGCGGCCCTGGAAATCCGGCGCGTCCGGGCCTATCAGCTCGCGCTCGGCTTCTGACTCGGCCGTGCGGCCGGGCTGGCGCACGACCCGGTGGCCGGGGTAGAAGGTGCGCGCCATGAGCGAACCCCGTCTCGTCCACTGTCGAAAGCTCGGCAAGGAGCTCCCCGGCCTCGATCGTCCGCCGTACCGGAACGAGCTCGGCAAGCGCATCTACGACGAGGTCTCGAAGGAGGCCTGGGAGATGTGGAAGAAGGACTCCGTGAAGTTCATCAACACGTACCGCGTCGACCTGACGACCCCCCAGGGGCAGAAGTTCATGTTCGACCAGTGCGCGATCTACTTCGGCATCGTCGAGGGCGAGATCGCCCAGACCGCGTGGGTGCCGCCGAGCGACGAGACGTGACGAGCGAAACGAAGTGACCCCCGACATGACGGCCTCCGATCCCTCTCGCGCCTCGCGCAGCCCGTTCCGCGTCCAGCGGAAGTCCTTCCCGCCGCCCGCAGGGCAGCCCGCGCCGGACCTCCGGCTCGGCGTCGACGGATTCTCGTACCCGGACATCTTCCGGCCGGAGAAGCTGAAGGACCTCTACGACCTGTTCTGCCGCGAGCTCGAGGCGGAGGCGCCGGACGCGTGGAAGCCCTACGAGGCCTACCGCGCCTGCCAGGGCAAGGGCATGACCCCGGAGGACGTCAGCACGGTGCTCCTCGCGGTCTCGCCGCACGTGAGCCGCTTCGTCGGTCGTCTCTTCGGGGTGGAGGCCGAGCTGGCTGCGCTCGCCGACGACGTGAAGGATCGCTCGCCGCTCTGGCGCTTCAAGCAGGACTTCGCGAAGAAGCGCGTGCTGAAGGACGGCGCGGGCAAGACGTGGACGGCCTCACCGGCCGATGCCGCCGCGGTCGCCGTGGCCGCGATCTCCGCCGCGGCCGAGAAGGCCGACGACGAGGAGCTCACCGTCGCACGAGGCGTGCACGCCCTCTTCGAGGTCGACGAGACCGCGCGCAAGGCCGCGAAGGCGGGCGGCGCGACGTGGACCGACGCGCTCCGGAGGCGCG
>JALHPN010000422.1 GCA_022842465.1 Polyangiaceae bacterium | reverse complement strand
CCCCGGCGGCTCGGACGCGCCTTGCGCTGCGCGCGGATCCCGCGCCGGCGGCGGCTGCTGCGCGCGCGAGGGAGGAACCTCGACGGGGGGACGCTCGCCCGAGCGGTGGGCGAACAGAGCGGGACCGCGGCCCTCGCGGCGATCACTCCGACCGGCGCGGCCGCCCGAGCGTCCGAGCTCGAGCGCCTGGAGGTCGCGCATCATCTGCATCGCCGACACGTAGCGATCGTCGCGGTGACGAGCCATCGCGCGCCTCACCACCGACTCGAGGTCCGGCGGCGTCGCAGGACGCGTCTCCGAGAGCGGGCGCGGGAGCGTGTTGATGATCGCGAGCAGGAGCGCGTTGTAGTTCGGCGCGAGGAAGGGGCGCTTGCCCGCGATCGCCTCGTACATCATGACGCCGCAGGCGTAGACGTCGACGCGGCCGTCGAGGTCGCGCTGCCCGCGCGCCTGCTCCGGCGACATGTAATAGGGCGTCCCCATCACCATGCCCGTCCTCGTGAGGTCGAGGCTGTCCTCGCCGGTGGCATACGCCGGCATCATCTTCGAGACGCCGAAGTCGAGGATCTTCGCGATCGGCGGGCAGCCGACGCGACGCGCGAGGAAGATGTTTTCGGGCTTGATGTCCCGATGGACGATGCCCTTCTCGTGCGCGGCGATCAGGCCGGAGAGCACCTGGATCATCACGTCGGCGATGTCGTCGAACGGCAAGCCGCCCTCGCGCGTGATGCGGTCGGCGAGCGTCTGCCCGATGAGCTTCTCCATGACGAGGAACGGGCTCCCGTCCTCGAGGAGGCCGAGGTCGTACACCTCGCAGATGTTCGGGTGCCCGATCGCGCCCGCCGCGCGCGCCTCCTGCTGGAACCGCTTCACCGCGACGCGCTTCTTGGCCTGCGCGGGGTTCAGCACCTTGATCGCGACGGGGCGTCCGAGGCCGAGGTGCTCGGCGTCGTAGACGGTGCCCATCCCGCCCTCTCCGAGGATGCCGACCACGCGGTAGCGCTCTCCGACGGTGACGCCGATGAGATGTCGCTGCGAGCGGGTGTTGCCGGCGGCGGGCATGGCCTCCGAGGGAGGAGGACGCCGTCGCGCAGGGGCGGGCGCCTCGAAGCCGAGCGGCTCCGGGCTCCGCTCGGGCGGCGGGTGCTCCGTCATCCGCGAACGGGCGTTCGACCCCGAGTCGGGCGAGAGGCGGAGTCCTGTCGTCGGGCACACACGCGCGGCCGCATCGTGCGGCATCTTGCAGTGGGGGCACCTCACGAAGCGCTGGCTCATCGGGCACGGACATGACGACGAGCCGTCACACCGGACGACCAGGATAAGGGCGAAACCGCGATCGTCGCAACGGGCGGGGCTCGGGTTCGTGCCTCTGCTCGCCCGCGAGACACACAACCTCGCACGCGCGACCCGAGCGCCTCTGCTAGCGTCGTGACCAAGCTCGGAACGATGAAGCTTGCCTCCGTCGCGCCTCCGTTGTTCGCGATCCTGCTCGCCGGGGAGACGTTTCTCGCCTGCTCGCTGAAGGACTTCGACGGCTTCGACGTGGGGTTCGGCAAGGCCGTCGCCGATGGCGCGCCCGTGGACGCGAGCTCGGAGGAGGCGGCCGTGAAGCCGCGAGGCGCCTGCGAGGAGGCGCCGCTCGACGTGCTCTACGACTGGGGGACTCCCGATCGTGACGTGGGCCGCTGGTTTCACGGCCTCCGCTCCGTGCAGGGCGCGATCTGGGTGCTCGGGGGACAGTACCGGGTCGCCGACGCCTCCGTCGGGTTCGTGTGGCGGGTCGATCCCGCGACGGACGCCGTCGTGCCCGTCCAGGAGGGGCTCGTCGAGCCGACGGGGCTGGCGGAGCTCCCGGACGGGCGCCTCGTCGTGTCCGTCACCGGCGAGCTCCGGCTCTTCGACGGGGGCCTCGACGCCGGGACGACGCTCTTCCGGGAGCTCGGCAACGGCAGGCGACGCGTGCTCGACGTCGTCCGGACGCCGGAGGACATCTACGCCCTCCAAGACGCGCCCGGAGGCCGACGCGATCTCTACCGACTCCCGCGCGGATCGGTCTCGGACTCGGACGGGCGCGACGCGGGGACCACCCTGCGGGTCGCCGTGCGCGGCGCGGGCGTGCTGCTCGCTTCGCCGGACGAGGTCGACGGATTCCTCCACGAGGTCACGGCCGCGTCGTACGAGGCCGACGCGTCGGCGACGGTCCTGGCGACGGGCCCCGTCAATGCGGTCGCGACCTACGAAGACGCGATCGTCTGGGGAACGCCGCAAATCCCCAATCTGGGCTCGAGCGTCGTCCTCCGTGAGAACGGCGTGGAGCGCGTGCTCGAGAAGGACGGGCCGGCGCCGATCGTGGGCCTCGCCCTCGCGCAGGATCTCGTCTTCGTGCAGACGCCGGCGCGTGTGCGCGTCCTCCGGCGGGACGGCACGCTCCTCTGCACGAAGGATCTCCGCGCGGCGGACGAGGTCACGGGGGACGGCTCGCGAGCCGCCCAGACGGCCGTCTTCGTCGGCGACGACGTGATCTTCGTGAGCTCCCCTCGCCTCTATCGGCTCCGCGGCGTGCGTCGCTGAGGGAGCTGGCCAGGGCCTGGCCCCTTCCGGCTCGGGCCAGCGCGCGCCCTGGTCCGCGCGGCTCCAGTTCTGCGAGATCACACGAGCCCGGTCGAGGACGACGCGTGGCCCACGACGTGCTCGGGCCGTCGCGATGTCGAAGCTCCACGCGGACGGCGAGCGCGTCGTCGACGGGATCATGGTCGTCGCCTGCTCCGCGTGTGCCGGCGCGCTCGCGGTGGCCTCGCCCGTCGCCGTCGGCCTCGGAACGGCGCTCGTCCTCGGGGCCTTCGCGCTCGGCTCCGCGCGCGTGTGGAGCGAGCGTGCGTGGGTCGCCCGGCTCGTCGCCCTCGTCGCCGCGCTCATGTTCGCGGTGTCCGCGGTGCGCGCGATCCGCCGGCTCGAGCTCCACC
>JALHPN010000421.1 GCA_022842465.1 Polyangiaceae bacterium | reverse complement strand
GGTCAGCGCGCCCGTGCTCGTGCCCGTGCCACCGGCACCGGCCGTCCCGCCGCCGCCAGCCGTCCCGCCGCCGCCGGCCCCACACTCGGCGGCGCCGCCGATGCAGTCACCGATGCGCTCGTTGTGCGCGTGGACGCTGTTGGCGAGGAGCTTGTACCCGCCGATCGTACCGACCGCGAGGAAGGCTGCGACAGCCACCCACTCGACCGTCTCTACGCCACGTTGTCGGTTGGTCTTCGTCATCGGAGAGCGAGGCAAGCGCGCACTCCAGTCATCAAGCGCCAGGCCACCTGTGCTTGCCGCGCAACATCGGCGCTGCACGAAGTGGGCAGCGCGATTTCCCGGTTTGCGCAGGAGGTGAGGCTTCCCCCCCTGGATCACCGCCAACCCGGATCACGGCGAATCGATGATCCACCACCCTCGCGGGGGGCGGCGACTCAGAAGAAGTTGCCGATCGTGAACTCGAAGACACTCGACTCTTCGTACGAGAGCTTGTTGAGCGGGAAGCCCCACTCGAACCGGAGCGGGCCGAGCGGCGAGAACCAGCGGATGCCGAAGCCCGACGACATGCGGAGGTTCTTCAGGCTCTCGGCGAACTCGAAGCACGGCGAGACGAGCTTGGAGAACTGCGGCGCCGGCGTCGTGCGGCAGAACTGGTCCTCGAGGTTCCAGGCGTTGCCGGCGTCGACGAAGGTGACGCCGCGGATGCCGACCTTGTCGATGATCGGGAACTCGAGCTCGAGGTTCGAGTAGTAGGAGAGGTTACCGCCGATGTTCGCGCCGTTCGGGATCGGCGGCGCGTTCACGTCGAGCGACTGGTTCAGCGGCAGGCGCGGGCCGAGCGTGCGGAGGCGGTAGCCGCGGACGTCGAGGATGCCGCCGAGGAAGTAGCGGGCGAAGATCGGCACACCCTCCGTCTTCGGGCTGGTGATGACGCCGACGCGGTTGTTCATCTTGAGGATGAAGCCGGAGCCGGGCTGCTCCGTCTGGCCGAAGAGCGGGTAGTAGAAGCGTCCCGTGAGCTCGTGGCGGAGGAACTCGAGCTCCGAGCCGAGGTAGCCCGTCGCGAGCTCCGTGGAGGCCTGGACGAAGACGCCGTTCGAGGGGAAGAGGCGGTTGTTGCGCGTGTCGTACGTGATCGCCGGGCGGAGCGAGATCGTGCGGCCGGCGTTGAAGAGGTTCGCGAGCGGCAGGCGCTGGAAGACGCTCACGAAGCCGGAGCTCGATCCGAAGAACGTGTTCACCTGGTTGGTGTCGACGTTGTCGTTCTGCACCGTCGCCGTCATGCCGATGCGGAGCCACGGCTGGATGAGCGCGTAGCCGAACGTGAGCGAGCCGCCGAGCGTGCGGCGCGAGAAGTCGGGGAAGACGAGGAGGTTGTCGTAGAGCTCGATCGACGACGACCAGTCCGAGTCGAGGAAGTACGGCTCGAAGAACCGGATCGAGATGAGCTGGCGCAGGCCGGAGACCTGCGCCTGGAGGGCGAGGGACTGGCCGTTTCCGAAGAGGTTCGCCTGCTGGATCTGCGCGGTGGCGATGAAGTTCTCGATGCTGGAGAAGCCCGCGCCGACCTGGAACGTCCCCGTCGGGCGCTCGGTGACCTCGAAGTTGATGTTGATCGTCTCGGGGGTCGACCCCTGCTCGGTCGAGACGTCGACGCGCTCGAAGTAGCCGAGCGCGACGATGCGGCGCTTCGAGTCCTCGAGCTTGGTCTCCGAGAAGAGGTTCCCCTCCTCGATCTCCATCTCGCGGCGGAGGACCTTGTCGCGCGTCTTCGTGTTGCCCTTCACCTCGATCCGCTCGACGCGGACGAGCGGCCCCCGACGGATCGGGATGATGATGTCGACCTGCTTGTCCTTCGGATGCGGCTCGATGTCGGGCTCGAGCTCGACGTTCGCATAGCCCGCGTCACGGTAGAGCGTGCGGATCGCGAGGACGTCCTTCCCGAGCTCGGCGCGGTTGAAGTAGTCGCCGCTCTTCGCGCGGATCAGCTGCCTGAGGGCGCGGCGGCCGCCGATCGGCTCGACCTCCTTGCCTTCGGCGTCGCGCTCGAGGACGCGGAGCTGGCGGATCTTGAAGCGCGGACCCTCGTGGATCACGATCGTGACCTCGATGCCCTCGCGATCCGGCGTCAGCATCACGCGCGGCGTGCCGACGGAGACGTTCAGGTAACCGCGGTCGTAGTACTGGGCCTGGAGGAGGAGGACGTCGCGCTCGAAGACGTCCTGCCGGTACGGGCCGCCGGAGCCGAAGGCGAAGAAGCCGCCCTGGCCCGTCTGCATGCCCGCGCGGAGCTCGTCGTCGGAGACGTTGTAGTTGCCGACGAAGGTGATGCGGCGGACGGTGACCGGGTTGTGCTCGACGATCTTGAAGCGGACGATGGTCTCGTTGTCGCGCTGCGGCTCGATCGCGCTCTCGACGTCCGCGAGGAAGTAGCCCTTCTCGGCGTAGGCGTCCTTGATCTTCTGGACGCTACGGCGGACCGACGGGACGCTCAGGATCGTGTTGGCCTTGACCTCGATCGCCTCCTGGAGCTTGTCGTTCTCGATCTCGCTGTTGCCCTCGAACTCGACGGCCTTGATGTTCGGCCGCTCGCGCACGAGAAACGAGAGGACGACGCCGCCGCGATCGTCGCGGGTCATGTCGACCTGGATGTCGTCGAAGAAGCCGGAGTCCCAGAGCGCCCGGACGTCGCTCGCGAGGTTCTCCACGCGGAAGCCGTCGCCGGGCTTCTCGCGGAGGTACGTCATGATGTCGTCCCTCGCGACGCGGACGTTCTGACGGACGTCGATGCGGGCGATCGGGCTGCCCTCGGCCTTCTCGGCCTCCGTCGGCGGGATGTTGATGACCGGGCCCGTGGGCGCGGTCGGCGGGGCCGGCGTCGCCGGCGCGCCTCCGTCGGCGCCCGCGGTCGAATCCGTGGGGCTCGCCCCCGCATCCCCGGCCGCGAGGGGCGTCGCGGAC
>JALHPN010000420.1 GCA_022842465.1 Polyangiaceae bacterium | reverse complement strand
GACGGGGGCGCCGCCGCCGGGGGCCGCGCCGCCGCGACGGGAGGACCGACCGTCGACGACGTCGTCGAAGGCACCGCCTTCACGGCGCAGGTCCAGGCCGCCGCGCGCGTCGCGGCGTGCGTCGGCGACGACGCGTGGATCCCCTCGAACGTCGACAAGAAGATGGTCGACAAGCATTGCGTCGCCCTGAAGGAGCTCTACGCAGGCTACCGGCGCGAGTGGATGGACGTCGCGATGCCCTTCCTCGCGAAGCTCCGACCCGCGGGGCTCCCCGAGAAGGTCGTCTACCCGTTCGGTGGAGGCGACCTCCTCCACGCGCTCGCCACGTATCCCGACGCGACGGAGGTGACGACGATCTCGCTCGAGATCGCCGGCGATCTTCGCGGCGTCGACAAGGCGGACGGCAAGCGCCTCGATCGTGAGCTCGCCGCGCTGCGCAGCCACCTCGGCAAGCTCTTCTTGAAGGCCCACAGCCGCACGGAGAACCTCGACATCGAGACCCGCGGCGCGATCCCGGGCGAGGTGGGCTTCACGATGGCGGCCCTCTACCTTCACGGCTACGAGCCGGTCACCCTTCGGTACTTCACGTTCAAAGAGGACGGCTCGCTCCGGTTCTTGACCGACAAGGAGATCGAGAAGACGGAGAAGACGCAAGGTCGCGGAGGCCCGTTCGCGAACGCCGAGATCCGGTTCCGCAAGCCCGGCGACAAGGACGTCCGCGTCCTCCGCCACGTCGCCTACGACCTCTCGGACGCGTCGCTCAAGCGGTCCCCCGCCCTCCTCCGGCACCTCGACGCCAAGACCAAAGTGTCGACGATGACGAAGGCCGCGAGCCACCTCCTCTGGGACGACCAGGGCTTCGGGACCATCCGCGAGTGGCTGATGGGGCACACCGACTGGATGATCTCGGACACGACGGGCGTCCCGCCGCGGATCGCGAAGAAGTACGGCTTCGTCCAGGACTTCTTCGGACTCTACGAGTGGCCCGAGCCGTTCGGCACCGTGAACAACACGGACGCCAAGGCGTTCAAGGACGCCTTCAAGGCGAGCAGCCAGGGGCCCATCACGTTCCGGTACGGCTACCCGGACAACAAGAGCCACGGCCACATCGTCGTCACCCGGAAGCCGGACGTCGGCGGCGGGAAGCCCTAGCGTCGCATCGCTCGGAAGCGATCGTCGTGCGCTCGCGCTCGCGGCGAGCGCGCCCGGTGTGGCGCTCCTGCTCGGCGGCCTGCCGCACGCCGCGCCATCGCCGTCGAATCCCGCGAGAGATCGCGCGTGCTCCGGCGTGCGCAGGGGAGAAACGTGGCCGCGGGCCGCAGCCGACGTGGCTCGTCTCTCGCATCCGCCGTCCGTCCAAGGCAGACGAATGGCGGAGCGGCGAGACGACGAGGACCATTCCGGGGTCGGGGGAGCCGAGGCGCTCCGCCCGGGCGACCTCGTCGGGGGTCGGTACGCCATCGAAGAGGTCCTCGGGAGCGGCGGGATGGCCGTCGTCTACCGCGCCCGTCATGTCGGCCTCGAGCACCAGGTCGCGCTGAAGGTCGTGCTGCCGCAGGTGCGGAGCCTCCCCGGCGTCTCCGAACGCTTCCTCCGGGAAGCCCGGGCGGCCACGCGGCTGAAGAGCGACCACGTCGCGCGCGTCTTCGACGTCGGCACCACCGACGACGGCGCTCCGTACTTCGTCATGGAGCTCCTCGACGGCAAGGACCTCGGCAGCGTCGTCGCCGAGCGAGGACCGCTCCCGGAGGAAGAGGCGGTCGGGTACGTCCTCCAGGCGTGCGAGGCGCTCGCCGAAGTGCACGGCATCGGCATGATCCACCGGGACCTCAAGCCGGCGAACCTCTTCCTCACCGAGGGCGCGGACGGCCTCCCGCACGTGAAGCTCATCGACTTCGGGATCTCGCGCGTCGATGCGTCGCTGAACGGTAGGTCGCTGAACGGTCCGCCGTCGGCTTCGCTCACCCAGCCGGCCGTCATGATGGGCTCGCCCCGCTACATGGCGCCCGAGCAGATGGAGGACGCCGCGCAGAGCGACGAGCGATCCGACATCTGGGGGCTCGGGACCGTCCTCTACGAGCTCCTCACCGGAGAGCCCCCGTACGACGGCGCGTCGTTCCTCGACATCTACGCCGCGGCCCTGCGTGGACCGCCCGTCCGGCCCAGCCGCAGGAGAGCCGACCTCCGGCCAGGGCTCGACGACGTCGTCCTCCGCTGTCTCGCGGTGGCCCCACCCCAGCGGTACCCCGACGCCTGCGCGCTCGCGCGCGCCCTCGTGCCGTTCGGTCCGATCGGCAGCGAGGTGATCGCCCAGTCGACCGAGCGCGTGTGGCGCTCCGCGCGCGAGCGCGCAGGCGTCGCCTCGGAGGAGACGACGGCCGAGGAGCTCTCGGAAGCCGCGAACGACGACGAGCGCGCACCGATCTCCCTCCCTCCGCCGCTCGCCACCCAGCTCGAGATGCGACGACGTGGAGGTGACCTCGGACCGTCGGTGCCTCGCGCGACCGGCGCTCCGAGGCAGGGACATGGCTCGCGTCACGCCGACGACGAGTCGTCGTACGGTCCTGCCATGCGCGAGCTCCACGGGGAGCCGCGCCGTGGACACCGTGGCCTGTGGGCCGTCCTCGCGCTCATGAGCGTCCTCGCGGCAGGAGGGGTCCGCGCGTGGTCCGGGGAGCCCGCGTGGTGGCCTTCCGCCTCGACGTCGGGGCCGGCCGACCGCGTCGAGGACGCACGCGGCGCGAAGGCCGCGACGGAGGCGCCGGAAGCGGCCCCGGCGAACCCGAGGAACACGACGTCCGGCTTGGTCGCGAAGGAGGCCACCAACACGACGCCCGCGAGGGCAGATGCCGGCACGCACACCGTCGCGCTGCCGGACGTCCTCGTCGTGGAGGCCGGGGCGGACGCGCGCCGCGAGCAGGACGCCGACGCCGGCGCGGTCGCGAGCTCGACCACGAACGACGCCACGCTCGGCCCCCTCACCCCCGTCGGCGTGCCACGCGTCGCGGGGTCCGCGCCC
>JALHPN010000419.1 GCA_022842465.1 Polyangiaceae bacterium | reverse complement strand
CGTCGCGCACGGCGACGAGGATGCCCGCGAGCGAGACGAGCGCGAGCGCCGCGAGCAGCGGAGCGGCGAACGCGTCGCTCACTTCACGAGGCGTGTGCGGATCGCGCTCCGGGCCGTGGTCGCGCGGGAGAGCGCGGTCGCGAGGTCGGACGTCCGGACGCGGACGGCGCCGGCGGGCACGGTGACGCCTGGCTCGAGGACGAGCCGGCCGGACGAGAGGCCCGCCGTCGCGCGGTAGCGGGCAGGGGCGGTGCCGACGGGCTTGCCGCGGGCGTCCTCGAACACGACGGCGGTCTCCGGCTCGCGGGCGTCGGTCTCGGTCCCGGCGAGGACGATGTCCTCTCCGCGCCGGAGGCCGCCGCGCGCGTCGACGAGGAAGCTCGGCGCGGTCGTCCCGCTCGAGCCGGAGCCGGACGCCTCGCCCACGGGAGGGGTCTGGGGCGCGGGGTCGGGCCGCTTCGTGCGCGTGATGTCGTCGGCCGCCTGCCAGAGGCCCTTGAACGTGTAGTCCGAGACCCAGACCGGCGAGCAGTAGCTCATGAAGTCGAACCAGCGCTCGTCCGGATCGACGAGCTCCTTCGTGATCGCGTCCCAGCCCCAGGTGCCGATGCGGCCGCCGTCGTACGGGTAGTCCTCGTCGATGTTCTGGGGGCGACCGCAGTTCGCGTGGTAGCGGCCCATCGCGTGCGCGATCTCCTGCGCGAGCGTGCCGCCCTCGGAGCGGGCGCCGAAGCCGACGATCATCGCGACGCGCAGCCCGACCTCGCTCCGGAACTGCGCCGGCGCGACGCCGAGGATGCACCCCTTCTGGCAGTACGTGGCGGCGTCGTCCGCGGGCGCGAAGACGGCGGCGTAGAAGACGTCGTCGGCCACGCTGTCCGCGCGCCGGAGCCGGATGATCTGATCGAGCAGGCCGTCCCAGCCGTCCCCGTCGGGCGCGACGGCGAGCGGCCAGTCGATCGCCTCTCGCACGGTCATGTCGACCTTGGCGACGGGGTAGAGCTTGTAGAGGCTGTCCCGGTAGAAGGAGAGGTTCTTCTCGCCGAGCGGCGGCGTGCGCTTCGAGCCGTCGGCGCCGTAGCGCACCGGGACGATCTTCACCTTCAGCGTCGTGCCCGCGTCTTTCACGTCGACGGCGAGCTCGCCGCCGGGGAAGGTGAGGCCCGGATCGTCGGGGAGCGCGGCGTCCTTCAACGTGAAGACGAGCTTCGTGCCGACCGCGAACGCCTCGGCGGGCAGCTCGAACGTGAACGTCGAGTCGACGTCGCCGTCGACGAGGGGCACGAGCTTGCGGATGATCGGGTCGAAGACGAAATCGTCCTTGCCCGGCACCTTCACGCGGAGCTCGCCGGTGAGCGGCGCCGGCCGCTTCGCCCGCGCGATCGTGCTCGCGTGGATGCGGACGAGACCGGGGCGGCCGCCGATCACGGGGGCGTTCGGGCTCGCGACGGGGCCGGTCTCGTCGAAGACGGTCGCCTTCACGGCTTGGAAGATCGCCACCTCGTCGATTCGGACCTGCTCGGCGAGCGTCGGGACCGCGGGGGCGGGCTCGGTCGCCTGGGTGTCCGACGCGGCGCTGCCGCCGCCGCCGCAGGCGCCGAGGACCCCGATCGTGAGGGCCGAGCTGAACGCCAGGCCGAGAGCTCGCTTGATCATCGTGTCTCCTCCGTCCCCCGACGAATCGCGCGCAGCGGAGCAAGAGGCAGGCCATGAGCGTCGAGGCCGCGCCGGTGAAGCAAGGCCGCGAAAAGGCGACGCTTCCCGCGCATGCGCGTCGGCCGTGCGGGAAGCGACGCCGGCGCGACGCCTGCCGTGCACTTCCTGACGCTCTCGCGCGCGCCGAGCCCCCGACCGCACGTGAGAGGCCCTTGACAAAGACACGCTGAACGAAGAATGTGCGCGCCGTCGGGCACCGCCAGAACGTGCTCGCCCGGGTAGCTCAGTTGGTAGAGCAGGGGATTGAAAATCCCCGTGTCGGCGGTTCGATTCCGTCCCCGGGCACCGCTCCCGCGCAACGCCGCGGCGTGGGGCCGCCGTGGGCTGCCGGAATGTTGGCCCCCCCGCGCCCGTTGGTCACCATGCCGCGTCATGGACCAGGACCAGCTCGTCGGACGAACGATCGGAGGGCGTTTCCGGATCGAGGCCTTCCTCGGAGAGGGCGCGATGGGGCGGGTCTACCGCGCGCGGCAGATCGCGCTCGGGACGACGGTGGCGCTGAAGGTGATCCACCAGAACCTCGCGACCATCCCGAACGTCGAGGCGCGCTTCCTGCGCGAGGCGCAGGCGGCGTCGCGGATCGATCATCCGGCGTCGGTGCGGGTCATCGACTTCGGGAAGGAGCCGGACGGGCTCCTCTACCTCGCGATGGAGATGCTCCGCGGGAAGACGCTCGCCGAGATGCTGCTCGAGACCGGGCCTCTGCCCGCCGCGCGCATCGTCGAGATCGCGTCGCAGATCCTCGCCGCGCTCGCGGTCGCGCACGAGCTCGGCGTCGTGCATCGGGATCTCAAGCCCGAGAACATCATGGTGCTCGAGGCCAAGGACGACGACGGCATCGCGTGCGACGTCGTGAAGGTCTGCGACTTCGGCATCGCGAAGCTCCTCGACGCGGGCGCCAAGGCGCCGACCGTGACCCAGGAGGGCGTGATCGTCGGGACGCCGGCGTACATGTCCCCGGAGCAGGCGCGCGGCGAGGCGCTCGACGGACGGAGCGACGTCTACGCGATGGGCGTCCTCCTCTTCCACATGATGACGGGCGAGGTGCCCTTCGACGCGTCGTCCGCGATGGGCACCGCGCTCATGCACGTGACCGACGAGCCGACGAAGCCGACGCTCCTCGTGCCGAGCGTCGACGCGCGGCTCGAGGCGATCTGCCTGAAGGCGATGCGGAAGCGCCCCGAGGAGCGGTACGCCTCGGCGCGCGAGCTGCGCGCCGAGCTCCGCGCCCTCGTCGGCGGCGACGGCGCGTTCCCCTCGCTGGCCCCGACGACGCTCCGCGCCCAGGTCGAGACGCAGCCGGGGCG
>JALHPN010000418.1 GCA_022842465.1 Polyangiaceae bacterium | reverse complement strand
CGCGCTCGGGCCGACGACGTCGCTCGGCGCCCTCCGTGCGCTCGAGCTCAGGATGCCCGAGCACGGCGCGCTCGGTCCGGGATGGCTCGCGCTGCTCGCCGCCGTGCCCCTGCTCGCGATCGCCGTCGTGCTCGGGGCCGCTGCGCTGGCGTCCGCGATTTCCGCGGCGCGTGCGGCACGCGCGGGGCGGCGCGGACCGGGAGCGGCGCCCGAACGCGGACGGGGTTGACGAGGTACACCGGAAAATTCCTCGGCTCCTCACCACCTTGCGGAGGAGGGGACCGGCTGATACGACCAAGGAAGGAGATCGCCGCCATGCCGAACCTCGGGCCCATGGAGCTCATCGCCATCATCGCCGTGGCGCTTCTCGTCTTCGGCGCGGGCCGCATCGCCGACCTCGGCAAGGGGCTCGGTCAGGGCATCAAGAACTTCAAGCAAGGCCTTCGCGAAGCCAGCGACGACGAAGACGCCGCCGCGGCCAAGAAGGACGTGAAGGCGAAGTCGGCGAAGGAGCCGAAGGAAAAGGAACCCGCCGAGGAGGTCTGAGCGGCGTGCTCAGCGCGCGCGCGGATCGCTGACGCGACCGACGAAGAGGACGCGGCCGCGCGTCACGTCGCGGAGCACGAAGAGGAACGGGCGATCGGCCTTGACCTCC
Source organism: Polyangiaceae bacterium (assembly GCA_022842465.1). Lineage (GTDB taxonomy): Bacteria > Myxococcota_A > Polyangia > Polyangiales > Polyangiaceae > Labilithrix. The sequence continues at coordinate 2,378 of JALHPN010000418.1, read as the reverse complement.
ACGGGCGTGGACATGTCGAGGCTCGTCGTGCGCATGACGACGCCCGTCGCCGCGGCGGCCTCGGTGCCGATCTCGTCGACCGCGAGGAACGTGCGCTGCACGACCTGCTGGAGGGAGAGGCGGCCGCCCTTCTTGTCCGCATCGGCGTCGACGAGCCCGCCGAAGTCCGCGCGATCGCCGAAGGCGGCGCGGACGCCCATGTCGCGGAGCGCGTCGTTCATCGAGCCGCCGGCCGTGAACGTGAAGCGCGGCATCGCGAGGGAGACCTTGCGCTGCGTGAGCGCCTTCGTCCAACGCTCGAGCGTGTCGACGGAGAGGGACTGCTCGGTGCGCGCGATGCCGGCGGGATCGTCCGGCACGACGATCATCATCGCGAGCGGCGTCCCGTCGTAGCGGAGCTCGACGATCTTGCTGCCGGCGTCCTCGGCGAAGCGCAGCGAGCCCGTCACGTTCATCGTGGGCACCGGGACGGCTGCGCGTCCCTCCACCCGGAACGGGGCGTCCTTCGTGGCGTCCTTCGGGAAGGGCTCGGCCCAGCGTGCCTTCAGGTAGACCGCGTTCGTGACGAGCATGCGTGAGCGCGCGTCGAGCACGCCCTTCGCCAGGAGCTCGGGGATCTTGCCGCCTGTCTGCTCGCTCACCCACGCGTTCATCGTGGTGCGCGCCCTGTCGGGATCGCCCGCGATGGCGAGCCGCTCGGCGGGGGCCCCGTAGGCGGCGGCGCGCTCGAGGAAGGACGGCGCGAGGGCGACCGCGTCGTCGACCCAGACGCGCGTCGCGATCGAGAGGTCGCCGTTCTCGGGCTTCACCTTCCGCCAGTCATCGAGCTCCTGGGCGGCGAGGTCGGCGGCGACGGCGGGGGAGGGGAGGGAGAGGGCCTTCGCGAGCTCGCGGGCTGTGTCGCCCTTCGCGCCGAGGTACGTGACGCCGAGCGCATGGCGGAGGCTCGTGCCGCTCGCGCAGGCGTTGCCCTGGGGGCGCTTGATGCGCTGGTAGAGGGAGAGGGAGAAGGCGTTGGCGGCGCGGACGTCGGCCTGGGTGGCGGCGGGGGTAGGGCCGTCGGGAGCGGGGGGCGGGGTGTCGAGCGCGGGTGCGGGTGCGGGTGCTTGGACGTGCGGGGCGGGCGAGACTCGGATCGGGGTGGGGTTCGCGGCGCGGGACGAGGCGGGCGTCGGCTCAGCGCCCCCGCAGCCGATGAGCAGGGCGAGAACGAGGAGGGGGGGCGCGCGCATACCCGCCTTTTCCGCCGCGGGGGGTGAGACGTCAAGCGCGGGCACGGAATCGGTGCCGCAACGGCGGGCAATGCGACACGGGCGCGCAGATCAGGTGCCCGCCGGCTCGTCCGCGCGGGGACCGGCAGCCCAGGCGATGGCGGCGCGGAGGAGCTCCGGATCGTGTGCAATGTACACGTGCCCGACCGCGCCGAGGGAGACGAGACGGACCTCGACGCCCGCGCGAGCGAGGCGGTCGGCCGCGCGAGCGAGCGGGCCGAAGGCGGGGTCGAGCGTGCCTGCGCCGAGGACGACGCGCGCGACGCCGGCTCTGCGGAGCTCCCGCGCGTCCGGGACGAGATGGGCGGCGAGGAGGACGAGGCCACGCGCGCGGACGCGGTGGGACGTGACCAGGGAGACGAGCTCGTACGCGCCCTGCGAGAAGCCGACGAGCACGGGGGCCTCGTCGCCACGACCTGCGAGCTCGAGGGCACGCGCGATGGTGTGCGCCGTTCGGGCGCCGCTCCACGAGGCGGCGCCGTCGGCGTGGACCACGTCGGCGCGCGGGCAGAGGAGGAGACCGCCCTCGCCGTCGCGCATCCAGGGACACCCGTTCTCGGGGCGGCCGTGGATGCCGTGGAGGTAGACGACGGGGGCGCGGGAGGCGGCGCCGCGGCTCTGGAAGGCGGCGACGTCGGGCGCGAGCCACGCGAGGGAGGACTTCGTGCGCAGCTGCGTGAGCGTCGTCCCCGCGTGAGCCGTGCCCCTCGCTCGCGCGTTTCCGCGTGCGGGAGCGGGAGCGAGGCCGCGCGTGAGCGCGAACGCGAACGCGAGCGCGAGCGCGAGCGCGGCGGCGGCGCCGGCGTGGAGCAAGGAGGCCCGTGAGCGGCTCTACGCGGTCCCCGCGGGATATTGCCGGGACATGACGGAGAAGGCCGCCACGACGATCGCTGCCCAAAACGGGTTGGCCGAAATCGACGCCGCCTTCGCCGAGAAGATCATGGACGTTTTCCAAGCCGGTTCCGCGAAGACCAGTGAATCCATGCCCTGGGAGCCGGCGGCCCGCGAACGTATCGAACGCGCGCCGGACCTGGTGCGCGGCATGCTGGTGAAGGAGATCGAGGGCTGGGCGCAGCGCAACGGTAAGGAGCGGGTTTCCGAACCGGC
>JALHPN010000417.1 GCA_022842465.1 Polyangiaceae bacterium | reverse complement strand
CACGGGACGGCGGGCCGCCGCCGGCCTCGCGCGACGCCAGCATGCGGGCCTTCGCGCGCTCGCCTTCCTCGCCCTCGGGGAGGGGGAGGAGCTCGCGGCGCGTGAGGCGGATCTTGCCGTCGCGGCCGACCTCGAGGACCTTGACCTCGACGGTGTCGCCTTCCTTCATCACGTCGGTGACGTTCTCGACGCGCGTGTGGGCCATCTCCGAGACGTGGAGGAGGCCGTCGGTGCCCGGGAGCACCTCGATGAACGCGCCGAAGTCCGTGATGCGCTGGACGGTGCCCTTGTAGATGGCGCCGACCTCGGGCTCCGCCGTGAGGCCCTTGATGATGTCGAGCGCGCGCTTCACCGCGTCCGGATCGCTCGACGCGACGTTCACGGTCCCGTCGTCCTCGACGTCGATCGCGACGCCGGTCTGGTCGATGATGCCCTTGATCGTCTTGCCGCCGGGGCCGATGACGAGGCGGATCTGGTCGGGCTTCACCTTGATCGTGGTGATGCGCGGCGCCCACTTCGAGAGCTCGGGGCGAGCCTGCGCGAGGACCTCGTTCATCTTGCCGAGGATGTGCATCCGGCCCTCGCGCGCCTGGTCGAGCGCCTGCTGGAGCACGGCGCGGTTCAGGCCCGCGATCTTGATGTCCATCTGGATGGCGGTGATGCCCTTCGCCGTTCCGCAGACCTTGAAGTCCATGTCGCCGAGGTGGTCCTCGTCGCCGAGGATGTCGCTCAGGATCGCGAAGCGCGTCGACGCCTGGTCGACCGGGCCGTCGGTGATGAGGCCCATCGCGATGCCGGCGACCGGCGCCTTGATCGGCACGCCCGCGTCCATGAGCGAGAGGGTGCCGCCGCAGACCGCGGCCATCGAGGACGACCCGTTCGACTCGAGGGTCTCCGACACGATGCGGATCGTGTACGGGAACTTCTCGGCGTCGGGGATCATGCGGAGGAGCGCGCGCTCGGCGAGGGCGCCGTGACCGATCTCGCGCCGGCCGGGGCCGCGCATCGGCTTCGTCTCGCCCGTCGAGAAGGGCGGGAAGTTGTAGTGGAGGAGGAAGCGCTTCCAGCGCTCGCCGATGAGGGCGTCGATCTTCTGCTCGTCCGCGCTCGTGCCGAGCGTGGCGGCCACGAGCGCCTGCGTCTCACCGCGCTGGAAGAGCGCCGAGCCGTGGACGCGCGGGAGAAGGCCGGCCTCGATGGCGATCGGGCGGATGGTCTTGCCGTCGCGGCCGTCGATGCGCTTCTTCGTCTTCAGCACGTACTCGCGGACGACGACGTACTTCCGCTCCTCGAACTCCGCCTTGATGAGCTTCTCGTGCTCGGCGAGCTTCTCGGGGCCGAGGTCGGAGGAGAGCGCCGCGACCATCGCGTCCTTCGCCGCCTTGTAGGCCTCGTAGCGCTTCTTCTTGTCCTTGATGAGCGAGGCCTCGAGGATCTTCGCGTCGACGAGGGCGGGGATCTTCGCGGCGACGTCGTCGGGGAGCTTCTTCGGCTCGAAGGCGCGCTTCGGCTTGCCGACGGCGGCGCGCATCTTCTCGATGAGCTCGAGGACGGGCTGCGCCGCCTTGTGCGCGAACATGAGCGCGTCGATGACGTCGTTCTCGGCCGCCTCGGCCGCGCCGCCTTCGACCATGGTGATCGCTTCCTTCGTGCACGCGACGACCATGTCGAGGTCGCTCGCCGCCTGCTGCTCGAAGGTCGGGAACGCGATGAACTCGCCGTTCACGCGGCAGACGCGGACGGCGCAGAGCGGCCCGGCCCACGGGATGTCGGAGAGGTGCAGCGCGGCGCTCGCGCCCGTCACCGCGAGGACGTCGGTGGGGTTCTGCTTGTCGCTCGAGAGGACGGTGGCGATGACCTGCGTGTCGCCCTTGTAGCCCTCGGGGAAGAGGGGTCGGCAGGGGCGGTCCATGAGGCGACAGGTGAGGATCTCCTCGTCGCGCTGGCGGGCTTCGCGCTTGAAGAAGCCGCCCGGGATCTTGCCGGCCGCGAACGTCTTCTCGACGTACTCGCAGGTCAGCGGGAAGAAATCGAGGCCCGGGCGCTCGTCGCCGCCGACGGCGGTGACGAGGACGACGCTCTCGCCGTAGGTCATGAGGACGGAGCCGTGCGCCTGCTTGGCGAGGCGGCCCGTCTCGAGGGTGAGCGGGCGCCCGTTGATCATCACGGATTCACGAACGAAGGACATGTGCAGTCTCCCTTTTCGGGCTCCCTCGTCGGGCCTTCGTTCCTCGGTTCATGCGCGCGAGCGACTCGGGCGCATGAAGCGAAGAGCAAGGCGGGGCGGGGGACTCCCGATGGTGGCCTTGGGTGTCAGAGAACGAGAAGCGGAGAGAAAAGGCCGAAGGGGACGGCGCGAACGCCGTCCCCTTCGGAAAGTGTCACTTGCGGAGGTTCAGGGCCGACACCGTCTTGCGGTACCGGTCGAGGCTCGTCTTCTTCAGGTAGCTCAGGAGACGGCGGCGCTTCGAGACCATCTTGAGGAGGCCGCGGCGCGAGTGGTGGTCCTTCGCGTGCGTCTTGAAGTGCTCCGTGAGGTAGCCGATGCGCTCCGTGAGGAGGGCGATCTGGACCTCGGGCGAGCCCGTGTCGGACTCGTGCGTGCGGAACTTCCCGATGAGGTCCGCCTTGGTTTCGGTGTGAAGCGGCATGTGCCTGATTCTCCAGGTCGTAGGGAGGCGTCCAGAGCCCTCGGAAGCCCTCGGGAATGAGGGCAGTTTTCCGTGGGAGACCGGACCGGTCCCCGTGAGGTCCCGCCACGGACGACCGTGACGGGGTGGTGAAGCGCGCGCAGTATAGGCGAGCAATTTCCCACGTCAACCCGGCGTTTCCCGGCTAGCCTCGGAGGAGGTCCCATGCCTGAAACCCCGTTCGGCCGCCCCCTCGAACGCGAGAGCCCGCCGGGGGAGGACGCGGGGCTCCTCGGTGGGGCCCGGGCGGTGGACGACGTGACCCCGACGGACGACCTCGAGGCCGTGCGTGAGCTCCGGGAGGACACGGCGCGGTCGACCCCGGCCGGGCTCGGCCCGGCGTTCGCCGCGGCGCCGCCCCCTCCCTCGGCGCTCCGGCGGAGCGACCCGTCCGTCGCGATCGGGCCGCCGACGCCTCCCAGCCT
>JALHPN010000416.1 GCA_022842465.1 Polyangiaceae bacterium | reverse complement strand
GCGGGCGCGAGCGCGGCCCCGTCGCCGAGCGAGAGCTCGCGCCAGGGCCGCGCCGGCGCCGCGATCGCGGCGTCGAGGAAGCGCGTGAAGAACCCGAGGAGACGCGCCGCCGTCGCCCGCTCGAAGCGGCTCGCGCGCCACTCGAGCGTCCCCGCGTAGCCCCGCCGCGTGCGCTCGACGCTGAGCGCGAGATCGAAGCGCGCGCCATTCGTCTCGAGCACGACGGGCTCGAAGCCGTCCGGCAGCTCCGGCGACGCGCTCTGGTAGACGAAGTTCACCTGGAAGAGGGGCGTCTCGCCGAGGACACGCGGGACGCGGAGCTCGTCCACGAGCCGGTCGAACGGCATCTCCTGGTTCGCGTACGCGTCGAGCGCGACGCGCCGCACCTCCGCCACGACCTCCTCGAACGTCGAGGCCTCCCGCATGTCGACGCGGACGACGACGAGGTTCACGAAGAACCCGACGAGCGGCTCGATCTCGCTCCGATCGCGGTTCGCGAACGACGCGCCCACCGCCACGTCGTCGCCCCCCGACACGCGCGCGAGGACCACGTCGAGCGCCGCGAGCAGCGTCATGAACGGCGTCGCGCCGAGCCGGCGAGAGAGCGACTCGACGCCTTCGGCGACGGACGCCGACAGCTCGAACGCGATCCGACCTCCGCGCGCGTGGTCCCCGCGCGGCGCGTGGTCGAACGGGAGATCGAGGCGCCCCGGCAGCGGGAGGAGGCGCTCGGACCACGCGCGCACCAGCGCGTCGAGGCGCGGACCGGAGAGGCGCCTCCGCTGCCAGGCCGCGAAGTCGCGATAGCGGATCGGAGGAGCCGGGAGCGCGGGCTCGCGGCCCGCTCGGTAGCCCTCGTAGAGCGCCGTGAGCTCGCGGACGAGCACCGCGAGCGACCACCCGTCGCCGGCGATGTGGTGCATCGTCATGACGAGGACGTTGTCGTCGTCGCCGAGCACGAACAGCCGCGCGCGGAGCAGCGGCGCGAGCGCGAGGTCGAACGGAGACTCCGCCTCCCGCGTCGCCTCCTCGAGCGCGACCGTCAGCCGCCTCGCCTCGGGGAGGTGGCGGAGATCGACCCGCGCGAACGGCGGCGCGATGTCGGGAACGATGCGCTGGACGGGGCGCCCCCCCTCGGCGCGGATCGTCGTGCGAAGCGGCTCGTGCCTCCGAACGATCTCGACGAGCGCGCGCACGAGCGCCGCGTCGTCGACCGCCCTCCGGATGCGCACGGCGCACGGGAGATTGTAGGCCGCGGTCCCGGGCTCGAGCTGCTCCACGAACCACAGCCGCTCCTGTGCGAACGAGAGCGCCGGCTCCTCGCCCTCCGCGAGCGGCAGGATCGACGCATCGTCGGTCGAAGCGGCGCGCGCGCCGCCGAGGGCTGCGCGCGCGAAGCCACGCACGGTGGGCTCCTCGAAGAGCGCACGGACGGGGACCTCGACACCCGCGACGTCGCGGAGTCGCGCGACGACGCGCGACGCGAGGAGCGAGTGGCCTCCGAGCGCGAAGAAGTCGTCTTCGCGCGAGACGGGGGGCACGCCGAGGACGTCCGTGAAGAGGCCCGCGACGATCTCCTCGTGCGGACCGAGCGGCGGCCCGCCTCGCCGTGCCGGTTCGTCGTACGGCTCCAGTGCCGCCAGAGAGACGCGATCGAGCTTGCCGTTCGCGTCCCGCGGGAGGGTGTCGACGACGACGACCACGCCCGGAACGGCCGCGAGCGGGAGGAGGCCGCGAGCGTGGGCGCGGAGCGCTTCGTCGACGCGATCGACGGCGGAGGTGAGGCTGACGAACGCGACGAGGACCCCGGGGCGCCTCGTCGAGGGGAGGACCGCCGCCGCGCTCACCGACGGGTGCGCCTCGAGGATCGCCTCGACCTCGCGCGGCTCGACGCGAACGCCGTTCAGCTTCAGCTGGTCGTCCGTCCGCCCGACGAAGACGAGCTCGCCGGCTGCCGTCGCGAACGCCCGGTCGCCCGTGCGGTACACCCCGCCGCCGAAGCTCGAAGCGGTCAGGTCGGGACGATGGAGGTACCCGCGTGCGAGCCCTTCGCCCGACACCACGACCTCGCCCGGCACGCCAGGCGGCACCCGCCTCCCGTCTCGATCGCGGAGCTCGACCCTCGCCCCGCGCACGGCGCGACCGATCGGGAGCCTCCCGCCGGAGTCCGGCGAGGCCGCGTGGAGGGTCGCGCAGATGCTCGCCTCGGTCGGCCCGTAGCCGTTCACGATGGAGAGCGACGGGCACCTCGCGAGGATGCGCGCGACGAGCGCTCCGTCGATCGGCTCCACGCCGACGAGGACACGGCGGAGCGGCACGGCGAAGCCCGCCTCGACGCGCGCCGCCAACGCGGGTAGCGCGAAGCCCGGCACGTACGCGCTCTCGATCCCGCTCGTCGCGATCCAATCGAGGAGCGCGTCGGGATCGGTCCTCCGCGCCTCCGGGACGACGTGGAGAGTCGCGCCGCGCGCGAGCGCGGAGAAGATCTCGTAGACGGACACGTCGAACCCCACGCGGGTCCAGGTGCTGGCGCGCGCGAAGCCCGGCGCGCGCTCGTCCAGGTCATCGAGGAGGTTCATCGCCCCGCGATGCGCGCACGCGACGGCTTTCGGCTCTCCGGTCGACCCGGAGGTGAAGAGGACGTACGCGAGGTCCTCCTGCGAGACCTCGGGGAGCAAGCAGTGCGGACCGTCCGCGGTCGCGATCGACAGCGGCGTGATCGCCTTGGGCGCGCGCTCTTCGTCCGTGAGCACGACGGCCAGTTGCGCGTCCCGCACCAGACGGTCGAGCCGCGCGGGCGGGAGTGTCGGATCGAGCGGAAGGTACGCCGCGCCTGCCGAGAGGACGCCGAGCACGGCGCGGACGAACGCGGGCGACGTCCCCGCGTGGACACCGACGACGTCTCCTCGCCGGACCCCCGCCGCGACGAGCGCGCGCGCGACCCGGCTCGCGCTCTCCGCGAGCCCTGCGTACGTGAGCGAAGCACCGCCGTCGCCCGGCACGACCGCGATCGCATCCGGCGCCAGCAGCGCGGCCTCGAGGACCCGGACGTGGAGCGGCCGCGCGTCGCCCGTCCCGACGCGCGCGGAGCTCGACCGCTCCCCGCCGGTGAGCGC
>JALHPN010000415.1 GCA_022842465.1 Polyangiaceae bacterium | reverse complement strand
CGCCCACACTAACTGCGCGGCGGCCCTCTTCGAGGCCGGCGGCGCCGACGCCGGCGCCTGCTCGCTCCCCCACCCGGTCGGCCACGCCGGCGACGACGCGGCGACCCCCGATGCCAGCACCGCCGACGCCGCCGCGCTCGCCGACGGCGGGGCCGACGCCGCCGCGGCCGACGAAGACGCGGGCAGGGCCGAGAAGCTGTCCACCGATGACGAGGGCGAGCTCCCCGTCGGCGAAGGGGAGATGGAGGACTCGTACGCGGGCCCCGACACCGATCCGCTCCCGAAGGCGAAGAAGGCGACGTCGAGCTCCGGCTGCAGCGCCGCGCCCGCTCCGGCGAGCGCGGGCGGTCTCGCCCAGGGCTTCGCGCTCGTCCTCGGCCTCGTCCTCGGCCGCGCCCGCCGTCGTCGCGTCGACTGAGCAGCTGGATCGGGAGCCACGCGGCGCGTAGGCCGCGGAGCACGGCGTCGCTGGAGATTTCCGTCGGCCGACGACGGCACGCCCCCTGCGGTGAGGTCTCGCGGAGCCCCCCCGTGAAAACCATCTACGCCCGCCTTTCGACCGTCCTCGTCCTCACCACCGGCGCCCTCGCGGCCTGCGCGACGCCCCTCGAGGAGGAGGGGTCGAGCGCGGACGCCGTCACCACGCCGCCGTCGAACGCGAAGTACTTCCAGACGTGGAAGGGACCGCAGCCCGGCACGACCGGGAACGACCTCGACGCCGCGCTCGTCCTCGACGCCTGGCGTAAGGTCGAGAGCACGTTCTACGACGCACGGAACGCTCCGAACCGCATCGGCGACCGTGACGCCTGCCTCCAGGGCAACGACGTGCCCTGGTGGTCCGACCTCGTGCAGCACTTCTATTGCACCATCCCGGGCTACGACCCGGAGCCGTTCCGCGACTGCTTCACGAACGGCGTCCGCGAGGAGCAGGGGCCGGCCGCGCCGCCGCCGGGCGCGAACCCTGCGCAGTACACGCGTCGGCGCCTCGCGTACCCCGAGGCCTACGACTACTGCCTCTTCCAGTACACGTCGTCGGACCCCAATCCGGTCTACGACACCTCGATCATCGAGCGGAGTAAGGACGCGAACCGGCGCGCCGGCGTCTTCAAGTGGATCGACGACAACATCGGCGACGCGTTCAAGCACGTGATGTTCACCGGCTACGACGCGACGATCTACGATTTCGCGAAGCAGCAGGCGGTCGTCAACGCCTTCTACGGCGTCCAGGACCCGAACGATCCGAGCGAGTGCAGCGCGAAGCGGCCCATCCGCGCGGGGGACCCTTCGAACGGCGCGCACTGCCGACTCGACACTCCGCGCGGGACGCAGTCACAGTCGGCTCCGCAGGCGATCGGGTTCATGACCCGGTTCGTGAAGACGCTGCCCTACACGCCGACCTCGGTGACGGCGGGCCGCGCGCCCGGCGGCGGCGCCCTCGACGGGAGCTGGCAGCTCGCTTCGGGGAGCGGGACGGTCGTCGAGATCGTCACCGAGGGCAGCGTCCTCCAGGGACGGCTCCGCGCAGGGAGCGCGAACGATGCGTCCCAGCAGTGCGAGCTGACGTTCCACGGGGCAGCCACGGGGGGCCAGGCCGTCGACCTCCGCGTCGCGACCGCAGCGGGCGTGTCCGGCGGTCGACTCACCGTGACCGCCGCCGGCGCGACCCTCCAGCTCCCAGGCGCCCCGACCGCCTGCCAGAACGCGTTCCTTCGGGACAGCACGGACCCCAACGGGATCACCATCGCGATCGCCCGGAGCGGTCCTGCGACCTCCGGGGTCGTCGGCTTCCGGACGGTGAGCGCCGCTCGCTCCCCCCGCTATACGGACAGCCGCACCTCGACGCCGGCGGGGTACATCGTGAAGGGGCAGACCGTCGCCGTCCGTCGTCGCGAGAACAGCCGCACGCTCGCGATCTACACGGCGTGGAACGGCAACGCCGACGAGCGCTGGTACGACGACGCGACGTTCTTCTCGGTGCCGTGACCCGTCCGGGCGCGCGTTGCGCTAGCGTCGGGTCATGCCCGCCGAAGGCATCCATCTCACGGCGCTCCGCGAGGCCGTTGCGCGGTCGACGTTTCCGGCCGATGCGCGTGCCTGCGTCACGCGGCACGAGGCGACGGCGCGCCTCGGCGCGATCGCGCTCGATCTCCCGTACTTCGACGGCTACCTCGCCGAGGTCGTCCGCTACCTCATCGGCCGGCGCCCGAAGCCGAGCGCGGCCGGCGCCGTCGTCCACGACGGCGCGGCGATCGGTATCACGCTCGCCGTCCTCGATCGCGCGCGCGTGTACCGCTCCGGTCGCCTCGCGGCGCTGGGGCTCGGGCTCGTCTCGCACGTCGCGATGGACCGCGCGCTCCACCCGCTCGTCAACGCGCTCGCGCGCGCGTACGCAGGCGGCCTCGGCCACGACGCTGCGCATCGCGAGGTCGAGAAGTTCCAGTCGATCCTCTTCCACGAGGCCTACCTGGGCGGGCCCATTCTGGGGAACGCGAAGGTCGTCCGCCTCGTCGAGGTCCCGATCACCGAGCTCCTCCGCGATCGCGACCTCGGGCCCGCGCTCGCCGAGGCCTACACGCGCGCGACGCGCATGCGGGTCCACGTCGCGACGCTCGCGCGCATGGGACGAGGCTACGAGCGGCACGCGATGCTCCTCGGATCGCCGCTCGGCGCCCGGATCGCCTCGGCGGCGGAGAAGGCCGAGGCCGCGCCGAGGTTCCTCCACGGGCCGTGGGGCCGCTTCGAGGACGCGCTCGCGAGGGCGGTCGATGCGTCGGTCCCGGTGATGACGCGGGCCTGGGCCTTCGCGACGGCCGAGGACCGCGACGCGGCGCCGCTACGCGACGCGCTCGCCGTGCTCCTCCCCCCGGGCTCGATCGACCCGCAGGGCGAGGACGTCGATCTCCGCCGTCCGCTCGCCTCCTGAACGCGCGTGGCTCGGAGCGCAACGTAGAGGGCCACCATGCTTGGCCTCCCACGTCTGGCGCTCGTCGCCTGTCTCCTCTCTCTCGTCGCCGCCGTCGCCTGCTCCGCGGATCCCGAGGACGCGCCCGCGTCGCCCCCGAGCCCGGAGCTGCCGACCGACCCTCCGGCAGCGGACCCGACGCCGACGATCGGGGACGCGGGCCGCGCGCCGGCG
>JALHPN010000414.1 GCA_022842465.1 Polyangiaceae bacterium | reverse complement strand
CGCCGCCGCGAGCGGCGCGACGCTCGCGACCGCGGCCGGAGCGGCTCGTTCGCGTGCGAGCCTTCCCCTCACGACGACCACCGTCCCGCCGACGAGCACCACGGCGAGCGCGAGCGCGCCTGCGAGGGGGGCGAGGAGCGAACGCTCCGGCGGCCGCGTGCTCGCCTCCCCCGCGATGGGCCCCGTCCGGGACGCGACGGGGAACGACGGGCCCCGCGGCGCGGGGAGATCGATCTCCGTGCCGTTGCTCCCGAGCCGCAGCGTCTGCCCGAACGGAACGCTCGTGTGCGTCGCCGCCTGGCGATCGAGCAGCGACTGCGCGCTCGCTGCGATGCGCGCGTCGGACGCCTCCTCCGCCGGCACCGTCCCGTCGAACGCCATGTCCGGCGCGCGCGCCTCTGGCACCTGGCTGAGGACGTTCACCGCCGTCTCGACCCTCGGCGCCGCCTCCTGCTCGCGCAGCATGCGCCGGAGCTCGCTCGCGAAGGTGAACGCGTCGCGCGGGCGCGCGGCCGGGTTCTTCGCGAGGGAGCTCATCACGAGCGCCTCGACGTGTCGCGGCACCTGCGTGAACGTCGACATCGGCGGCGCTTCCTTCTGCGCATGCGCCACGCCGACGGCGTAGGCGTCGCCGACGTCGTCGAAGGGACCCCGCCCCGCGATCATCTCGTAGAGCACGAGCCCGAGCGAGTAGATGTCGGTCGCCGGTCCGAGCTCGCCCCCCATGATCTGCTCGGGCGACGCGTAGCGGAGGGTCCCGATGAACTTCCCCTGCGTGTGGCTCCGCTTGCGGTCGAGCAGGCGCATGATCCCGAAGTCGAGGAGCTTCGTGATCGTGGTGCCGTTGATCTGCCGGTGGAGGAAGATGTTCTCCGGCTTCACGTCGCGGTGGATCACGTTGTTCTCGTGAGCGTGCTCCAGCGCGTCGAGGACGTCGATGGCGATGCGGAACGCGTGCGCGAGCTCGATGAGCCCGCGTTTGTCCAAGAGCACGCGGAGGTTCTGCCCGTTCAGCCGCTCCATCACGTAGAACGGCATCTTCATCGCGTCGGCCGTCACCCCGGCCGTGACGACGTCGACGATGTTCGGGTGCTGGAGCTTCGCGAGCGTTCGCGCCTCCGCCTCCATCCGCCGCGCGAGGTCTTCCCGCGAGACGAGCTGGGGATGGAGCGTCTTCAGGACGTAGCGCTTGCCGACGGTCGTGTCCTCGACGTCGTAGACGCTACCCATGCCTCCGGTGGCGAGGTGCCGGACGACGCGGTAGACCGTGCCGGAGAGCTGCTGCCCGGTCTTGTAGAGCGCGCCGTCGTCCACGGAGGTGGGAGCATCTTACGCTCACCCCCTCCGCTGCGGCAAAGCGAGCGAGCGGATGCGGGAACCCCTGATGACATGGTGTTCAGGGGCCGAGCGACGAGACGACCTTCTTCGAGGCCGCGGACACGGCGCCGAGGTCGTCCTCCGCGTCGGTCCCGGCCTGCGCCATCACGAGTCCGCACCCTGCCGCGGCGGTCCCGAGGTCCTGGCTCCGCGCGAGGAGCCGCCCCGCGGCGTCGACGAGGGACGAGGCGCGCTCCCGGAGGCCCTTCGCGTGATCGCTGCTCGCGACGAGCATGACGGGGAAGCTCCGCTCGATGGACGCGATGACGCGGGCGAGCTCCGCGTCGATCTCCGACCGATCGGCGACGGCGACGGCGACGCCTCCGACCTCGCAGGTCGCGCGCGCCGACGCGCTCGCGAGGCATGCGTTCTGGCAGTCGGCGTCTCCCGCGCAGGAGGGAGCGGCGACGTCGCCGGCGCAGCGCGGGCTCTCGAGCGGCGACGAGCAGCTCTCGCGGCAGGTGGCGTCGCAGGCGAAGCCGCCGGACGTCGGGGTGCACGCCGCCGTGCAACGCCCCGAGCAGGTGCCCTTGCAGACGCAGCCCCCCGACGTGCAGCCGTCCTCCTCCTTCCCGTTGCCGTCGTCGCACGCGCCGAAGCACGTGCCCTCGCAGCGGCCCTCGCAGGCGGCAGGGGCGATCTCGCTGCCCACGCACGCTCCGAGGCACGTGCCCGTGCACGTGCCCTCGCGGTCGGCGGGCTTGCAGCGCTCGGAGATCGACCTCTCGACGCACGCGGGGTCGACCTTGCAGCGCGCCTCGCACGCCTCGGCGAGGGTGGCGTCGACCGGGCAGCGAGGCGTCACGGGCCTGACGACGACGCCCTTCGCGGAGAGCTCGGCGCGTCGCCCGGCGAGGAGCTCCGCCGCGAGGGCGCACGTCTCCTTCAGGCCGGCGCGATCACGCGGCAGGGCGAGGCGAGGCTCCGCCACGGGGGCGCCGAGGGAGAGGGCGAGATCGGTACATGCGTTCTGCACGTCGATGAGCATCGCCGCAGAGACGATCGACACGTCGGCGGCGGCCTGCGCGAGCGCGCCGTAGGCGGGCGCGATCGCGGCCGGCGCCTGGAAGTCCGCGGCCGTGAGATCGGCGCCGGGCCGGAACTGCGTGCAGACGAACGTGGTCGGCTCGGGCGACGTCCCGCAGGCGGTGAGGCTCGCGAGCACGAGGGCGGCGCGGAGCGCGCGCTTCACAGGAGCACCCCGAGCTTCAGGAGGTTCACCATCGGAACGGGCGACTGCACCGCGACGCGCATGGCGTCCGCGAGTCTCCCGGTCCCGTCGATCGGGCGGACGAGCCCCATGCTCCGTGCGTCGAAGGTGGGCTCCCCGGGGAGGAGCGGCACGTGGAGACCGACCTCGATCGAAGCGGTCATGTGGCGGCCGAACATCCAGAGGTAGCCGAGCTGCGGGGTCGCGTAGACGCTCGCGACGAACGCGCGCGCGCGCGTGTCGACGCTCTGTCCGAAGGCCTCGTCCTCGGCGAAGAGCTGCCCCTTCATCTGCATCGCGCCGAGGCCGGCGCCGAGGAAGAAGCCGCCACGGAAGGGATGGACGCGCGCAAAGGCCTCTCCCGAGACGCGCGTGACGCGGGTGTCCTCGCCGCCGATCGGGATCTTGGCCTCGGGCACCCAGCCGGCCGAGGCGCCCAGGGTGACCCACCCCCAGCCGCGCGTGACGACGCCGAGCTGGAGACCGTCGGGGAAGCCGACGCCGACGACGGGACCGAGGCGGACGGGGCCGAGGAGGCCGCGCTCGGCGTAGCGCGAGGGGGCGCGGGCCTCGCG
>JALHPN010000413.1 GCA_022842465.1 Polyangiaceae bacterium | reverse complement strand
ACCTCGGGCGGGAGCGGCGGCGGCAGCGACTTCGGCGCCGCGGGAACGGGCGGGGTCGAAGCAGGAGGCGGCGGGGGGGCCGCGAGCGCGTTCGGGAGCGTCGGCGACGAGCCCGCGGCGGGGCCCGGCATCCCGAGCAGCGTCCGCTTCATGTCGGACTTCGCGGCGGCGTGCGAGCCGGAGCCCGGAGGAGGCGGGGGTACGGCGGCGGCCGTGTTGCCGCTCGGCGGCGCTGCGCCGTTCTTCTTCCCGAGGCCCTCGAAGATGTCGAGGTCCGATCCGCCCTTGTTCTCGTCAGACATCCGCGTCTCCTGAAGATCCATGGCCGCGCCCCCGTCCTGCTAAGTCAGGCGCCTCGGACGCGTCGCGCAGGAACGGTATCGTTCGTTCCGACCCTTGGCGAGCCCGAGGAGCGCCCGTTCAGTACGGTCACGAGCGCCGTGGCGCTTTAGCCTGAAGCATCCTCGGGCGCAAACGCCCAGGACCCTCGACCCTTCGCTGAGATACGAATGTGACGCCGACGCGGACGCGGGTCAGCGCGGCGGGGGGCTCGTGGCGGAGGGTGGCGGGGCGCCCGAGGCCGAAGCGGAGGCAGAGCCGGCGGGCTTATCGGGGGGCGCGAGGGTGGGGCGCCATTTCACGCGCTGCTGCTGGAGGGGGTACCAGACGGACTGGGGGACGGGCTCCACGCCCTCGAAGAGCGTCCGGGCCCCGGGGGCCTGGTCGCGCACGAGCCGGACCTGCGTGGGGCCGGGCACCGCGGGCTGGGCGGCGGTGTCGAGAGAGCCGCCCGGGAACGCGCGGACGTCGCCCGCGACGAGGCCGCGCTGCGAGCAGCCCATCTTCTGGAGGAGCGCGAGCATCTGCTCGCGGGCGGCGGCGTCGGCGACCTCGTCGGGGCCGAGCTCGACCCACTGGAGCATGCCGTCCTCGTCGGAGACCCCCGCGGCCGCCCGCGCCTCGCCCGCGCTCCCCGGCGCGGCAAGATCGACGATGGGCAGCGCATGCGCCGGAGCGTTCGCGTCGATGACGAACGCATGGCCGACGAGGTAGAGCCGCTTCCCGCTCGCGGCCGCGCCCGCCGCGGCCGCGCCTGCGTCCTTCCGCGTCGCCCCTGCCGCGCCGCGGAGCGGGCGCGCGAACGTCGCGACGAGCGTGCTCGCGTCGCGCGCGCCGTCGGGCTCGGCCTTCACCGTGCGTGGATCGACGCGGAGGACCCGCGCCGGCTTGTCGCCGAGCTTCACGGTCGTGAGCGCGACCGCGTACGGGAACCCGTGCTGCGGCAGGCCCCTCATCCGCCATGCGCCGTTCTCGCCGGCCGTCGCCGCGCCCGGCTCGCCGAAGGGGGCGGGAACGGGGGGGCCGGGGAGGGCGGTGCGGTTCGTCAGGTAGAAGAAGTCCCGCCCGTCGCGGTGGATGTACCGAGGGAAGAGGATGTGTCCCATGCTCTTCACCATCCGCCGCGCGCGGTAGCGGATGTCGGGCATGTCCTTGAGCGTGCCCTCGTTCTCCCAGTCGCTCTGGAGCGGGCGGCCGAGCGGCTGGAACTCGCTTGCAGATTGCACGTTGTAGTGCTCGAACCCGGCGAGGCCCGGGTTCATGTCGAGGTGGATGCCGAAGGCGCACCGCGCGGCGAGCATCGCGCGGCCGAGCGGCTCGGGGCCGATCTCGTTGCCCCAGAAGTAGCCGACGAAGCCCTCCTTCGTCATGCAGATGCCGCTGCGCGTGGTGTGGATGGCGTCGTGCCAGCCCGGCGGGACGCCGCCCCACCACGCGCGGTTCCACGGGTTGTACTTCCCGTTCTGCACGAGCGCCGTCATGTTCTGGCGGAAGGAGAGGATGTCGTCGGGGACCTCGGTGCTCTTCGTCCACGCGCCGAACGCGGTCGTGCCGTCCTTCATCTCCGCGACGGTCGCGCCGTAGGGCTTCGGCGGGAGATAGAGGACGCCGTTCGCCTTCATGCCGAACTCGCCGTGGGTCGCCTGGAACCCGCCGTTGAAGCCCGCGACGACGCGCTTCATGACCTCGGGCGTGCGCGGGATGAGGCCGGGTCCTGCCTCGCCCGTCGCGCTCACCGGCTCGACGGTGCCCGCTTCCATGTGGAGCGCGACGAGCCGCGGATCCCAGAGCGTGACGTAGACGCGCGTGTGCTGCGCCGCCGGATCCGACCGGACGAAGGAGGTGACGAACGGCGCGCCGAGGCCCGGGATGGGCGTGATGAAGGGATCCTTCTCGAGCGAGATCCACTTGCCCTCGCCGGGGATCCCGGGCTTGAAGACGGGCTCGAGGGGCGGGGGAGGCCAGCCGATTTCGGGGTCGCCGTAGCTGACGGGCTCCGCGCGCGCCATGACCGCGCCGAGATCGTCCTCGGCCTCCTTCTCGCCGGTGTCGCCGGTGAGCTTGCTCCGTGTGCCCTTCAGCCACTCGCCCACGGTGAAGACGGCGAACTTGAGCAGCTGGTTCTTCTCGTCGCCGAACCAGCTGATCGCGCGGAGGCGATCGCTCATCCACGGCGCGAACGTCGGCGGCTTCGTCAGCGTCTCCGGCGTGACGCGCGCGAAGGCCGCGCCCTCGACGACGGAGCCGCGCACGGCGTCCACGAGGAGCGTGCGCGGGGCGCCGAGCGCGCCGGGGCCGCCGCCCGTCATCGACACGACGAGCGTGCCGTCGTCGCGGAAGGAGAGCTCCGCGTGCTCCGGCGGCGGCGCCAGCGCGATGACCGTGCGCTTCACGCCCCGCGCCTGTCCCGTCGCCTGCCAGTCGGCGATGGCGATCTGCCAGCGCTGCGTGCGTGACAGGTCCTCCTTCGCCTTCACGTCGTGCCCGCCGAGGTCGAGGACGTGCACCGCCTCGGGGTGGCCGTCGATCATCACGACGTAGGCGGCGATCGACCCCTTCACGATCGGCACGCCCTCGTCGGCGGAGGCCGTGCGCGTCAGGTTGTGGACGGCGCCGACGTCGAGGAGCTGGCCCTCGGGCGAGAGGCGCGCGCGGACCGCGACGAGATCGAGGCTCTCGTTGGCCGCCTCTCCGCTCGCCGGGGAGGCGGCGCTCTCCTCCGCCGCCGCCAGCCGGGCGCGGACGAGCGCGCGGGCGCTCCCGCCGATCGCGCCCAGGACGCCGCTCGGTCCGTCGAGCCAGACGACGTCGCCCGGCGCGCACGTGATCCCCTC
>JALHPN010000412.1 GCA_022842465.1 Polyangiaceae bacterium | reverse complement strand
CCCGCACCGGCTGCTGTCCGCGGGGGCGAGCCCCGTCAGCGGCCCTGCGGGCTTGCCGGCGCTGTTCGGATCCGGCGTCAGCGCCTCCGCGGCGGCCTGGTTGCCGGCCGTGTCGCTCACGCCGCCGGGCACCGTCGAGATGCCGGGCTTCCACGTCGCGGGTACGAGCGAGAGCCAGAGGCTCTCCTTCAGGCCCTTCGCCATCGCGTCCGGACCGCTGTAGCCCGTGACGGTCGAGAACGAGAACGACTTCACCTCGGGATAGAACCCGCCCGCCTTGCCGAAGCCGGGGTTCGGCACGTCGCCGACGCCGTTGATGAAGCCCTTCGCCTGGTTGTTCGGGTTCCGCTTGCCGCGCGCCTGGAGGTTCGCGACGTCGGAGTACGTCGACACGGTGTAGACCTTGAGCGGATCCTTCGTGCCGAGCGTGCCGTCCGGGTTCAGCGGGATGACCTGGAGGAGGCCCTTCGCCGTGCCCGTCGACGAGCCGCTGATGACGCCGATCGCCTGCTGCTCGCCCGCGCCGTACTTCATCGAGAACGCGCCGGGGTGACGCTGGTAGTTCGCGGGGCCGACGAGCGGCTCGCCGATCGGCGAGAGGTCGCTCTTGGCGAAGAGCGCGAGGTGCGAGACGTTCGCGCCGCCGGCGTGCCCGTTGGCGCCCTGCTTCGGCCGCGCGAGGGCCGTGATCCCGTAGAGGAGGCCGAGGCGGTCCCCGAGGTCGACGACGTGCGGCTCGGACACGTAGCGGTTCTTGGCCGGATCTGCCGCGACGACGACCTTCGTCGTGATGGGCTTGCCCGTGTTCACGTCGAACTTCGTCAGGCGGATGCCGACGTTCGCAGGCTGCGCGTTGCACTCGATCGCCGTCATGTACGCTTCCGGCGCGCCGGCCACGTAGGAGACCTGCGGGCGGTTGTGCACGGCGTTGTTCGAGTAGCGCTCGAGCCAGTTCATGCTGACGGTGCCGTCGGGGCCGACCGTGAAACGGAAGACCTCCTGCGACTGGTTGTTGTACTGGGTGCCGACGAGGAACGAGTCGTCGCTCACGGGCACGATCTTGTGGGGGCCGCGCTGGTTGTCGGGGTTGTTGACGGGGATCCCCGCCTTCGTCGCGACCGCGATGAGGTCTAGCGGCTTCGTCACCGGGCGCGGGTTGTTCGGGATCGTGACGAGCGCGCCCGTCACCTTGTCGGCGAGGTAGAGGACGGGCTTCGGGTTGCCGTTGTTCGACTCGTTGTCCTCGGCCGCGGCGACGATGACGACGAACTTCGGGGTGAACGCGATGAGCGGGCGCATGAAGGCGCGCTCGCCGTCGAGGACCGGCAGGTCGACCGGCTGACCGACGGTGAGCCCCTTGTCCGTGAGCTTCGCGAGCGCGAAGCCGCCCTGCATGTAGCTGTTGTCGCCGTTCGGCGCGTTCGCCGAGCGCGTGTAGGTCGTCCCGAGGAGGACCTCGGTGCCGTAGAGCGCCTTCGCGGGCGCCGTCGTGTCGTACGTGAAGTTCGCGTCCATCACGCCGGCCCCGGTGTTCTTCTCGACCTTCGCCGGGCCGAGCGCGTCGCCGCTCACCCAGAGCTGGACGCGCGAGTCGAGTCGCACCGTCGTCGTGCCGGTGTCCGTGGCGGCGACGGCCTCGGCGGAGGCGTGCCCCGCCGCGGAGAGGACGAGCATCGCGACGAGGATCGAGAGGTGGCGCTTCTTCATCATCGGGTGCCTCGGTGGGATTCGGAGCCCTCGTCGTTGGACGCGAGCTGGACGGCGAGATCCGTGTCCTCGGAGACCGGGACGAGCGTGCGGCTCGTCGGGGCGGTCTTCTCGTAGAAGACGACGGCGCTCACGAAGGCGTCCGCCGTGGTCGAAGCGCCCGGGGCCTGGAGCTCCGGGGGGATCTGGACCTTCACCTTGCCGTGCTGGTGCCGCGCGAGGGTGAAGGAGAGCGACGGTGCGAGGCGCGCCCACTGCTCGGGCGTCGCGCGCGCCACGACCTCGTCGCCGGCCACGAGCTCGACCGCGCGGAGGCGCAAGGCGGGGGCGCCGAAGGACGAGGCGAGGCGCGCGAGCGCGAAGGTCGTGTCGCCCGCCTCGTTCGTCCCGAGGACGACGCTCTCGCCGATGTTGCGGCGCTTCACGAAGCCGACCATCCGACCGTCGACCACGAAGCGCGTGCCCTTCGCCGCGTCGGCCTTCGCGTAGGGGACCTCGGCCGTGCACTCGCCCTTCGCGTCGAGGTGGCAGCGCTGCCGCGGATGGATCGCCGCGGGCGCCTTCGCGACGAAGACGCTCACCTTGCGGATCTCGTGGACGACGAACGTGTTCGCGAGGCCGCCCGTGTCCCAGCGCTGGGTGGGCGTGCCCGTCGTCTGCGAGGAGAACGTGAACGCGAAGCGATCCTTCTCGGCGACGAGCTCGCGGCCTTCGACGCTGCCGATGCGGTCGCTGTTGCCGTGGAGGTGCACCGAGCGCACGGTCTCGGGCGCGACGCCGATGCCCTTCAGGTAGTCGTAGAGGCGGAACGACGGCGTGCCGCCCTCGAGCATGGTCTCGCGGATGGCGGGGAGATCGCCGTACCGCAGGACCGCGACCTGCGCGCCGTCGACGAAGACGGGCGCGTCGAGGTTCTTCAGCTTGCGCGTGCCGTGGCGCGGATCGTTCGGCTCGAGCGTCCCCGTGCCCGGGGCCGCGGCCTCGGCGGCGGCCTCGACCGCGCGGATCTCGGTCCGCGTCTCCAGCGCGGGCGTCCTCTTCGCGCAGGCCGTCGACCCGAGGGCGACGGCGGCGAGGAAGAGGGGACCGAGCGAGCGTCGCATCGAGAGGACGTTTCTGCAGCGGTCGTGCCCGCTTTCCCCGCGAGCGTCCGCGGCCAGGTGATCCAGGCGGAGCCGGCGGCGATGCCCGCGGGACCACGCCCATCCGTCGACGATTCTTCTCTTCGGGGCGGAATGATCCAGGGAACCTGCCGGCGTAGACGGCTCGTGATCCAGACCCCTGAGGATGGTTCACGCCGTCCCCACCGGCCCGGCGCACGCGTGGCTCTCGGGTGGTGTAGGTGTAGAGTCTCGGAGCACCCCGCGACATGATTCTGCGCCGCCCGACCGTCGTCGCCGTCCTCACCGCCGCCTCCCTCGGGGCCTGCTCGGGGGACCATGGCCAGCCCGCCGACGGCACGACCGAGCCC
>JALHPN010000411.1 GCA_022842465.1 Polyangiaceae bacterium | reverse complement strand
TCTACGACGGCGATCGCGTGCTCGGCGGCGGGCGCATCCTCTCGGCCGGCGCGCGCGGGCTCTGCTAGGCTCGCGCGCGTGTCGGCCGCTCGAGCTCTCCGCACCGCGCTCGCGTCGATCGCCGTCGTCGCGGTCACGTCGCAGGGCTGCTCGCAGGGCGAAGGAGAAGGGCGCATCACCGGCACGATCAACGTCCCCGGCTGCTGGAGCGGCCCCTTCGAGCTCTCGCCGGACTTCTTCGCCGGTCAGCCGTTCCGCGATTCCTTCCAGATCAAGATCCAGAGCGGCAGCGACTTCCAGACGTTCTCCGACGGCCTCATGATCACGCTCTACGACACGACGAAGGTCCGGCCGGACCCGGACAACGGCAACCCGGGTCGGTATGGTCAGCCCCTCGCCGTGTCGCTCCCGCCGGAGGTGACGCCGCCCGGCGTGCCGGTGAAGGCCGATCCCGACCCCGCGCCGGCGAGCCTGACGCTCTACCTGCAGAGGAGCTGTCGCGTGCAGAACGTCACGCTCCACGCCGCGGCCGAGGTGACCATCCCCGCCGACGGCAGCTGCGACGCCCCGGCGCTCGTCGGCGGCGACCCGACGACCGGTTGCGCGGCCGAGACCGAGAGCCCGGCGGGCGTGGGGACGGGGAGGAGCCTCATCGCCTTCCGGAGCGTCGCCAACGGCCGGCTCGACGAGCCGACCGCCTCCGACCGCTTCACGGCCGGGTGTTTCGACGTGTACCTCGCCGATCCCCGCGAAATCGCTCCGGGAGGGCAAGGGCCGCCGCCGCGTTGCCGCGGTCACCTGAAGGGCACCTTCTCCTTCTTCTTCGAGCGCGGCCGTCCGGCCCAGGCGTTCCCCTGAGGCGTCGCCCGGCACGGAAAGCGCTTCTTGCGCTCGTGTTCCGGCCCCGATAGCTTTTTCCATCGGTGCTCCCTCGCAGGGTCATGCGCGGCCCCCTCGCGCGCGCGCTCGTCCTCGGCTCCGCGGTCGTCTTCGCGACGACCGCTGGGCTCGCGCACGCCACCGAGACGCCCGCAGGAGCGCCGGCGCTTCGTCAGGCACGCGCAGCATGGGAGCGCGGGTCGTTCGTCACCGCAGAGCCCCTCTATCGTGAAGCGATCGAGAAGGGTGGCCTCGCCCCGGACGAGCTCCTCGAGGGCTATGTCCGTCTCGGGTCGATGCGCGCTTCGGCAGGGAAGAAGGACCAGGCCGTCGCCGCGTTCCGCGCGGCGGCGATCCTCGACGCGACGTTCTCCGTCCCCACGGAGGCCGGCGCCAAGGGCGCGACGCTCGCGGCGCAGGCGAAGAGCGACACGTCGAAGTTCGGGAGCATCAAGCTGACGATCGACGCGCCGAAGGAGGCGCCCGCCGGCAAGCCGGTGAAGGTGACCGCGCACCTCGACGCCGCGCACCTCAAGATCGTCTCCCGGATCGGGGTCGTCGCGCGCGACGGAACCACCGGCAAGGAGTTCACGCGCGAGACCAAGCCGGAGGACGCCGTCGACTTCGAGATCCCGAGCGAGCTCACGCTGCCGAACGCGAGCATCGCCGTGCGCGTCGACGCCCTCGACTCGAGGGCGAACCGCCTCGCCTCCGCCGAGGACCGGATCCGCGTGACCGGCGAGCTCGCGCCGGTGGCCGGTGGCGCTGCCGGCGCGAGCGGCGCGACGGGCGCTGCCAACACGACGACGCCCGCGACGACGACGCCTCCGGACGAGTCGCCCCGCAAGGGCGGCTCGTTCTGGTCGACCCCCTGGCCGTACATCATCGGCGGCGTCGCGCTCGCCGGTGCCGGCGCGGCCTTCTACTTCGGTACCCGTCCCGTGGAGACCGTCTCGGTCGGCCAGGTCGGCGTGGGGGCGCGCTGATGGCGCAACGTCCCGGTCCGAACTCGGGTCCCGGCGGCATCCCGTTGGGGCCCGGATCGACATCGATGTCGGACGTGCGCGCCGGAGGCACCTACTTCCTCGGCCGCTATCGCGTCGTCGACGAGATCGGCATCGGCGGCATGGCCAGCGTGCACCTCGCGCGCATGGACGGCCCCGGTGGCTTCCAGAAGTGGGTCGCGATCAAGAAGATCCACCCGCATCTCGTGGAGGACGAGTCGTTCGTCCAGATGTTCCTCGACGAGGCGCGCATCGCCGCGCGCATCTCTCACCCGAACGTCGCGACGGTGTTCGACCTCGGCAAGCACGACGACACGTTCTGGATCGCGATGGAGTACCTCCACGGCGAGCCGCTCCGCGAGGTGATGCGGCGGACCGAGGAGCTCGGCACCGCGATGCCGCCGGAGATCGCCTGCCGCGTCATCGCCGACGCCGCCGAGGGTCTCCACGCCGCGCACGAGCTGCTCGGCAAGAACGGAGAGCAGCTCGGGCTCGTCCACCGCGACGTCACCCCTCACAACCTCTTCGTCACCTACGACGGCGTGACGAAGGTCGTCGACTTCGGCATCGCGAAGTTCGCCTCGCGGATGAGCCACACGCGCGCGGGCACGCTGAAGGGCAAGCTCGCGTACATGTCGCCCGAGCAGGTGCACGGCGAGGGCATCGACCGTCGGACGGACATCTTCGCGCTCGGCGTCGTGCTCTGGGAGCTGACGACGGGGCAGCGGCTCTTCCGGATGGAGAGCGATCTCGACACGCTCGCGAAGGTGCAGGAGTGCAACGTCCCGCGCCCGTCGACCCTGATCCGCGGCTATCCCGTCGACCTCGAGAAGATCGTGATGAAGGCGCTCGCGAAGAACCGCGGCGAGCGCTTCCGCACCGCCCGTGAGCTCTCTCGCGCGCTGCAGTCCCTCCTCATGCGGCGCGGCCTGTTCATCGCGTCGGATGAAGTCGCGGCGTATACGCAGTCGATCTTCGCCGACCGCATCCAGAAGCGCGACGCGCACCTCCGCTGGGCGGCAGAGGTGACGCAGACGATCAACGTCGACCAGCTCCTCTCGAAGCCCAAGATCGGGCCGGAGTACACGAACTCCGAGGTGCAGGCCGCTTCGCAGATGAGCGCGAAGGCGGTCCTGCCAGGGCCCCCGCGCCCCGCCGCAGGGAGCCCCGCGCCGTCGCTCTCCGTCGAGGCGGCGACGCGTGGAGCGACCAGCGCACCGCCGACCTTCGAGACGCCGCACGCGCGCGAGGCCGATCCGCTCCTGAACACGGGGCCGTCGATGGCGACCGCGCCGCGACCGATGGGGCCCGCGCCGA
>JALHPN010000410.1 GCA_022842465.1 Polyangiaceae bacterium | reverse complement strand
GGGGCCGCTCGGCGTCGTCGGGGGCTTGTCTCCGCCGCCGCAGGCGACGGCGAGCGCGCAGAGCACGGCAGAGAGGGCGGTCGTTCGGTTCATCGGCGGGTCTCCGAGGTCTCGTGGGCGGTCGTGGGTTCGGGCGGGGCCGGAGCCCGGCGATTCGGATCGGTCACGCGGAGGAGAGCTTCACGGACGGCTCGGAAACGCGGGCCGGGCTCCACCTTGGCTCCCCCGCGCTCGGTGACGTAGAAGACGTCGGCGACCTTCGTGCCCTCGGTGTTGATCTTCGAGAGCGCGATGGAGAGGCCGAGCCCGTGGAGCGCGCTCGCGAGCTCGTGGAGGAGACCAGGGCGGTCCTTCGCGAAGACCTCCACGACCGTGTGCCGCGGCGAGGCGCGGTCGTCGATGACCACCTCCGACAGCACCGCCGGGCTCGGGCGCTCCCTCCAGGGCGAGCCGCGACCGATGCGGCCGGCGAGGAGCTCCTCCGCGCTCGTCGTCCCTGCAGAGAGGGCCTCGAGGTCGCGCGTGAGCCGCGGGAGAGACTGCGCGACCCCGGAGGTCGCGCCGCCCGGGCCGAGCGAGTCGGCCCGCGCGTCTCGCACCCAGAAGAGGTCGACGGCCTCGCTCCGCCCGTCGCCGAGGACCCGCGAGTAGACCTGCGCCGCGAGGACCTCGAGCCGGCTCGCGGTGAGCGCCGCAGCGAGCTTCGCGAGGAGCCCGGGTGCATCGTCCGCGACGACGCAGAGCTCGCACACGTCCGGGTGCCGCGACGGGACGAGCGCGAGGGCGATCGGTTCCTGCTTCCGGGCGCGGGAGAGGGCGATGCGTGCGTGCGCGACGATCGCCTCGGGCGCGTTCGCGAGGAGATAGCGCTCCGGCATCGTCGCGAGAAAATCGTCGAGGTCCTTCCGCGGCTCCTTCCAGAGCGCGACGGCGGCGTCGCGGGCGCGATCGCTCCGCGAGCGCTCGAGCGAGCCCGCCGACGAGGCGCCGGCGAGCCAGCGATCGGCCGCGAAGTAGAGCTCGTCGAGCATGCTCGCCTTCCACGACGTCATCGCCGTCGGCGACGTCGTCGTGATGTCCGAGACCGTGAGGAGGTAGAGGTTCCGGAGCGCCTCGCGGTCCTGCACCTGGGCGCAGAAGTCGGTCGTCGTGCTCGGGTCGTCGAGGTCGCGTCGCGTCGCCACGTGGTACATCACGAGGTGGTCGCGCACGAGCGCACGGACCTCGGCCGCCTCCTCACCGGTCACGCCGAGGCGCGGGAGGATGACGTCGCAGAGCTCCGCGCCCGTGACGGAGTGGTTCCTCCGAGAGCCGCTCGCGTCCGGATAGCCCTTGCCGACGTCGTGGAGGAGCGTCGCGAGGAAGAGCGGAACGGGCCGCGCGATCTCGGCCGCGAGGCGGCTCGCGACGGGACGCTCGTGCGCGAGGTCGCCGCGGCAGAGCGCGCGGAGGCAGTCGACCGCAGCCACGCTGTGAACGTCGACGGTGTACACGTGGTAGACGTCGTGGTGGACGCGGCCGGTGACGGGCGCAAACTCGGGGATCATCGCGAGGAGGAGCCCGACCTCGTGGAGCTCGCCCGCGATCGAGCCGCGCCGGAGCGGCGCCTCGGGCACGGAGCAGAGGAGCGCGACGAACGTGCGCGCGGCCTCGTCGCTCTTCCGCAGGCGCTCCGCCCACTCCTTGTCCGCCGAGGCGCGCGCGATGGCGTCACGCGCGAAGGGCAGGATCGGCGCCTTCTGCGCGATGCAGGCCGCGTACGCGCGGAGAGCGAGCGCGGGGTCGCCCGCGAGCGCGGACGGGTCGACGGTGACCTGTCCGTCGAAGAGGCGGACGCCCCCGCCGAGGTCGAGCTCGACGGGCTTGCCAGCGCGACGGCGCGGCGGCGTCGCGCGGAGGAGGAGCGACTCGCGCGCGCGGCTCACGACGCGCGCGTGGCCGAAGTAGTCTTGCATGAAGCGCTCGGCGCCGGTCGCGCGGGCGCCCGTGTCGTCGCCGCTGCCGCTCGACGGGACGTAACCGAGCTCGTCGGCGATCGCCTCCTGGCGGTCGAAGGTCAAGCGATCGCTCTTGCGCTCCGCGTGCGCGTGGAGGCGGTTCCTCACGCGCCAGAGGAACTCCTCGGCGCGCGTGATCTCGTGGGCCTCGCGCGCGACGAGGATGCCGAGCCGGACGAGCTCGGCCCACGTGCCGTGCGTCGCGTCCTCCTTCGGGCGGAAGCGAGCGCGCGCTGCCCAGCGCGCGACGTCGAGATCGCGGAGGCCGCCTGCGCCCGCCTTCACCTCGGGCTCGAGGAGGTAGAGCGAGCCACCGAAGCGCGCGTGCCTCGAGGCGGCCTCCTCCTCCAGGCGCTCCATGAACGCGCCGAGCGCGCCCTCGCTGAAGAGACCGGCGTAGGCGCGATCCTCGAGCTCCGAGACGAGCCGCGCGTCGCCACCGAGGAACCGGAGATCGAGGAGGGACGTCGCCGTCGCGAGATCCGTCTGCGCGAGCGCGAGCGCCTCGCTGGCCGAGGTCACCTGATGGCCGACCGACAGGCCGGCGTCCCACAACGGATAGAGCAACGCGTCCGCGAACCGCGCGCCGGCGTCCCGGGCGCGGGAGCCCCCACCGACGACGACGCGGACATCGATGTCGGAGCGGAGCGCCACGGCACCGCGGCCGAAGCTGCCCACGGCGGCGAGCGCGACCGCCTCGCCGTCGCTGGCCGCGACCGCGCGCGCCAGGACGTCGCAGAGGAGCGCGTCGAGCGCAGCGGCGCGGGAACGACCGAGCTTCAGCCCGTCCTCGCCGGACGCGAGCTCGGCTGCGAGCGTCGCCCAGTGGTCGCGCGCGGCGCTCTTCATCCCTTCGCTCGATCGCTCGGTCATGGCGGAGTGCTCGGGGTCGCCCGGGAGCCGCAGCTCGGCGGCGCGGTCGCATCTGGCGTGCGAGGCCGTCTCGGACGAGCCCCGCCGACCCCACATCGGGACCTCGGGTGCCCCTGTTCCCGCCGCCGAGGCTACCACTCCGGCCTTCCCATGGCTCACCGATTCCCGTACCGTGGCTTCGTCTGCGAGGCGCCCTGGGCCTGCCTGCCCCGTTCCGTTTTGTCAGGCGCCGAGAGCGCCGGGTGCGAGGGGGCTAGCGCATCCGGACGCGTAGGAGGAGGCATTCGATGTCGAAGAAGGTTCTGTCCCCGGTGTTGGCTGTCTTGTTGCTCGGCCTCGCGTCCAGCGCAGTCGGCTGCAAGGCCTCGGTGAAGGTGGGCGATGCGGAG
This sequence comes from Polyangiaceae bacterium, assembly GCA_022842465.1. Lineage (GTDB taxonomy): Bacteria > Myxococcota_A > Polyangia > Polyangiales > Polyangiaceae > Labilithrix. Next base: position 19 of record JALHPN010000410.1, on the reverse strand, counting down.
CCCAAGGCCGCGACCCCGC
>JALHPN010000409.1 GCA_022842465.1 Polyangiaceae bacterium | reverse complement strand
GCCCGGCGGCTACGGTCAGCCCGGCCAGCAGCCCGGCGGCTACGGCCAGCCCGGCCAGCAGCCCGGCGGCTACGGCCAGCCCGGCCAGCAGCCCGGCGGCTACGGTCAGCCCCAGCCCGGCGGTGGCTTCGGCGGCCAGATGCAGGGCGCCTTCGGTCAGATCCAGGGCGGCATGGGCATCGGACCCGGCGCGGGCGGCAATCGCCCCACGGTCCGAAACCCGATCATGACGCTCCTCATCCCGGTGGCGGCGTCGGTCGTCGGCAACATCGTCGGAAGCGTCCTCGTGAGCATCACGGAGATCGGCGCGCTCGGCCTCGTCGGCTCGCTCATCTCGCTCGTCGGCGCCGTGCTCGGCCTCATCTCGATCATCAAGATGACGAACGAGCTGAAGGGCGTCACCGGCAACGCGGGCTTCGCATGGTGGCCCATCTTCGTCCCGATCTACGGCATCTACTGGTCCTGCATCATGGTGCCGGCCGAGATGGCGAAGGCGAAGCAGATGCGTGGCGTCCAGACGCCGCCGCGTGGGCTCGTCGTGTACCTGTTCCTGTTCCTGTACGCGTACGCCGCGGACCTGAACGACATCGCGAAGGCTCCTTGAGCTGAGCTCGAGGAGCTCGTTCAGGGGCCAACCCTCGAGCTCTTCGAACGAACGCGGAGCGGATGGGCGTGCGCCGAGAGGCGTGCGCCCGTCCTCCTTTGTGGGGCGGAAACCTCTGATACGCTCGCCCGACGTGCCGGAAGCAGGCGTCGACAGGGCAGCGGCTCCGCTGGTCATCGGCCGTTACGCGATGTTCCAGGAGATCGCGTCGGGGGGGATGGCGACGGTGCACCTCGGGTGCGTGCTCGACGGCGCGGACCGCGGGCAGACGTGCGCCATCAAGCGGCTCCGTAGCACCTACGTCAAGGACGAGGACTTCCTCACGATGTTCCTCGACGAGGCGCGGATCGTGGCACGCATCCGCCACCCCAACGTCGTCGCCACGAACGACGTCGTCAAGTCCGCCGCCGGCATGTTCCTCGTCATGGAGTACGTCCACGGCGAGACGCTCTCGCGCCTCCTCCGGACGACGCGCGCGAAGCACGGCCGCATACCCGCCTCGATCTCCGCGCGGGTCGTCCACGACGTCTTGCTCGGTCTCCACGCGGCGCACGAGACGAGGAGCGAGAGCGGCGTGATGCTGGACGTGGTCCATCGCGACGTGTCCCCCCAGAACGTCATGGTCAGCGTCGACGGGATGTCGCGTGTGCTCGACTTCGGCGTCGCCAAGGCGGTCGGTCGCGCGCAGGTCACGCGCGAAGGGCAGATCAAGGGCAAGCTCGCCTACATGGCGCCCGAGCAGGTGCGCGGCCAGGTCGACCGGCGAACGGACGTGTTCGCCGCCGCGGTCGTGCTGTGGGAGGCGCTCGCGGGGCGACGTCTCCACGAAGGCCTCAAGGATTTCGAGATCGTCTCGCGGGTGATGAAGGGCGCGCTCCCGAAGCCGAGCGCGTTCGCCGAGGACGTCGCTCCGGCCCTGGACGCCGTCGTCATGCGCGGCCTTTCGTCGGATCCGGGGAAGCGGTTCGCCGCGGCCGACGCGTTCGCCCGAGAGATCGCCGCGGCGGTCGACCTCGCGCCGCGCGACGCGGTCGGCGAATGGCTCGAAGAGCTCGTTCGCGAGACGCTCGTGAGCCGGAGCGAGCGCGTCGCCGCGATGACGACGGCGGCCGAATCGCTCGAGCCGAGCGCGGACGCCGAGTCGCTCCTCGCGAAGCTGACGGCGAGCTCCGGCACCATGGGCGCCGGAGCGTCGCGTGGAGCGGGCGAGGTGGAGATCGACGTCGATGCTCCGGTGCGAGGAGCGCCGTTCGGGATCGTCACGACGCCGACTGCGCACTTTCCCCCTCCGGGCGCGGGCATCGTGCCGCCGCCGAGCTCGCCCTCGCTGACCACGAAGACGGAGCCGCTCGCGTTCGCTCCGCTCACGCCGCTCACCGAGGTGCGGCCGAGCGTGCCAGGCCCTCCCGCGCCACGCGCCTTTGCGTCGTCTCCCTCGCCGCGCCACGTGGTGGTGCTCGCGGTGAGCGTGACGATCTTCCTCCTCGGCGCGGCTCTCGTGATCTACGCGCTCGTCCGCGCGTCGAGGCACCCGCCGAGCCTGCGGACGCCCGCCACGCCCTCGGCGATCGTCGCGCCCTAGCGCGCGAACAGGGCGGTCGTCGCCGCGCGCTCCACGGCCGTCGCGAGATCGTCGGAGAGCGACGCGAGGAGCCGCGTCGTGCGGCCGGCCTGCACCTCGGCGTCCGGCGCGGCCGCGTAGGTGAAGCCGATCTCGCGCGAGCTCGTCGCGTGCACGTCCGCTGCGCAGAGGACGCGGGACGACTGGAAATCCCACAGGTAGGCGCGGCCGTGGACCTCGCCCGGCACGAACGTCGTGGCCGACGTGACCTCGGGCGTCTTCGCCGCGGTCGTGACGACGACGAGCTCGCGGCCGAAGCGGGAGGGCGACGTGAGCGCCCTGGCGCCCGTGATCGCGTCCTCGTAGCGGCCCGCGTTCACGTGGATCTCCGCGCGACGCGCGTCGACCAGCACTTCGTCCACGGTGCGGCTCGGGAGACCGTGCGCCGCGTCGTCGACGACCGAGACCAGAACCCTCCTCGTCGCCGCGGCGAAGGTCTGGCCCGTCGGGAGCGAGACGCCGGCGGGGCAGGGAGACAGCGCCGCGTCACCCTTCGCCCGCGCCTCCTCCATGCCCCGCTCGAAACGCGCCTGCGCCTCGAGCGCTCGCGCGCGTGCCGTATCGATCGCGGCGCGCGCCGCGTCGTAGCGCTCGCGCTGGAACGCGGACGCTCGCGCCTGAGCCTCGGCTCGGCGCGCCGTCGCGCTCGCAGACCGCGTGATCACGGACGCGACGAGGCCGCTCGCCGCAGCCACCATCGCCGCGGCGGCGACGAGGCGGGCTCGTCTCTGCTGTGCGCGGAGCACCCTCTCGTAAGGGTGCTCGCTCTCCGGGAGCTCGGCCTCGGGGGGGCTGGGCACGCGGTACGGCGAAGACATCGACGAACTCTAGCAGGCGAGAGGACGCCGCGCTCCGCGCTTGCGTCTCGGGAGCGTCGCGGAGCACCATCGGGCCCGCGATGTGGCGTCCCGAGGACGAGGCCCTGCTCCAGCGTCTGGACGACGAGGTCGTCCTCGAGCGTCTCTTCGCCCATCACACGGGACAGAACGCCGACGGATGGCTCGTCCCGCGGGCGGCCGGCCTCGTCGCCTCGGCGCGCGCGGCCGGAGCCGGCCAGCTCGCCGTCACCGCGCTCGCGCCGGCCCCGGATCTC
>JALHPN010000408.1 GCA_022842465.1 Polyangiaceae bacterium | reverse complement strand
AGGAACGGCTGCACGAATCGGTCGAAGCGCTTCTCCCATCCGCTCGCGTGACTCACGCTCTCCAATGGAGCGCAAACAGCGTTGGATTAAAAGATAAAAATGACCAGGTAGTGCTAGGGTGTGTCGGTCTCCGCGCTCGCCACGGCCCGCTCGCCCTCCACCCGCGTGCGCACGAGGCGGAGCGGCGTGTCCACGCCCTTCACCTGCGTCGCGAAGCGCTCGACGACGTGCATCCCGTCGCGCAGCGCGCGCGGCAGGTGCTCGAACACTTCCTCCTCGAGGACGAGCTCTCCGCTCTCGGCGAGGTGCTGCACGCGCGACGCGCAGTTCACGGTTTGTCCGAAGTAGTCGATCGCCCCGTTGGCGGTGATGACGTAGCAGGGCCCGGAGAAGAAGCCGACCTTGAGACCCGTGAGCGCCCCGTGCTCATGGCTCTTTCGGAACGTCTCGAAGGCCGCGAGGCAGTCGACGGCGGCCGCCGCGCAGGTGGCTTCGTCGACGAAGGCGGCCATGATCGCGTCCCCCATCGTCTTGACGACGGCGCCGGCGTGCTTCGCGATCGGCGCGCGAAGGACGTCGAAGTGGTCGTCGACGAAGCGGAAGGCCGCGGCATCTCCGGCCTTCGTGTAGAGCGCCGTCGAGCCGGTCAGATCGCTGAAGAGGATGGCGCAGCTCGCGACGCGGAGGGGCGTCCCCGGCTTGAGGAGCTCCTTCGAGAAGAGACGGCGGAACTCCTCCATCGTGGTGACGTCGTGGGCCGTCGCAGCGAGCGTCGCGTAGCCGAGCCGCTCGATCTTCACGTGGAGCGGGGCGCCGGAGGCGTTCTCGACGGCGACCTTCCCGCCAGGCCCGACCGCGACCTCGGCGGCGTCGAAGCCTTCTCTCCCCAGCACGACGCGGGCGCTCTCGGCCCCGCCTGCGCGAACGTCGACGGACACGACCTGTCCGCCGCGCGCGAAGAGGCGATAGCGCCCGTGCTCGGGAGGCACGTCGAGAAGACGTGTTTCGCCCTCCTCCACGTTCGCCTGGACGAGCACGTGCGGCGTGCGCCACGGGCCGCCGACACAGAACATGCGATCGCTCACCTTGCGGACGCTTGCATGCGGTCGGAAAGTCGCCTCGACGGCGCGATCCAGGTCGATGCCGAACGACAGGTCGCAGAGCTGGCAGTGGCCGGCCTTGCCGAGATCGGAGAGTGAGGTGACCTGGTCGCTCGCGGTCCGGCAGCTCGGGCAGACGAGCGCCCACCGGAGCTCGCACAGCCCGGCGGTGACGGCGTGGAGGAAGACGCGGAGGACGGCGCGCGCGTCGAGCGATTTCCCGTCGGCGATCTCGAACGGACGCATGCGGACGACGTCGGCGTCCGGCGCCTCACGCAGGAGCGAGACCACGGCCTCGAGCGCCGCGGCGTCGAGCCCGCGGGTGCCGAGCTCACGAGCGCCGCGGACGAGACGAGTCTCGTCGACAGGGGCGACGGGCCTCCGGAAGGGGCTAGGCGCCTTCCGTCGGAGGTGGGCGTCGATCTCGCGCGCGAGCGCGGTGATGCCGTCGACGACGCGTCGTCCTTGCGCCGTCGCGATGGGCCGCACGATCCAGTGACGGAGCTCGAGCTCGAGCCGGACGTCGAGACGGGTCCCTCCCGCCTCGGTTGGGGAGAACGTGACGGCGTACGTGTACGATCGGAGAGGGCCTCCGCGCATTCGCCTCACGACCCCGAAGCGTTCGTTCTCCGTCCACTCGAACGGAGCCTCCTCGTACTCGAGCGCGAACCCCGCGACCCGCGTCTCGCCGACGAAGCGAGCGACGCTCCGGAGCCCCTCCTCCACGGGCCGATACACCACCGCCTCGCCGAGGAGGATGCGATTGGTGCGGTCCGTGTCGGTGACGAAGGGCCACACCTCGCTCGGCGAAGAGGCGAGAGTCGCGGTTCCGGTGGAGACGACGACGGAGGCCATCGGACGAGCCGCGAGCGTACCACGAAGTCGTGAAGCGCTCGGGGCGGCGGGGATATACTGCCCGCGTGCTCGCTCCCGGCTCGCGCATCGATGCCTACGAGCTCGTGGCCGTCCTCGGGGAAGGCGGGATGGCGCAGGTGTGGACCGCGCGGCGGCGCGGCGCGCACGGCTTCGAGAAGCTGCTCGCGCTGAAGGTCATCCACAGCCGGCTCCTGGACGACGAGCGCTTTCGCGCGATGTTCCTCGACGAGGCGCGCATCACCGCCGCGATCCATCACCCCAACGTCGCGCAGGTCTTCGATCTCGGCGAGAGCGAGGACCTCCTCTATCTGGTGATGGAGTACGTGGACGGCGACTCGCTCGCCGCGCTCGTGACCAGCAACGCGGCGACGAACGAGAAGCGGACCGCTCCGCTCGACGTCGCGCTCGTCGTCACGCGAGATGTCCTCGCCGGCCTCCACGCCGCGCACACGCTGGAGGACGAGGGCGGCGTCTCGCGTGGCGTCGTACATCGGGATGTGTCTCCGCAGAACGTCCTGCTCGGCGTGCGCGGAGAGGTGAAGCTCATCGACTTCGGGATCGCGATCGCCCGCGAGCGCCTCGCCGGCGAGACGGTGGACGGTTCCGTGAAGGGCAAGCTCCACTTCATGGCGCCGGAGCAGGCGCGGCAGAAGCCCCTTGGTCCCACCGCCGACGTCTTCGCGACCGGCGCGATGCTCCACGCGATGCTGACGGGTCGAGCGCCGTTCGCCGGCGCGAACGAAGCCGAGACCTTGCGCGGGCTCCTCTCGGGCGCGCCGCCCGCCATCCCCGAGTCGATCCCCGCGCCCGTCCGCGCGGTGATCGCGAAGGCGATCGCGTTCGATGCGCGCGATCGCTTCCCGACCGCGCACGCGATGAAGGTCGCCGTCGACGCCGCGCTCGACGCGGTTCTCCCCGGCGCCCGACCGGATCTCGGCGCATGGGTGCTCGCGAACCTCTCGCCGAAGGCGAGAGCGCGCCGCGAGGAGGCCGCGCGTCGAAGCGATCCCGACGCCCGCGTCGGCGCCTCCGCTCCCGCCGCGCCCATCCCCGATCTCGGACTCTCGCGCAGCGGAGCGGGAAAGCGCTCCACCTCCCGCGCAGCCCATCGCTCGTGGGAGCGCGACGACGTGAGCGCCTCCGCCCCGCCCGCCGACATCCCGCTCGAGCTCGATCACAGCGCACGCGTCGACTCGCGGCCCCCGATCCCCGCCCCCACGCGGATGACCAACCCCCTCGCCCCGCTCGACGCGACCCTCCCTCTGCCCCCTTCTCTCCTCGCCCGCGCAGCCGCCCCCGCGGCCCCACCCGCGCCCGCGCCCGCGCCCGCACCCGTGCCCGCACCCG
>JALHPN010000407.1 GCA_022842465.1 Polyangiaceae bacterium | reverse complement strand
CGGCCGTCGGAGCGGCCGACACGCCCGCGCCCGCGGCGGACGAGAAGGGCGGCTGCAGCGTCGGCCGGGTCGGCGCTCGATCCGGACCCGCCTCTGCCCTCGCGATGGTGGTCGCGGCGCTCGCCTTCGTGCGCGGGCGACGAGGGAGGCGGCGCGCCGCCGTCGGCTGAGACCGGAGCGAGGAAACGACCGAGCCCGTGATCGGTTTCCTCGCGCGCGATCCCCTTGGGAGATGTCCTGCAGATGCGCGGGGCCAAGCTCAGCGAAGGTGGTCAAGATGGTCCGAAACGGGATTCTCGCTCTCTTCGGTGTCGTCGCGATGACGGCGTGCTCGGCAGGCACGACGACCGAGACGTCTTCCACGACCGAGGCATTGACGGAGGCCAACGCGAGCGCCGAGGACGCGAAGGCTACGGCCGACGCGTGCTTCGCGACGTTCGAAGGCTGCGTGAGCGCGGACGGGGCCGATGTCGAGGCTTGCCGCGCCGCGCTCGCCGAGTGTCTGCCCAGAGAGGCGCACCCCGGACCTCGATGCGGTCCGCATCGAGGTCGCGGCAAGGGCCACCCGCGCGGCCCGCGCGGGGAAGGCTGTGACCGCGACGGCGGCGCGGGAGCGCCGCGCCCGTCCGAAGGCGCGCCGCCTCCGCCTCCGGAGGGCACCGCGGCGCCCGAGCGCCCCGAGGGACCGCCGCCGGGAGGCGACGAGACGGATCGTCACGAAGGCGGGCGTGGAGGGGGGCGTGGCGAGCCAGGCTTCTGCAAGAAGGTCCCGCTCCCTCCGCCGGCCGAGGTCCTCGCGTGTCGCGACGCGCTCGACCCCTGCGTCGCGTCCGCGACCGACGACGCAGGCAAGCGAGCGTGCTTCGATCAGCACCACGCGTGCGTGAAGGCGGCGTTCGACGCGGCGCGGGCCGCGCTCGAGTCCTCCGCCGAGTGAGGCGCGGGCGGGGCGCCGCCGAGAGTCCGCCCCCGTCAGCGCTCGCAGGTGACGCGCATGACCTCGAGGCCGCCCGGGATCTCCTGCGTGAAGACGCCCTCCACGATCGGCGGGTTCACCTTCACGTCGTCGTAGCGGAACTGGACGTCCGACTCGGTGCCGGGCACCTGAACGTGGATCCGCCGCGGGATCTCCGTCGTGCACGCGGGGCCGCTCGGCGGGACGGGCGGGTCGATGCCTTCGGGATCGACCCGCTCCTTCGCCGTCGCGGTCGGCTTGTGATCGGCGAGCTCCGCGTCGTAGAGGACGATGCCTTCCTGCTGGACCTTGACGCGCCTCGCCCGCATTCGCTGCTGGTTCCAGGGGAGGGCGAGATCGCTCGGGTGCGGCTCGAGGTGGAGCTCCTCCTCCGTTCGGTTCGCGCCGTCGATGTGGACGACGTAGTAGCCCTTCTTGTCCCACGCGATCGACGCCTTGGACGGGTCGTGCTTCAGGACCGGCGCGTCGCCGCGCAGAAGCGAGACGAGCACGTGGCCCGGCATGGCCACCGTCGTGAGTCGCGCGATGTTGCAGGCGCTCGCGGGGCCTACATAAAACTTCTTCTCCCGGAGATCCGAGAGCGAGAAGCTCGTCCCGTCGCTCGCGAGGGTGGCGAGCGTGACGCCGAACGGGCTCACCGCGTCCATCCGGAGGCGCGCGGGCCAGAGCGCGAAGAGGAGGAGGTCGCCGCGCACGCGACCCTGCTTGCCGAAGTGATCGATCTTCGCGGCCGCCTGCACGCCGAGCGCGCAGTCCTGCGCGTCGTGCAGGCGGTCGATCGCCGCGCGGGCGCTCGGGGGTTGCGAGGCGGGCGGGGGCGAGCCGCAGCCCGCGACGGAGAGCAGCGCGAGGATCGGGACGGCGACGGGAAGAGCTCGCGGTGCCATGAGGTCGTGGTCTACCACGTCTCTCCCATGGAACGCGCGCGCCCGCGTCCTGACGGGACGCGGGCGAGGCGAGACGGAACGATCAGGCGACGACGACGCTGCCGTGATCGTCGCAGTGACCGTCGTGCGCGTGGTGCAGGTGGCCGTCGACGACGTAGTCGACGTGGTCGCCGTGGGCCACGGCATCGTGCCCGCACGACGGGCCGTGCGCGTGGTCCTTCGCGTGCCCGCCGCAGGCATGGGCCGGCGTGCAGTCGCCCGGGTTCGCGCCCGAGACGGCGAGCTTGTGCTCGTCGACGTGATCGCCGTGCACGTGGTGGAGGTGCCCCTCGTGGAGGTAGTCCTTGTGCCCGTCGTGCTCGATCGTCTTGTGGCCGCAGCCGGGCCCGTGCGCGTGCGCGTGACCCTCGTGCTTGGTGCAGTCGTCGCTCATGTCTTTCCTCCTCGGTGGCTCGGTGTCTCGTTGGGTCTCGAAGCGTGGTGGGGGCGCGGCGAGCGAGCTCAGTCCTCGGCGCTCTTCTCGTGCGCGTGGTCGTGGCCGTGGGGCTCGCCGGCGTGGTCGATCGCGCTCCGGATGAGGTCGATGACGTGCGCGTCGGCGAGCGAGTAGAAGATGTGCTTGCCGGCCCGTCTGCGACCGACGATGCGCTCGGCGCGGAGCAGCCGGAGCTGCTGCGACACCGTCGACAGGCCGACGCCTGCCGCCTCGGCGAGCTCCGTCACGCACCACTCGCCGTCGCAGAGGCGGTGGAGGAGCTTGAGCCGCGACGGATCCCCGGCCGCCCGGAAGATGGCCGCGGCGCGCTCGAGCTGCTCGTCCGACACCGGCGCGAAGCGCGACCGGCGGGCGTGCTCTTCGGGCCCACAGTTCTCGGCGTGCTCCTCGGGAGCGGGATGGGCATGGGGGAGCGGCTCGACCTTGGCTGTCATCAATTCACCATGTGATGAACTGTTATAGTGTACGCGGGTCCAGGGTCAAGGATCTCCGAAGACCGCGCGATTTCGCCTGAAGTGCCAAGATGGCCCGTCATGCCTGCCGAACCGCTCGTGTCCGCCCTCGAGGAGCCGTGGCGGGCGATCCTCGACGCCGTGCTCCGTCGGCTGGGGGCCCCGGCGCTCGCGGACGTGGCCCGGCTCGGGCCCCGCGTCGCGGAGCTCTCCCGCGCCTACAACCAGGGCAGGGCGGGGGACGCCCCCGAGCGCGTCGCGACCCCGCTGGAGGCCCGCGTCGCGTTCTCGTTCGCGCGGGACGTACCGAAGGGCGGAGCCGCCGTCGCCGAGCTCGTCGCGGCAGGGCTCGTCGCGAGCCGCGAGCCCGGTACCCTCCGCCTCCTCGATCTCGGCGCCGGGCTCGGAGCGATGACCTGGGGGATCGCGCGGGCGCTCGCGGCCGCGGGCCAGCGTTCGGCGATCGACGCGCACTTCGTCGACGCGGACCGGGCCGCGCTCGAGGCCGCCGCCGCGATCCGCGAGGCGGTGCGCGCGGCGGGCGCAGGGGCGCCGTTCGGCCTCGGCGACGTCGCCGTCTCGGTGCGTACCCGGGAGGGCCGCTTCGAGGGCGGCCGTCTG
>JALHPN010000406.1 GCA_022842465.1 Polyangiaceae bacterium | reverse complement strand
CCGAGCCGCCGTCGGGCGCCGGGCCGGCGTCGGCCGCCGCATCGGCTGCGGCGTCCCCGGCGCCGGCGTCGGCGGGCGACGGCACGGTGGAGGGCGGGGGGAGGACGATGCTGTTCTCGTCCTCGTCCGCCCCTCCCTCGACCGGGGTGCTGGCGAGGTTCGCCTCGGAGACGTCTGCGTCTCCCGTGCCGACGGCGCAGCCGACGACGGCGAGGAGACAAGAAGAAGCGAGCGCGAAACCAAGCTGTGCCTTGCGCATGGCGTCCGAGTCTAACGCCGTGGCTTCAATCGTCCGCTGTCAGGGCCGTCGCGTTCGCGTCTCCGCACGTGATCGGTCTTACAGCAGCAGCCCGTGTACGCCTTCGTCGCCTCGAGACGAAGCGCCGTCATTTCCGGGCGCGCGTGATGGCGTCGTCGAGCGCTGCCTCCAGGAACGCGCGCGCGGGCGCCCCGTCGAACCGCGTCGTCCCGACGTACATGAGCGGGACGCCGTCTCCCCCTGCCTCGACGAAGAGCGACACGTCGCGCGTGATGCGGGCGTCCGTCCGGGGGTCTTCCGCGCACTGCCGGAGCGCCGCGGGATCGATGCCATGCATCGACGCCGCGGCCGTGAGGCTCTCCTCCGAGAGGTCCGGCGTCGCGAAGAGCGCGCGCGCGTAGGCTCGGGCGGCCTCCGCCGGCGCGATTTGCTCGGCGCAGACGGCGGCGCGCGCGGCGGGCCACGCGTCGGGATGCATCCGGAGGGGGACGTGGTGGAGCACGACGTCCACGCGCGCGCCGCGCTGCTCGATCATCGCGTCGAGCATGGCGTGCGCGCGCCGGCAGTGCGGGCACTGGAAGTCGGTGAAGAGGACGACCGTCGCCGCGCCTTTCGGCGCTCGCGCGAGGTCCTCGCGAAGAGCCGGCGGGAGCGCGGGCGCGCACGAGATGGCGGCGGCGAAGAGAGATGCGACGGCGACGCGGACGAGGAGAGACATCAACCTGCCGCTGCATCCGCCGCGTGCAACGCCGCGCGCGGCGCGAGCTCGTGGACGTGGAGCACCCGCGCGTCGAGCGCGGCCCGTGCCAGCTCCACGAGACGCGCGTGGTGGGTGAAGAAGAGCACCTGCATCCGCTGGGCGAGCCCGGCGAGGACGACGAGCGCCGCTCGAGCCCGCTCGTCGTCCAGCTGGATGAGCACGTCGTCGAGGACGAGCGGCATCGGCCCGGCGACGTCGGCGTGCCGCTCGAGCGAGGAGAGCCGGAGGCTCAGGTAGAGCTGATCCCGCGTGCCCTCGCTCAGGCCGTCGACGCGCACCTCGGTCCCGTCACTCCGCAGCGGGAGGAGGCACGCCTTGTCCTTGTCGTCGAAGCCGGCGCGGATGCCCGCGTAGGCGCCGAGCGTCAGCTCGGCGAAGAGCGAGGACGCCCTCGAGAGGAGGGGGCCCTGGTTCTCCTCGCGGTAGCGGTCGATCTCCTGTGCGAGGATCTTCGCCGCCACCTTCGCCCGACAGTAGCGCTCGACGTGAGCTCGCACGCGCGCGAGCGCCTCCTCTGCCCTCGACGCCTCGTCGGCGGCGAGCGAGTCCGAGCGCATCTGGGCGAGCCCGAGCTCGACGGACACGACCTCGCGCTTCGCGCGCTCGAGCGCGTTCTCCACCTCGCCGAGCTCCGCGTCGAGCTCCTCGGCGGCCCGGGACGCGGCGTCTTCGTCCGCAGCGAGCGCCACGACGTCCTCGGGCAGCTCCGTCTCCCCGAGCTCGCCGAGGCGCGCTTCGACGGCGTCGAGATCACGTACGACGGCCTCCGCGCGCGTCGCGCGCGCCACGAGCTCGGTCGCGGCGTCGCGCGCGGAGAGGCCCGCCAGATCCGGGGCGAGGTCGCGGGTGAGCCGCGCGATCTCCTCCTCGAAGCCCCGCGCCTCGCGCGCCGCCGCCTCCGCCTTCGCCGCCACCTCCGCGCGCTTCTCGAGCGCGCGCTGCAGATCGCGGAGCGCCTCGAGCGCGCGCGTCGCCTCGTCGGTGCTCGCATCCGCAGCGACCCCGAGGGGCAGGGCGATCTCCCCGATGCGGAGCACCACGTCCGCGAGCGCGGCCTCCTCGCGTGCGATCGTGGCCTCGCGCTCGGCCACGGTCTCCTCGAGGCGGCGCGCCGTCTCTCCCGCCTGGAGCAGCTCGCGGCGATGCGCGTCGGCCGCCTCGAGCCGCGCCGCCCCCGCCTCGACGAGCGCGGCGACCGACTCTCCCGACGCCGAGCTCGAACCGAGCGCGGCGACGAGCTCGGTCCGCGACGTCGCGACGCGCGCCCCGAGCTCGGCCACCTCGTCTCCGAGCTCCCCGAGCTCCCCGAGCTGCAGAGCGAGCGCCGCGAGCTTCACGACGAGCGCACGTGCCTCCGCGATCGTCTTCGGGACGACGTCGTCGCCGAGCCCCGACGCCGCGAAGGCCGCCGCGAGATCGCCGTCGATCCGCGAGCGTGCCGCGCGCGCGGCGCCGGCATCCGCGCGCTTCTCGTCGAGCTGCTCGGTGGCGGTGGCGTAGGCGCTCCGCAGCCGCGCGAGGCTCGTCACGCGATCGGCTTCGCGGATCATGCGATCGGCGACGTCGTCGACCGCGCGCACCGCTCGCTCGACCTCGGTCTCGAGCGCCACGCGTGAGCGCGCGTCGCCCCCCGCCGCGGTCTCCATCCGTAGCTTCGTGAAGGCGTCGTCCCGGATCTTGCGCGCGGCGCGCAGCGCGTCCAGATCGGGCGGCGCGAAGTCGCCCGCGAGCGAGGCGATCTGCTGCGCGAGCGAGAGGACCTGCGCGTCGAGCTCGGCGACCTTGTCGGTCGCTCGCGCCTCCGCTCGGTCCGCCTCCGTCGCGCGAGCGGCCAGGGCATCGATCGTCTCGATCGACGGGAGACGGCACGACGGCAAGGTGTGGAGCGACGCCGTCCCGAGGCCCGCCGACGCCGCGCGCGCCTCGACGTCGCGACGCTTCTTCGCGAGCTTCCCTTCCGCGGCAACGAGCCGCGCCTCGACGTCACCGAGGCGGCGGGCGTTCGCGAGCGCACGGACGAGCGCCGTCGTGTCGTCTGGCGCACTCCCGGACGCCACCTCGCGGGCGCGCGCGAGCTCGCGCCTCGCGCGTTCGAGCTCGGCGCCGAGCGTGCGCAGCGAGGCCGAGGTCGCGTCGCGATCGGCGACGAGCCGGAGGAGGCGCGCCTCCCCCTTCGCGTCGAGGCGAGGCGCGCCGTCGCCGCCCTCCGCCGGGAGCCCGGCTCGGTCTCGCGCCGTCGCCAGGCGATCGCGCAGGAGCTCGAGCTCCGCCGTCAGGTCGTTCTGCGCGCGCGTGTTCACCTCGTACGCGCCCGAACGCTCCCGGAGCGCGAGCAGCCGGGCGACGTGCGACGGGATCGCCCCGAGCTCCGCGCGCTGGGCCGCGAGGTGTGCGCGCCGGCGGTCGAGCGGGACGCGCTGGCGCGCCGCCTCGAG
>JALHPN010000405.1 GCA_022842465.1 Polyangiaceae bacterium | reverse complement strand
TGCGCGCGGCGGGCGCAGGATCCCCCGCCGCGTTCGAGGCGGCGGTCGCGAGCGCGAGGCCGATCGCGCCGAGGAGCGCGTGGCGGGCGTGGCGGCGGCCGGACATGGCTCGACTGTGTAACGCCTTACGCGGCAGCCGCCAAGAACCTTGTCGTCAGCGGCGGAAGGGGAGGATGCGCGCGACGTCGAAGCGGACCTCGCCCGGCTCGACGCCCTTCGCGCGGAACGCCTCGCGATGCACGCGGTGCACGGCGACCTGCCCCTCGTCGGCGACGTTCGCGAGGACGGAGGCGGGCACGGCGAAGCGGCCGCTCTCGGGGGACACGTCCCGCGGGAGATCGACGGTGCACCGGGCGACGAGGCGCGGCGCGAGGATGTCGACGTAGATCTGATCCCGCGCGTCGAGCGCGGGCGCTTCCCACGTCACCTCGAGGGTGGAGGCGGAGACGGTCGCGCGGACGTCGTTGAAGTCGAGCGGCGCGTTGACCGAGACGGTGAAGGCCTCGAGATCCGAGCCGCCGGTCGCGCGGAGCGAGAGGCGCGCGCCGGGCGCGAAGGCGTCGGCCGACCGCGAGGAGTAGAACACGCCGGAGACGAGCCCGGCCGGATCGGGCATCGCGCGCGGCAGGAGCAGCGCCCGGCTCTGCGGTCCTTCGAACGCGAGCGGCCCGACGTCGAGGAGCTCGAGCGAGCGCGTCGAGACGGACGGGACGGCCTCGTCGGGCATCGTGCACGTGCCGGGCGCGGGGAGGTCCTGCGCGAGCCCGGCGATGCGGAGGGCCTGCTCGTCGAGGACGCCGAGGCGCGAGCGGAGGAAGCGCGCGACCACGGCCTCGCGGGTGACGTCTCCCGGGCCCGTCGAGCGCTCCACGACCACGAGCGCCGTCGCGGACTGCGCGGTGGCGTCCGCGTCCGGCGAGTCGCCGGTCGAGGTCACGGCGCAGCCCGACGCGAGGAGACCAGCGAGCAGGAGCAGAGCGGGACGCATGAACATGGACAGAATAGAGGGACGGGTCCGGCGCGGCAAGGCACCTATCGGGCGGTCCGCACCGAGACCGAGGGGTGAGGCCCACGCGATCCAGGTTGGGCTGCGGTCTCTCCTCACTCCTTCGGATACGCTCCGACCCCGATGCCTCTCCTCGCGGTCGCGGCCTGGGAACCCGAGCTCGAACGATTCCGGTCGCTTGTCGCGGGCAGCGACCGGATCGCGATGGGCGGTCCCGTCGGCGTCGGCCTCGTGGAAGCGGCGATCGGGATGACGCGGCTCCTCGCCGCGCGCCCCGCTCGGCCGGAGGCCGTCCTCTTCGTGGGAACGTGCGGCGCCTTCGCCTCGTCGGGGCTGGAGGTCGGCGACGTGGTCGCCGTCGCGCGGAGCACCGTCCTCGACGTCGCCCTCGCGCGCGGCGGGAGCGCCCTTCCGGCGCCCATGCCTGCACGCGTCGACATGGACGCGTCGCTCGTCGCGCGCGCCGGCCTCCGCGCGGTCCACGCGCTGACGACCCTCGGCGTCACCATCGACGACGCGCTCGCGACCGAGCTCGGCGCACAGGGGGAGGTCGAGCATCTCGAGGTCTTCGCGGTCGCCCGCGCCTGCGCGGCCTTCGACGTGCCGTTCGTCGCGATCCTCGGCGTCGCGAACCCGGTCGGCTCCGCGGGCCGCGCCGCGTGGCTCGCGCGCCACGTCGACGCGAGCGCCCGCGCCGCCGAGCGAGCGGCGGCGGCGTTCCGCTGAGTCAGAACGTCGTCCAGATCGCGCTCGCCGGCGTGAGCGCCAGGCCGCGGATCGTGGCATCTGTCCCGTTGTACGAGCCGTTCACGACCTGGTACGCGGCGCCGAGCTCGAGGGCGACGTGGATGTGGCGAAAGCCGGTCGCGAAGCCGGCGACGCCGCCGCCGTAGAAGCGATCGGCCGCGAGCTCGATCGCTGTGCCGCCGAGGACGACGCCGCGCGGCTCGCTCGTGAGCGTCCGGATCGCGACGTGCTCGTAGCCGACACGCGGGCCGCCGTAGAGCGTGTAGAGGCCGCCGGCGCTCTCCCATCCGACGAGGACGGGGACGTCCGCGCCGTAGCCCTTGACCGCGCTCAGATCGACGGCAGGGAGGGCTTCGCTCTGCTGTCGACCGTAGAGCGCGGCGGAGACGCCGAGGCCGAGCGAGAGCGACCACGGACCGTCGTCGAACGACCGGCGGAAGTCCGCCCGCACGGCGCGTCCGGTGTACGTGAGGCCGCCCTCGTACCGCGCGCCGACCCCGACGCGCGCGGCGACGACCGGCGAGAGACCCGGCGCGAGCGCGGCCGCGACGAGCGCGCCCTTCGCGAAGTCCGGGTTTTCGCCCGGCGCGCCGGGCGCCGTCGGATCCTGGGCGGCGATCTCGCGCGCCCGCCTCAGGTCCTCGCCGAGCGAGCCCGGCGCGACGTTCGCGGCGACGCCGGTCGCGAGCCGCACGTCCCCCGACGCGAGCGTCTTCGCCGGATGGAGCAGCGGAGCCCCGCCGGCGCATGCTGCGACCGAGGCGAGGCTCGCGAAGAAGGTGAGGCGTGTCGCGACCGCGCCCGCGGTCGCTCGGGCCGTCACTTGCGGAAGCGCGACGGGTAGTTGTCCACCGTCGCGCGCTGCTTCAGCTCCTCGTCGTCCGGGTGGAGCCGGAGCGCGCGCTCGATGAGGCTCTTCTCGTCCTCGACGTGCCCCGGATCGGGGAGGCAGCACTCGACCGGACACACCGCCTGGCAGGCCTCGTGATCGTAGAAGCCGACGCACTCCGTGCACAGCTCGGGGTCGATCACGTAGATCTCGTCGCCCTCGCTGATGGCCTCGTTGGGACACTCGGGCTCGCAAGCGCCGCAGTTGATGCAGTCTGCGGTGATGTGGGTCGCCATGGCCTCCTATTAAGGGGCGAAACGCTTGATGTCAAACAGCGAATGAGGCTAGATGCCGGCACTTTCGTGAAGGCATCCGCTCTCGCCGTCGTCTCCCCGTTCGTCCGCGCCGCCGGCGTCCTCGCGCTCGGCGCGTACGTCGTCGGGTGCACCCCGAAGATCGGGGACGGGTGCTTCACCTCCACCGACTGCTCGCAGCGCGGCGACCGCCTCTGCGACATCGCCCAGCCGGGCGGGTACTGCACCCTCTTCAACTGCCGCCCGAACCTCTGCCCGGACGAGGCCGCGTGCGTCCTGTTCGACGCGAAGATCCCGGGCTGCGGGTTCGACGATCGGACGGGCGCCGGCGGCGCACGGACGGCGCGCGCGTCCTGCATGAAGGCATGCGAGGCGGCCGAGGATTGCCGCGACGGCTACGTCTGCGCCGACCCGCGGGAACCCCCGTGGAACGCGCTCATCCTCGACGAGGACCAGGGGAAGCGCGCGTGCCTCGTCCTGCCGACGTACGGCGTCGACGCGGGCGTGACGGAGAGCGCGACGGCGCCGGTGTGCCAGACCGCGGGGCCGGACGCGGGCGGCCCGATCGACGCCTCCGCGCCGATCCGCCGCGACGCGGGCGCGGGCGACGCGG
>JALHPN010000404.1 GCA_022842465.1 Polyangiaceae bacterium | reverse complement strand
CGGGGCCGAGCGAGACGCGGAGCGAAGGACGCAGCGGCGGGGTCGCCGATGCGGGCGCCGGCACGGTCGCCGGCCGCTCGGCCGCTGTGGCGGGCGGTAGCGGCTCCACGGCGAGCTCCGTCGTCGGCGGCTCCGCAGGGGTGACGGGGGGCCGCTCGTCGAGATCATCGAGCGCGATGCTGATCGCCAGCGCGAGCGCCGCGACGAGCTCGCCGCAGTCGGCGCCCGTCGTCGCGAGCTCACGTTCGCCGCGCACGACCCCGTCGTCGCGGATGATCCGCACCTTCGCGCGGAAGCCGGCGTCGGTGCGCACGACATCGGCGATCACGGTCTTGTTCGCCGTCGGGAAGAACGGGTCGTACCCGAGCCTCACCGCGACGGCCTTCCGGAGCTCCGGCTCGCCTGGACATCGCTCCGCGCTCGCGCCCCGCACGTAGACGAGCTTCGCGGACGGACTGGCGTACGCGGAGCGCGCGGAGGTGACCACGTGCGCTGCGCAGAGAAGCGTCAGGGCCGCGAGCGGTCGCCGTGCGAGAGAGGACACGCGCGCATCCTACTCGACGCGACGGAGAGCGGAGGAGCGTCCTGCATCTTCAGTGGAAGAGCAGCCCGACGTTCAGCGACGCCGGCATGACGTAGGCGCTCGCGTCACGCGACGCGATCTCGAAGAACGGCGTGTCGACGCGGACCGAGAGCGACGCCGCGGTGTGGTGCGACCGGAGGAGCTCCACGCCGACGACCACGTGACCCGCGAAGCCCGACCCCTCGAGGCCGCTCGCGGCGTCGCGTGAGAGGCTCACGTACGCGAGCCCGAGGCCTGCTCCGACGAACGGCGCGATCTCGGAAGACGAGAGGTAGAGGCGCGCGCCGACGTCGAACGTGGCGAGGCCGATCTTCCGCTCGGCGCTCCCGATCCCGCCCGCGCGGCCATGGGAAGACAGGCCGAAGCTGCCGCCGCGGTAGAGGAGCCCGAGATCGATGCCCCCGGACGCGCCCGCCGCCGCGCCGAGCGCGGTCGTGCCGAAGAAGCCGCCGTCGAAGCCGACCTGACCGCGCTGCACCTTGCTCTGCCGCGTCTCCGACGCGAGCACGTTGTCGACCTCACGCGTCTCGTCGAGCGACTTGCCCGACGCGAGCGAGGTCGCGAGGCGCGGTGCCGCGACGTGGAGCTCGTCGAGTCCCGCGAGGAAGACGCGACGCTCGTCGTACGCGTTCCCGTTGCGGCTCGCGACGGTCACCATCGTCTTGCCCCCGAGCGTCCCGAAGCGGATCTCGTGCGCGGTGTTCGTCGCGCGCGCCTTCGCGAGCTCGTGACAGACGATGTCGGCGCCCGTCCGCGCTTCCGCCTCGGAGATCCCCGGGTGATCGCCGAGCGAGCAGGTCGCGGTGATCGGGATCGAGCTCGGCGCCGGAGCGGCGGCCGCGGCCTGGCCGGGGTCGGGCTGCACCTTCGGCGCGGCGGGGGCGGCCGTCGGGGAGGAGTCCGGGCCTTCTGCACGCGCGTCTGCGGCGTGAGCGACGAGCGCGAGGACGGTGGCGGCGGTGAGGGAGACGAGCGACGAAGCGGGGCGTTTCATGGTCTTGCGTCGAGGTTCGCAAGCTCGGTGCCACGCCCTCGCCCGGGACGTCGAAGCGTCGATTCACGAGGGTTTGTCGCGCGCGGCTGGACCGACGGCGCGCGCTCCGCGCGCTCGGACCACGTCATTCCGATCCGACCCATCGTCACCGTCTGTGAACGAACGTTCCCGGTCCGGTCCGATTCTCGGAGATCGACTGTCACTCACGGCCGAGCGAGGCTCGGTCGGCGCCTAGCGCGCCCGCCTCAGCACGACGCCGGTCGAACCCGCGACGTAGACACCGCGCTCGGTGCCGGCGACGCCGAAGAGGTCGGCGCGCGTCTCCGGCTCCTCGCGCGTCCACGACCGCCCGTCGAAGCGGAGGATCGCGCCCGCGTCGCCCACCGCGTAGATCTCGGCGGCAGACGCGCCCCAGATCGCGTTCAGCCCCGGCGTGTCCGCAGGGACCCTCTCCTCCGTCCACGCGCCGCGCTCGAACCGGACGACGCCGCCGACCGAGACGCCGCGCTGGCCGTCGGTCGTGCGCCGCGCGACCGCGAAGGCGACGCCGTCGGACGCGCACCAGACTCCGGAGAGGTACTCCGAGCCGGCGCGCTCGCGGAGCCACGAGCCGCCCGCGCGCCTGAGCACCGCGCCTCCCGAGCCGACGGCGAAGATCGCGTCGCCGCAGCCGGTGATCGCGTTCAACGTCTCGTCCGCGACGCGCGCGACCTCGGTCCACGCCTTTCCGTCCCCGCGGCGGATCACGCCGCTCCGGCTCACGACGTGCGCGCCCTCGCCCGACCTCGCCCAGATCCCGCGGAGCTCCTCGTCGGCGATCGTCGTCTCGTACGGCGCCCTCGGATCTCCGTGGAGGACCACGTTCCCACCGACCGCCCAGAGCTCCTCGGCGCTCGACGCGCTCAGGGCGTCGAGCGGGACGCGCGCCTCGCTCCCTACGCGCTCGAGCCCCTCCACCTTCAGCTGCACGAGCGCGTTGCCGGCGCCGAGGAAGAGCTCGCCGCTCCGCGTGACGGTGAGCGCGGTGAGCTTGCCGCTGAAGCGCGCGCTCGCGGTGGGCCGAGCCTCGCCGCGCTCCACGAGCGCCAGCGCGTCCGCGCTGCCCGCGAAGAACGCGCGGCCGTCACGATCGAGCACGAAGGGCCAGCCGCCCTTCACGGTGCCCGCGAGCTTCCACGTGCTGCCGTCGTAGCGCATGAAGCTCCCGTCGACGTCGACGGCGCGGACGTCGCGCGCGCTCGAGCCCCACGCCGCGGCGACGCCGTAACCTCCTGCGGGCAGCCGCTCGGAGCTCCACGCGCGACCGTCGAAGTGGAGCGCGGTCTGGTACGCGGAGAACGCCCACACGTCGCGCGGGCCGCTTCCCCACAAGGCGTGAAACCCATGATCGCCGGCCAGCCCTGCGTGCTGGATCCGCGACCACGCCTTGCCGTCGAAGTGGATCAGGATGGCAGGCTCGCCGGCGACGTAGACGTCGCGCGGCCCGCTCCCCCAGATGGCCTTCAGGATGTGACGCTTCTCGGCCGGATGCCGCCGCTCTTCCTGCCATGCGTGCCCGTCGAAGTGGAGGAGCGCCCCGCGCCCGCCGGCGGCGTAGACGTCACGATCGCTCGTTCCCCAGATCGCGACCAGATCGTCGAGCGTGGGGCTCGCCATCGCGGTCCACTGCCCGCTCCCGTAGCGCAGCACCGTGCCTCCGGCGCCGACGGCGAACATCGTCTCGGCGCTGGGCCCCCACACGGCGTAGAGGGTCGCGGTCGTGGGCGCCGGCTCGAAGCGCATCCCACCGCCCGTGACGCGGAGGATCTCTCCGCGCGTGCCCACCGCGACGGTGACCGTGCCGTCGCTCCATGCGGCGCCGGGCACGAGGCGCGGCAGGGGATGGAGCCAGCACCAGCCCGAAGTGCTGCACGCGCCTCGCGCCCGGGGCTCCGCGACCGTCGCGAGCGTGGCCTGCGCCGCCCTCGCCGGCACGGGCCCCGCCTGGGCCTCGCTCCGGCGCGGCTCTGTGGCCGGGGCGCGACCGT
>JALHPN010000403.1 GCA_022842465.1 Polyangiaceae bacterium | reverse complement strand
GCGTCCTTCGCTCCGCGTCTCGCTCGGCCCCGCGCTCTCGACCGGGACCGCGCCCGCAGCGGCGGCCGGCGCGAGCCTCGCGGCCGGGGTCCGTCTCCGCCGGGCGAGTCTTCGCGTCGATGGCCGCGCCGAGCTCCCGGCCAGCGAGCCGTTCGTGATCCCCACGAGCCCGAGCTCGGGCCGCGTCACGACGTCGGTCTTCGTGGCGACCGCGTCGGCCTGCGGACACCTCTCGATCGCCTTCGGCTGTGCGGGCGGCGGCATCGGGCGGATCGCGACCGAGACCCGTGATCTGCTGCGGAACGCGTCCGATGCGGCGCCCTTCGCCGTCCTCGTGGCCCGGCTCGGCGCCGAGATCGAGCTCGGTACGTCGTTCTTCCTCTCCCCCCTCCTCGAGGTGTCCGTCCCGCTCGCGCGGCATCGCGTCGACGTCGCGGACGCGACCGTGTTCACGATGGCCCCCGTCGCGGGAACGGTCGCGCTCCACGTGGGCGCGCGTCTTTTCTGAAATGGATCCGGTCGAGAGCCGCCAAGCCTCCGATGTGCCGGCCCCGGCGGACTTCCGCGCCCTCTTCGACGCGCACGTCTCCTACGTGGCGGCGAGCCTCGCGCGCCTCGGGATCGGTCACGCCGATCGGGATGATCTCGTGAGCGAAGTCTTCGTGCGGGTCCACCGGGAGCTGGTTCGGTACGACCGCTCCCGTCCCATGCGCCCCTGGCTCTTCGCCTTCGCGGCGCGCGTCGCGTCCGAGCACAAGCGCCTCGCTCGGCACCGGCGCGAGATCCTCGGCGTCGAGACGGAGGCGACCTCACCCGAGCCGCTCGCCGATCGCGCGATCGAGTCCCGCGAAGCGCAGGCGCTCGTCATGAGCGCGCTCGACACCCTCGACGACGACAAGCGCGCCGTCTTCGTCCTCCACGATCTGGACGAGACCCCCGTGCCCGAGATCGCGCGCGCGCTCGGGATCCCGGAGGGGACGGCCTACACGAGGCTACGCGCGGCCCGCGCCGACTTCTCGGCCGCGGTCCGTCGTCACGGAGCGCGGGAGAGGAGGACTCCATGACCGAGCACGATCCGCTCGAGCCGCACGACGACGACGTGCTCGCGCTCCTCGAAGGCGCCAAGGACGTTCCAGAGCTCCCGTCCGCGACGAAGGATGCGCTCTTCGCGTCGATCGTCGCCCGTCTCCCCGTCCCGCCCACGCCAGGGGGCGGCGATCAGGGCGGCGCGGGCTCGCCTCCGCCGGCCTCGCCTCCGCCGGCCTCGCCTCCGGTCGCGAGTGGGCTCGGCGCACGGGCGCTCGCCGCGCTCGCGACGACGTTCGTGCTCGGCACGGGCGCAGGCATCCTGATCGATCGCGCGATGCTCCGGCCGCCGACGTCGACCGTCGCGGTCGCTCGGACAGCCGCGCCCCTCGCGACGCCCGAGGTCGCGCTCGCGACCGGCCCCGCGACGGTCCTCGTCGACTCTCTCCCGAGCGCCACCACGCCTCCCGCTGCGCCTCCGGCGCCTCGCGCTCCGAGAGCCGCGGAGGCTCCTCTTCCTGGCCCGTCGTCGCGAGGGCTCGCCGCCGAGCGGGGGCTCCTCGACGTCGCGCGCGCGGCTCTCGCACGCGGCGCCCCGGACGAGGCGCTCGCCGCGGCCGAACGTCACGGACGCGAGTACCGGGACGGCGTCCTCGCGGAGGAGCGCGAGGCTCTCGCGATCAAGGCGCTCGTCGCCCTCGGTCGTCGCGCCGAGGCGACGACGCGCGCCGACGCCTTCGAAAGGAGGTACCCGAACGCGCTGGGGTTGCCTGCCGTGCGCGCCGCGCTCGAAGAGCGCTGACGCGCACGGCGAACGGACGCGTCTTCAGTTTCCGAGGCGCACGAACCGGATGGTCTCACCCTCGGGCGTCGTCAGGTAGAGGACGCCGCGCGTGCGATCGAAGGCGACGTCGTGCGTGCGCGTGACCTTCTGCGCGCCGGCGAACACGCTCGTCGTCAGCGTCGGGTAGCCGACCGTCTGCTCGCCGAGGCAGTACCCTTCGATGCAGCCCGGGGCC
The DNA here is from genome assembly GCA_022842465.1 of Polyangiaceae bacterium. Lineage (GTDB taxonomy): Bacteria > Myxococcota_A > Polyangia > Polyangiales > Polyangiaceae > Labilithrix. The sequence goes on along the minus strand of JALHPN010000403.1, from coordinate 1,576 downwards.
ATGTAGTCGAACGTCGCGCCCGGCGGGCTCTCGAGCACCTTGGACAGGGGGCCGCCGATGTTGGAGGCCTGCAGCCCGAATCCGACGACGTCCGCGCCGACGCCGACGCCGAGGAGATCCGCGACCCCCGTGCCGGGCTCGCAGCGAACGAGCCCCCCCTGGAGGAGGAGGATGATCTCGTTCAGCGTGCGGGGGACGACGCGATCCGCCGGCGCGAGGACGGGCTGCGAGCACTCGAAGAGCACCTCGGGACGGTTTCGCGGATAGGGCGTGAGCCGCGCCACGTCGGCGCCCTCGGCGTAGATGCCGGTCGGCGGGTAGGAGGTCGCCGGGGGCACGGCTCCTGCCGCCGAGGACGAAGGGGCGCCCGTCGATGCGTCGCCGTCCAGGGAGCCGATGCTCGGCGTGAGCTCGCCGCTCGTCGCCCCGCTCGCAGGGGTGCCGCCGTCGAGCACCTGTCCCGCGCAGCCTGCGGCGCCGACGAGCACGAAGAAGAACGGAAGGGGAGAACGCATCATGGTTCGGAAGGACGATGTCATGCCCCGTCTTGGTCACCGCGTCCCGCGGTCATTTCACGAAACGCACCTCCGACGAAGAAAAGGCCCGTGTGCGGGCTCTCGTCCGCGGCCGACGCCGTGTCGCCGAAGAGCTCCGCCCGGTGTTCCGCTTGCCGTGGTCCCAGGGTGCGTGGCTCGCGCCGCAGCGCTCAGGGAGCTTCGATGCAGATCTCGACGCGGCTCACCACGATCGCGCTCGACGCCTCGATGCGGAGGAGCACGCCGGCGTTGCCGGCACGGAACGCCGTCGTGGCATCCGCGCGGTACCAGCGATAGGGCGCGACGTTCGAGACGAAGCCTGGCGCCGTCGCGCCCGCGCCGTCGAACGTCAGCCACGAGAAGGAAGAGCTGCCCGACGTGCTGAAGCTCCGCCCGAGCAGGGCGAGTGTGACCTTCTGGATCGACGGCAGGCCCGCCGTGCTGAGCTCGACATCCATGAAGACCGTACCGCCGATCGAGAGGCCGCCGGCGCCGAGGAACGTGTCCTCGAACATCGGCTTGTACGAGCCGATGGCGCCACGGCTGAACGCTCCCGCGCGCCACCGACTCGTGTCCGGCAGGTTGTTCACCTCGTACTGGACGTTGGCGGAGGAGCCGGGTCCGTTCCCGGCCCATCGAAAGCGCGCCGCATGCGTGCCGAGCGCGCCGGAGATGCAGCCGCCAGGATTCACGGGGAATACCGAGCCCGCGTCGGACGTGGCCCCGCTGTCGACGCCCCCGCCTGCGTCGGTCGCGCCCGCGGCGTCCCCGCCTTGTGCGCTCCCGTCGGAGCTCCCGGCGTCCGGGGACCCGCTGCTGCCCGACGAGCCGCTGCTGCCCGACGAGCCGCTGCTGCCGCCGGGCTCGGTGTCACCGGACGGCCCGCCGCTGCCGCCGGGCTCGGTGCCCGTGCCCGCGGTCCGCGGATCCGCGGCGCCCCCGCCGTCCTCGGCGCACCTCCCCTCGGGGCACGTCTCGCTGCCGCACGCCACCGTGGCGGCGACGCCCAGAGCGGCGAAGAGGCCAAGCGCCCGATGAAG
>JALHPN010000402.1 GCA_022842465.1 Polyangiaceae bacterium | reverse complement strand
CTTCCGATCTCTCGCGAAGCCGCGCGCGGTGGGTGCGCGCCGCGGAGCGGTGGGAAAGTGACCGAGCACGTCGAGGTGGTCCGCCCTGCCCGCCCAGGCGATCGTCCCCCACACCTGCGAGAGCGTCGGGACGACCCCGTCGTTCGCGCGCGGGCTCGGCACGTCGCCGAACGCCTCCGCGAGCCTCGCGGCCAGCGGCCCGTCCATCACGGGCGAGCACGGGTAGCGCTCGTCGTGCCGCGAGGTGACGCCGTAGAGCGTCGTGAAGAGCGCCGACGAGAGCGCGCGCCACGGGCTCCCGAGCGTGCGCGCGAAGCCGCGCGCCGTGGGCGCCGGGGCGGACGCGCAGGTGCACTGGTAGAAGACGCCGGCGCGATCCTCGATGCCAGCCTGGAAGAGGTCCATCGCCTCCGGCGTGAGCTGGATGACCGCGCCCTGATCGCGCCGGATCGCCTCGAGGTAGTCCTTGAGCTCGTGGCTCGTCGCGGGCTCGAGCGCCGCCATCAGCGCCTCCGTCGTCCGATCGAGCACGCGGAGCTCGACGCCGATCGCGCGATCGAGGCCCTGGAGCGAGACGACGAGCGCGCTCGCCGCGGCGAGCGGCGGCGCGCCGAGCGAGAGCCCGATGAACGTGAGCGCGCTGACGGCGTAGAGCATCCGCTGGCCGCTCACCGTCGCGAAGAATCCGGCGAGGGGCGTCCCGAAGTGCGGTGTGCTCATCGTCGTGACGCTGCGGAGGCGTGGCAGCCAGCCGAGCACGCCCGTCTCGATCGGGAGCCGCGCCGACGGCGACGCGACGAGGCGCGCGTCGAGGCCTCCCGTCGAGTGACCGAGGAGGTGGACGGGGCCGTCCCCGTCGCCCGCCGTTCGCGCGACCAGCTCCGCGAGGCGCGCGGCCCGCCGTCGGATCGACGCGGTCGGCGCGACGTCGACGACGTGGGGAACCACCTGCTCCCCGGCAGCCTCGAAGCGCGCGACGAGGGCGCGCTCGACGTGCGCGAAGTAGTCGTACGACGCCAGCTTGCCGAACCCGAACATCCCGGGCGCGAGGTAGAGGTGGTGCACGCGGCGAAGAGAGCTCAAGGGTCGACCTCCGCGATTACCAGAAGGATGCCGTCCGGAGCGAGCGGCGCGAGGTCGGCCCCGCTCCCCCACCGCCCCCGGATCGGCCGTGCTCCGGCGAGGCTCGCCGACCTCGACGGGGCGCCAGGGGCGAAGCGTCCTGCGGCAGAACTCCCCGCACCGTGCGCGGTGGGACCGCAGCGTAGCCTCTTACTCATCACACGATGCTTGGAGCTCAAACTGATGAGATGACGCCGGAAATGGCGATTCTTCCAGTCCTTTCGCGCAGTCGGGGTCGTACCTTTTTTCGTCCCCACGGTCGATTTGGGGTTGGCGGACCCCCCTGGTGCAACGTATGCCCACGGACGCGTAGGCACCTACGCGGCCTCGGGGCCTCTCCCCCGGGACCGGCTGCCGGAGAGGTGAGAAGTGACGAAGACCCCCCGCCCGGCTTGGCTTAACAAGACCACCCTTTCCGTCCTGACCGCCACGCTCGCGCTGGCGTCCGGATGTGCCCGCATCGGCGGCGAGATCGTTCCGCACGCCTCGAGCGTCTTCTCGAAGGCGGCCGGCGTCGGCAACGCGGTCGAGCTGCCGGCGCGCGACGCGCGCGGTGACGCCGTGCACCTGACGTCGGCCACGCTCCCGCGCCTCGCCTTCGCAGGCTTCGGGGGCCAGGGCGTCGAGACGCCGATCGAGGCGGTGCTCAAGCCCGGCGACCGCCCCCTCGCGATGAACGGCCTGTGCCCGCCCGACATGGCGAGCGTCGACGACCGATTCTGCGTGGACAAGTTCGAAGCGTCGCTCCTCGAGATCATGCCGAACGGCGAGGAGCGCGCCTGGCCGTACTACCTCCCCGTCGAGGGTCACGTCGTGCGCGCCGTCAGTGAGAAGGGCGTGTACCCGCAGGGCTACATCAGCGAGAAGCAGGCGAAGGAAGCCTGCGGCCGCTCCGGCAAGCGCCTCTGCAAGGCTGGCGAGTGGAAGAAGGCCTGTCAGGGCCCCGAGCCGAAGAAGTTCGGCTACGCCAACGAGCAGAAGCGCGGCGTCTGCAACGACCACGGGATCAGCGGTATGGGGAAGCTCTTCTCCGCCGACATCGCCAAAGGCAAGGGCTTCGTCTGGGAGAAGATGAACGACCCGCAGCTGAACCAGCTCGAGGGGACGCTCGCCGAGACCGGCTCGCACGAGGGCTGCACGAACGGCTACGGCGTCCAGGACATGGTCGGCAACCTCCACGAGTGGGTCGACGATCCGGAAGGGACCTTCCAGGGCGGCTACTACCTCGACGTGACCCAGAACGGCGACGGCTGCGGCTACCGCACCGATGCGCACGAGGCCTGGTACCACGACTACTCGACCGGCTTCCGTTGCTGCGCCGACGTCGGCCAGTGAGCCGCGCGCCCTGACCGGGTGGTCGCCAAGGCCGCCTCGGCAGGTGCGGGGCCGGCGGCGCCCGGGGCTCGACGGAGCGCCGCCCGTCTGACATAACGCGGGCGCCATGCGCTCCCGTACGTGCCTCGTAGCCCTGGCAGGAGCTCTCGGCGCCGCGTGCGCGCGGACGCCGCCTACGCCCGAAGCCAACGCCCCCCAGGACCTCCCCGCGCCCGTGGCGAAGGAGGGGGCGCCGGGCGCGATCGTCGTCGCGGCGGCGACCGGCGAAGGCGTCGCGTCGGACGCCGGCGTGGCGCCAGGGTCCCTCGCGGGCAAGATCGTCCTCCACGTCGGCGACTCGATGGTCGGCGGCGTCGGTGGGCTCACCAAGTCGCTCGAGGCGCGGTTTTCGGCCGAAGGCGCGACGATGATCCACGACCACAAGGTCAGCGAGTCGATCGTCAGCTTCGACAAGTCGAGCCGCCTGAAGGATCTCCTCGCCAAGCACGAGCCCGAGATCGTCATCATCACGCTCGGGACGAACGATGCCCTCGTCCCGCATCCGCAGGCCTACGCGCAGAACCTCCGGAACATCGCGAAGCGGGTCGGCGCGCGGGAGTGCTTCTGGATCGGCCCGCCGCTCTGGAAGCCCGATACAGGCGGGATCGTCGGCGTGCTCCGCGAGAACGTCGCGCCGTGCCGGCTCTTCGACTCGAGCAAGCTCGACATCAAGCGCCAGGCGGACGGCGTCCACCCGACCGGCACCGGCGGCGCCGAGTGGGCCGGACACTTCTGGCGGTTCTTCAAGGCGACGCGCGGGGCGTCGCCGGTCACGACGTCCGTCGCGCTCTGACGCGGGCTCGCGTCGTCAACGATCGGAGAGCGTGAGCTCGCCGCCGCACGGCACCTCGAGGCGCTGGGGCTTGCCGCTCGACCCGATGCGGATCGAGCGCATCCCGCAGCGCACGGTCACGCTGTCAGGGGTCTGACCGACCGTGATGTCGTCGACGAAGATCCGTCTGTGCGGCGTCGCGCCGGTCGTCTTGACCAGGCCGGTCGTGACGCCTCGGGCCGGGGCAGGCTTCGGCGGGGCCGCGCTGTCGGTCGGGACCGGGCTCGCGGTCTCGGTCGGGGTCGGGGTCGGCGTCGGGGTCTCGGTCGGGGCCGGAGCGGCGGCGGCCGTTTCGGTCGGCGCGGGACCGGGAGCGGCCGGCTCGGTCGGGGTCGG
>JALHPN010000401.1 GCA_022842465.1 Polyangiaceae bacterium | reverse complement strand
GCGGCGCCCGTCGAAGGGGCCATCCGCGAGGCCTCCGCGCGCGCGCTCCGCCGGCGCACCTCACGCTGAGCGCGGCGTGCGACCCGTCGCGTCGTCGGGCGCGGCGAGGCGGTAGCCCGCGCCGCGGACGGTGGTGACGAGCCCGCCCGCGGCGCCTAGCTTCCGACGGAGGCGCTTGACCGTGCTGTCGACGACGCGTCCGCCGTCCTCGTCGACCTCGCCGCCCCACACGTCCGCGACGAGGACCTCGCGGCTCTGCACCCGACCGCGTCGCTCGGCGAGGACGAGGAGGAGATCGAGCTCGCGACGCGTGAGCGAGACGGCGACGCCCGACACGCTCACGCGCCGCGCCGCGCGGTCGACGACGATCGGACCGGCCGCGACCACATCCGGCGGAGGCGGCGACGATCGCCGCCTCTGCTGGGCGCGGAGGCGCAGCAGGAGCTCGCGCATGCTGAACGGCTTCGGGATGAAGTCGTCGGCGCCCGCCTCGAAGGCGCGGACCCGCTCGTCCTCGCCGGAGGCAGCGGACACGACGAGGACCGGTGTTCGACGGCCGCGCGGATCGGCCCGGAGCGCCACGACGACCTCCATCCCGTCGCCGTCCTGCAAGCTCGGATCGAGCACGACGAGGTCCGGCATCGACGTCCGCGCGAGCGCGACGCCCGCCCGTGCGCCGGCGGCGAGCTCGACGTCGTGCCCCGCCTGCGTGAGCGTGCGGGCGAGCTCCGCGCGGAGCGCCGCGTCGGCGTCGATGACGAGGATCCGTGCCACCCTCGCGAGACGCTACGGGCGCGGCGTCACGCCGGCATGCGCGCTCCGCGACGTTTCCGTGACGAACGGGGGCCTCAGGGCTCGCGCTGGAAGCGCACGCTCGTCCCGAGGTGTCCGAGACGCCGCGCCTCGAGGCACGCCGGCGATCCGGGCTCGACGATGCGGCAGTCGTCGGGCCGGACCTCGTAGATTGCGCACGGGTAGCGATCGGGCACCGAGACGTCGAGGCCGCCGCAGCGTTCGCCTTCGTTCTTGAGGAACCGGAACGTGGGCGGCTTCGGATCGAGCTCGGTGTAGAGATCGAGCAAGCGCTTGCCCATGCGCGCTTCGTCGCCCACGAGGAGATGAACCGTGCGCGGCCCGTGATGGCAGCAGCGGCCGCAGGCGACGCAGTCGCCTCCCTCGGGATCGGGCTCGCCGCGGACGGGGGTGAGGGGCATGAGCGCTGCGACTCTAGCGCGCCGTCGCGCGGCGGGACCCGGTCGATCGGGTTTGCGTACGTACTCTCGGGTGCTACATGGCCCGAGCGGTCGGTTTTCGTAGGAGAACGCGGTCGCGCGCGCGACGGACCTCGCTGGAACGGAGGACGATGACACCCCGGAAGCTGCTCCTCGTGATCTCGGCGCTCGCGAGCGCCGCCTGCAGTGACGTCGACGGCGGAGGCGCGCCGGCGTCGGCCGGCGACGGAACCGAGCCCGTGCCCGACACGGCGACGACCGAATCGGACCTCGGCGAGGCCGTGGCCGATCTCCGCGCGGACACGAACCGCGACGGCGTCGTGACGTTCGACGACGCGTCGGACGACCAGGGCGAGGACACGTGGAACGCGAGCCGCGGGGCGGTCTTCCTCGCCAACATCGACGACGATCAGGAGCGCTGTCCCACCGACGTCGACGACGTCGACCTCCCGAAGTGCCACGACGCGGCCGACGAGATCGTGAACGGCCCCGAGGACGCGAAGGACCTCGCGCGTCTCGCGACGAAGCCCTGGGCGCAGGCGCCCGCGGGGGCGAAGGGCACGATCTCCTTCACCGCCGCGAGCCACGTCCGTCTCTTCCAAGTGAAGGGAGCACAGTTCGTCCCCTTGACGAGCGGGCACACGCTGACCCGCGAGGAGCTCGCGACGGGCGTCGAGCTGGCGATCGAGGGCAAGGACATCGTCCGCGACCGCGCGGTGTGGGACGGCTTCGTCGACGTCACGTTCGTGGTGACCTCCGTGAGCTCGAGCGGCACGCCGACGACGGCCACGGACAAGGTCCGGATGCGGGTCGCGCCCGTCGTGACGTTCCACCACGGGCTCGAGCCGGTGCAGACCTTCGTGTCCTCCTACGGCTCGCAGGGCAACCGCGCGATGCGGACCGATCTCGCCGCGGCGGCGAGCGCGGCGGGCGTGGCGGCTCCGACGCCGATCGGCGTCGACGATCCGTGGACGCAGGACTTCTTCGAGACCGGGTACATGTCGATGCCCGCTGCGGCCGGCAAGCAGCACGTGATCCGGGTCACGTACCGCTCTGCGAACGTGGAGGCGCCGTACGACGCGCGGAACCCGCTCCGCCAGTCGGGGCGCGTCGCGTTCCTCCTCCGGGGCAAGGACTCCGCCGCCGTCCAGCAGTACGACCGCGCGCACCCGCCCCAGACGGACACGCTCAACTCCTTCGGCAACTTCGAGACGATCCCGCCCTACTCCGTCGCCGGTCAGAGCTACCCGCTCGGCAGGGTCATCCGCGGCAGCAGCCCGTCGTACCGCGTCGACGGCCCGTTCCAGAAGATGATCGAGGCGCAGGGTGTCCAGCCGCCGATCTACGTCGACACGTCGTGGCTCCTCGTCGCCCACATCGACGAGACGGTCTCCTTCGTGAAAGCCCCCAGCGCGCGCGGCTGGGTCATGCTCGTCAACGATCCGACCCTGGCCGTGAGCATCCTGCGCGCCCAGGACGCCGCCGGCCGAGGCGGGACCTCGATGTTCGTGGGCAAGTACTGGGACGGCGCGAGCCCCGCCCAGACGACGATCGCACAGGTCCTCTCCGATCCCGACATCATGGCCTCGAGCGCCGAGGCCGCCGTCGAGGTCTCGGCCCAGGTGGCGAAGATCAGGGCCGAAACGGGCCTGACGGAGGCCGAGATCGTGAAGATCCCGTTCCTCCACATGCCGGTCGACGGCCGCTCCGTCGCCTACCAGCCCGCCACCGTGAACGGCCTCTCGTTGACGACGAAAGACTTCGTCGCGCCGAAGGCGCACGGCCCCGTCGTGGGCGGCCGCGATCTCTTCGAGAAAGCGGTCACCGACGCGCTCGCGCCGCTCGGCGTCACCGCGCACTTCGCGGAGGACTGGGACGACTACCACAGGAACCTCGGCGAAGTTCACTGCGGGACCAACGCGGCGCGGGCCATCCCGCAGATCAAGTGGTGGGAGACCGGCCGATGAAGAAGCTCGCCCTGGTTCTGTCGTCGATCGCCGCGCTGACCCTGATGAGCCCGGACGCCAAGGCCGATCTCCAGGGAGACATCGCCGAGGCGCGCGGCCGCGTCCCGCAGGTCTTCCGCGCGGTGGAGGACGTCGTCGTCCACGCCGAGGAGCTCGACGCGAAGGCTCGCGCGCGCGGGATCCCGTTCACGCCGCGCCTCAAGGCGCTCGGCCCGAACGCCCTCTATCCGATGCTCGAGGTCGTGATCACGGGCAAGGGCGTCCCGAAGACCCTCTCGCCGTCGGCGCGCTCGGCGCTCATGATCGGCCTCTTCGAGGCGATCGGCAGCGTGCGCGACGAGCGCGCGGTGCCCGTCCTCGAGAAGGAGCTCGATCGCGCGACCGACGACCGCCTCGTCCGCGCGACCTCCGCCGCGCTCGCGCGCATCGGCAGCGACGCGGCCGTCGCGATCCTCGAGCGCGCGGCCAAGGCCGCC
>JALHPN010000400.1 GCA_022842465.1 Polyangiaceae bacterium | reverse complement strand
GAGCAGGGCGGCGACGAGCAGCGCGGCCGCCGTCGCCGCCCACCACGTGCGGAGCCGCCGGCGCGAGCCATGCCCCGACGCGGGCGGCGGGCGCGACACGGTCATCCCCGCGCTCGGGGGGGTAGACGGCCGCGTGAGCACGGTGGGTGCGTTGCTCGCCGTGGTCCGCGACGGCGCTGGCGTCGTGTCGGTCCCGACGAGCCGGCCGGGATCGCTCTTCACCGCCGCGAGCGCGGCGCGCATCTCCCGCGCGTCCTTGAAGCGCTCCGACTTCGCGAAGGAGAGCGCCTTGGTCACGAACGCCTCGACGTTCGAGGGCACGCCGCGGATGACGCTCGTGAGCGACCTCGCGTTCGCCGTCGCCGCCTTCACGAGGTGCTCGGACGCGCTCTCGGCCGCGTGCACGTGCTCGCCGGAGAGCAGCGTGAAGATCGTCGCCCCGACCGCCCACAGATCGCTCTGCGCGTCGATCTCCCGCGGCTTCGAGAGCGCCTGCTCCGGCGGCATGAAGGCCGGCGTACCCATCGTCTGTCCCGTCTTCGTCACGGTGGCGGAGCTCGCCGCGTCGACGAGACGCGCGATCCCGAAGTCGAGGACCTTGAGCCCGCCGTCGCGCGTGAGAAAGACGTTCGACGGTTTCACGTCTCGGTGGACGACGCCCTTCGCGTGGGCGAGCTCGAGGACCTCGAGGATCCGGTCGGCGATGTCGAGGGTCTCGGCGAGAGGCAGGGTGCCGCCTGCGTCCGTCCGCCGATCCTCGAGCGTCTGCCCCTCGAGCAGCTCGAGGACGAAGAAGAGGGTCCCGTCCTCCGTGATGCCGTCGTCGTAGACGCGGACCGTGCTCGGGTGATCGAGGAGGTTCGCGACGTAGATCTCGCGGAGGAAGCGCGCGCACACCTCCGCCGAGCTCGAGAGGTACTCGTGGAGGATCTTCACCGCGACCGGCGCGCCCTCTTTGTTCGTCGCGCGATACACGACGGCCGTCCCGCCCGCCCCGAGGACGGACTCGAGGCAGTACTTTCCGGCGAGCGAACGACCGAGCCGTTCGCGCGCCGACGGCGCGGGCGCGTCCATCAAGACCCCCTAGGATACCCCGCGCCGCGGGATGTGCTTCCGTGGCGCCCAACGCAAACCCGCCAGACTCCTTCGATTTGTGGGAGCGGTGCGTACCGCGGCCCGCCATGGCGTCCCTTGTGGGCACGGGCACCCCCCGAGCGCGGCCGGACCCGATCGCGCCTGCGCCTTGACATGCGCGGCCTTGTTGGTAAAAAGCCGGCCCCCTCCCTCGAGGGGCTTGGTAGGAAGGTCCGCGCTACGTAAATGCACGTCACGACATAAGGATCGGGTTATCCCAGGGACCGCCGAGCGCGGTCCGACAACTGAAGAGATACCCCGACACCCTCTCTGGGCTCGCCGGCACGACCGGCCCCGCTGACAAACGACAGCGGGAGGGCCAGAGAGGGTTTCGTGCATTTACGCACCTGATTCTCTCCTCGAACGACAAGGTCTCCATGGCACGCGAATATCCCCTCGAAAAAACGCGCAACATCGGGATCATGGCCCACATCGACGCGGGCAAGACGACGACGACCGAGCGCGTCCTCTACTACACGGGCGTCAACTACAAGATCGGCGAGGTCCACGAGGGCGCCGCGACCATGGACTACATGGTCCAGGAGCAGGAGCGCGGGATCACGATCACGTCGGCGGCGACGAACTGCTTCTGGGCGCCGGGCGAAGGTCCCCACAAGGCGGTCCGCCACCGCATCAACATCATCGACACCCCCGGCCACGTCGACTTCACGATCGAGGTCGAGCGCTCGCTCCGCGTCCTCGACGGCGCGGTCGCGGTCCTCGACGGCGGCAACGGCGTCGAGCCCCAGACGGAGACGGTCTGGCGTCAGGCCGACAAGTTCCGCGTCCCGCGCATCGTGTTCGTCAACAAGATGGACAAGACCGGCGCGGACTTCGAGATGAACGTCAACTCGATCCGCGAGCGCCTCGGCGTCATGCCGGTGCCGATCCAGTGGCCCGTCGGCGAGGAGGACCAGCACAAGGGCGTGGTCGACCTCATCACGATGCGCGCCGCGATCTTCGACGAGGAGTCGAAGGGCCAGAAGTACGCGTGGACGGACGTGCCGGCCGACATCAAGGCCAAGTGCGAGTCCTACCGCGAGAAGATGATCGAGGCGTGCGCCGACGTCGACGACACGATCATGGAGAAGTACATGGACGGGCGCACCTCGGACATCACCGAGGCCGAGCTCGTCAACGCGCTCCGGAAGGGCTGCACGTCCTTCAAGTTCTTCCCCGTGCTCTGCGGCTCGGCGTTCAAGAACAAGGGCGTCCAGCTCCTCCTCGACGCGGTCGTCAACTACCTCCCGTCGCCGCTCGACATCCCGCCGGTCAAGGGCCTCCACCCCGACACCGACAAGGAGGAGGAGCGGAAGGCGGACGACGCCGCTCCCTTCGCCGGCTACGCGTTCAAGATCATCAACGACCCGCACGGCAACCTGACGTTCTTCCGCGTCTACTCGGGGAAGATCGCGTCGGGCACGATGGTGATGAACTCGACGCGCGGGAAGCGCGAGCGCATGGGCCGCATCCTTCGCATGCACGCCAACAAGCGCGAGGAGCTCACCGAGGCCGACTCGGGGAACATCTACGCCGCCGTCGGCCTGAAGGACACGCGCACGGGTGACACGCTCTGCTCGGAGAACAAGCCGATCATCCTCGAGCGGATGATCTTCCCCGAGCCCGTCATCTCGATCGCCATCGAGCCGAAGACGAAGGCGGACGTCGAGAAGCTCGGCGTGGGTCTCCAGAAGCTCGCCGCGGAGGACCCGTCGTTCCGCATGCACACCGACGAGGAGTCGGGTCAGACGATCATCAGCGGGATGGGCGAGCTCCACCTCGACATCATCTGCGACCGGCTCCGTCGCGAGTTCAAGGTCGAGTCGAACGTCGGCAAGCCCGAGGTCGCCTACCGCGAGGCGATCGCGAAGAAGACGAGCTGCGAGTACAAGTACGCGAAGCAGTCCGGCGGTCGCGGTCAGTACGGCCACGTCATCATGACGATCGAGCCCGGCGAGCGCGGCAAGGGCTTCGAGTTCGAGAACGGCATCGTCGGCGGCACGATCCCGAAGGAGTTCATCCCGGCGATCGAGAAGGGCATCCGCGAGGCCATGCAGCGGGGCGTGCTCGCCGGGTACCCCCTCGTCGACATGAAGGCGACGCTCACGGACGGCAGCTACCACGACGTCGACTCCAGCGCGGCCGCGTTCGAGATCGCGGCGTCCCTCTGCTTCCAGGACGGCGCCAAGCGCGCAGGGCTCCACCTCCTCGAGCCGATCATGAAGAACGAGGTCGTCGTGCCCGAGCAGTACATGGGCGACGTCATCGGCGACATCAACTCCCGCCGCGGAAAGATCCTCGGCATGAGCCAGCGCGGCAACGCACAGGTGATCGACAGCGAGGTGCCCCTCGCGTCGATGTTCGGATACGTGACCGACCTCCGCTCCCTCACGCAGGGCCGCGCGACGTCGTCACTGCACTTCGCGCACTACGCCCCGGTGCCCGCCGCCGTCCAGGACGAGGTGGTCGCGCGCGTCAACGGCGGCACCCGGTAGAGAGACGTTTCACGGATACGAAGAGAGAGAAGAGAGAGAGTCATGGCCAAGGAAAAGTTCCAGCGCAACAAGCCCCACGTGAACGTCGGCACGATCGGTCACATCGACCACGGCAAGACGACGCTGACGGCGGCGCTCGTGAAGGTGCAGTCGA
>JALHPN010000399.1 GCA_022842465.1 Polyangiaceae bacterium | reverse complement strand
GCGGCGCGCGCGACCTCCCGGTCGCGCGCGCCGCCGTGCCCCTGATCCCCGTGTCACTCCGCGGCTCACCTCGCCGGCGAGACGCGAGAGCGCTCCCCGGCTCTCCTTCGTCAGTCGCCTTCGCCTGCGCCCTCGTCGGCCTTCTCCACGGCGCCGGTCGGCGCGGCGGGATGCTCGTCGACCGGCTCGGACGCGTCGACGTCGTCCTTGTGGCGCGCCGAGGTCGTCTCGAGGACGTCGCGCTTCGAGCGCGCGGTCGGCGGCGCGGGCGGCGGCCAGGACTCGACGTAGCGGGGCGTCTCGCCCGGTCCGCTCGCGTCGATCCAGGTGACGTGCCCCGCGCCGCGGTCACGCACGTCCATGTGGACGAACGAGCTGTTGGGATAGAAGCCGCAGCCGCTGTCCTCGAGCGTCTTGCAGAACGAGACGACGTCCTCGTTCCTGACGCCTTCGAGGCGGAAGTCGATCGCGCGACCCGTCTGGTGCATGCTGCCGATGGAGGTCGGCCGGTAACCGGAGACGATCGAGACCTTCGGCGGCACGCCGTCCTTCGCGAAGTGATCGACGACGGACGAGAGATTCGCGACGAGGCGGTCCTCGATCCGGCGGATGCCGGGCGCGATCTCGCTCTTGTTCGCCGCGGCCTTGGCGAGCTCCGCGACCGGCATGGTGGGCCGCGCGGCGCCGCCCGGGCGCGTGAGGATGGAGAGGTGCACGGCGGCGAGCGGCGCGATCTTGCCGTCGCACGTCGCGAGCGAGAAGCGCTCGACCTCGGGACCGCGGATCACCTCGACGGGATCCTTCGCACAGGGCTTCGACGTCCGTTTGCCCTTCGCAGGAGCCTCGTCCGCGGCGTCCGAAGGCGGCGCCGCGCTCGGGTTCGAGATGCCACGGATGCGCGCGACGAGCTCGGCGAAGTCCTCGTCGCGCGCGGGTTCGCCGTCGCTCTTCTTCTCGTCCGCCTTCTTCGAGGAGGCCTTCTTGCCCTTCTCCGCCCCCCCCTTGCCTGGCTTGCCCGCGCTCGGGTTCGGCAGGCTCGGGAGCTCCGTCTTCTTGATCGGCTCCTTCGCGACGACGGGCTTCAGGTGGGCCGACTTCGTCGACATCGACGCGGGGACGATGGCGCCGTGGCCCTTCGGCTCCTTGTGGCCGGGGCCCGACACGTCGACGTCGTGGGCGTGGTGCACCTGGACGAGCTTCCCCGTCTTCCTCGACGTGTGCTTCACCTGCACGACGCCGGGCTTCTCGTGCGAGTCGAGCTTCGCATCCTTGTGCTTCGCGACCTTGCCGCCCTTCTTGGCGGCGTGCTTCACGACCTTCGCGGCGGCAGGCTTGGCCTCGTGCGAGGGCGAGGTTCCAGGGGCCGCCCAGGCGGCGAGAGGCGCGATCGCGAGGGCGAGGGCGACGAGTGACGTGACGACGGGCTTCATGTCCTCCTCCGTGCGCGCCCCGTGAAGGGGAGGGTCGAGGCTGCGCGTGGGGCTAAGGTCGTACATCCACGCACCTTGGCCAACTAAACGCGTTCGTTTTTCCGCGAGGGCTTTCGGACTAGAAACGAGGCCCGATGACGCCGAGCGAGTTCGAGCAGCGCTTCCGGGCGCTCGTCACCGCGCACGAGGAGGGCACCGGCAACACCGGGTGCCTGGCGTGCGAGCGGTGCGAGCGGTGCACGGACTCGACCTTCCTGAAGGACTGCCGTCGCGTGTCGCGCTCGCACTACTGCACGCGATGCGAGGACTCCGCGGAGTGCTCGCACTCGACGGGATGCACGTGGTGCACGGGCTGCTCGCACTGCGAGGCCTGCGATCGTTGCACGAGCTGCGCGTACGTCGTGCGCTCCGTTTCATGTGCAGGATGCACGTATTGCTTCGGATGCGTGGGGCTCGTCAAGAAGGACTTCCACATCTTGAACGAACCGTACGACCGTCAGGAGTGGTTCGCGCGCGTCGCCGAGCTCCGGCGCGCGCTCCGGATGTGAGGCCCCGATGCGAGCCGTCGTGCAGCGTGTCGCCTGGGCGAAGGTCGAGGTCCTCGGCGAGGTGGTCTCCGCGATCGACCGCGGGCTCCTCGTCTACCTCGGCGTGGGCAAGGGCGACGGCGACGCGGAGCGCGCATGGACGCTCCAGAAGGTCCTCGGGCTCCGCATCTTCGAGAACGCGGAAGGCAAGATGGACCGCAGCGTCGTCGACGAGGGCGGCTCGCTCCTCGTCGTGAGCCAGTTCACCCTCTTCGGCGACGTGAAGCGCGGCCGGCGCCCGAGCTTCGACGATGCGATGCCGCCGGCCGAGGCCGAACGCGCGTACGACGCTTTCGTCCGCGAGGCGCGCGCCACGGGCATCGTGGTCGGCACCGGCCGCTTCCGCGCCGACATGAAGGTCTCGAGCCTCAACGACGGCCCCGTCACGATCTGGCTCGACAGCGCCGCGCGGTGACCCGCCTCGAGCGGAGCTCACGCCTCCCCCTTCCGCGCGCGGCGGGGATCCGCGATGATCGCGCCGTCGTGACGGACGAAACCTCCCCTCCCCCGGCCGACTCCCCTCCCCCGGCCGACGACGCCGACCCCGGTGACCCCGTCTTCCTCGCGCTCTGGACGCGCGCGCTCGAGGCGTGGGACGAGGACGGCCCCCACCGCGCCCTCGTCGAGCATGCGCTGAAGACGCAGCAGCTCCCCGAGCTCGCGGGCCGCTACCGCGCGCTGAAGGACGATCCCGAGAAGGGCGCCCGCGCGCAGAAGCAGATCGACCGCATCGTCGCCGCGGCGACGCAGCTCATGTTCGCGATGAAGACGCCGGCCCCGACGAAGACGCCGCTCTCGTGGACGCTGTCGGCGGGCCTCTTCTTCGTGCTCGTCATCGGGTGGCTCGCATACGCGCTCGTCCACAAGGGTCGCTGAGGCCCGCTCGGCCGTCGCGGGGGCACGCGCGAAAGTGCGACACGTTTGTCGACGGCGCCGCTTCGATCGCGATAGTTTCGACCGATGGATAGGCGACAGGCGCGGCTTCTGGTCCTCTCGGGCGTGATCGGGGCCGCGGCGATCGCGGCGTGCGCGAGCGACGAGGCGTCGTCCGGGGGAGTGGACGCGGGCGGCGTCGACAGCGGCGGCGCTCGGAGCGATGGCTCCTCCGAGGTCACCGACGCCAGCAGCGGAGGCACGGATTCCGCGACGCCGCCGCCCGTCGACGCCGGCCCCGGCCGGGCGGCCATCGGAGGGCAGGTGCAGTTCCTGGCGCCTAGAGCCGACGCGGGTGCCGTGCAAGCGCTGCAGCTCGCGCTCACCGACGACGGCGGCTTCGACGCCGGTGACGGCGGCGGCGACGCGGGCGCGGAGCTCGACACCGTGAACGTCGCCGCGAGCGGTCCGTTCGTCTTCCCGAAGTCCGTGAGCCTCGGCTCGAAGTACCGCGTCGAGGTGAAGCAGCAGCCGAGCGGGCAGACCTGCTTCGTGACCCAGGCGGCTTCGGGCACCGCGGTGGCCAGCGTGAGCAACGTGCTCGTCGTCTGCCAGACCGAGCTCCTCCTCGAGTACACAGGCGCTCCCGCGACGTGGGTCGTGCCCGCTGGCATCACCTCCGCCCGCGTCGAAGCGTACGGAGCCCAGGGCTCGCCCGCGTCCGGCTTCGGCGCCGACGGAGGTGTGAACGCCGGCCCCGGAGGGCTCGGCGGCATGGCGACGGGGGTGCTCGCCGTGACGCCGGGCGAGAGCCTCGCGGTCTTCGTGGGCGGCCAGGGAGCGATCCCGACCGGGGGCTTCAACGGCGGAGGCAACGGCGGTAGCCCCGGCACCGCGCGGCCCGGCAAGGGCGGCGGCGGTGGCGCGTCCGATGTTCGTGTCGGC
>JALHPN010000398.1 GCA_022842465.1 Polyangiaceae bacterium | reverse complement strand
GGCCTCGCCGGCTGCGCTCGTCGCGCTGTCCGCGCTCGCCGTGGCCCTCGTGCGCCGCCGTCGTCGTCGTGGCTCAGCGCGCGGCGTCGAGCGCGGCGTGCACGAAGGCGAGTGACGGGCGCTCGGCCGGGTCGATCGCGAGCATCGCGTTCACGGTGGTCGCGAGCGCCGCGTCCGGCGGGAGCGAGCGCACCTTCCCGAGCGACACCGCGCGCACGAGCGCGCCGAGCGTCTTGCCTTCGACCGGGCGCTCGCCCGTGAGGCACTCGAACGCGATGACGCCGATCGACCAGACGTCCGACGCGGGCGACGCACCCTCGCCGAGGAGCTGCTCCGGCGCCATGTAGCGCGGCGTGCCGAGGAGCGCGCCCGTGCGCGTCAGCTTCTCCGCAGCCGCGTCGTCGGCCGCGACGAGCTTCGCGAGGCCGAAGTCGAGCAGCGTCACGACCGGCGGGGCTCCCGAGCCGTCGTCCGCGAGGAACACGTTCGCAGGCTTCAGATCGCGGTGGACGACGCCGTGCGCGTGCGCGGCGTGGACGGCCGAGACGAGCGGCAGGAGGAGCGCGACCGTATCCGCGAGCGTGAGCGCACCTCGCGCGGCGAGCTCGGTCGCGAGCGAACGGCCGTGCAGCAGATCCATCACGAGCGCGGGGCGTCCGTCGGGGAGGCCGAGGACGGCGCGCACCTCGACGATGTTCGGATGCACGAGCGTGACGGCCACGCGCGTCTCGCGCTCGAAGCGGCGGCACAGATCGTTCGATGCCCCCTTCAGGAGCTTGATCGCCACCTCGCGTCCCGAGAAGGCGTCGCGTGCGGCCCATACGACGCCCATCCCGCCTTCGCCGACGACGCGCTCGAGCACGTAGCGGCCGCCGACGAGCGCCCCCGCCTCGGCTGCCCGGAGTCCTTCGCTGCTCGGCAGCGTCGGTGAGAGGCGCGGGTCGAGCGCCTCGTCGGCTGCCTGGTGAGTCGGGCCGGAGGAGAGCTCGACGTCGTTCGCGCGCTCGAAGCTCTCGTCCCGCGCGACGAGCGCGTACGCCGCGACGAGGGAGCGGCAGTCGTCGCAGGCATCGAGGTGCGCGTCCACGTTCTCGCGGAGAGGACCTCGGAGGTCGTCCGCGAGGCAGGCGAGCGCGTGCGCGTCGAGGCAGGCCACCGAGCCAGCATAGCAGTGGTAGGCTTCCGCTCGATGAGCGACGAAGAGCTCGCCCTCGCCCGAGCGTGCGCCGCCGGTGACGCGCGCGCCATCGCGGAGGTGGAGCGTCGCTGCGAGACAGCGCTGCGGCGCGCCCTCGGTCGCCTTCGAATCGACGGAGCGCACGCGGACGAGATCCGACAGGTCGTGCGCGAGAAGCTCTTCGTGCGGGACGGGGATCGCCCGCCCGCGATCGCGTCGTACGAGGGGAAGGGGCCGCTCCCCGCGTTCCTCCGCGCCGTCGTCGTCCACGCGGCGCTCTCCGCCAAGCGCAAGGAGCGCGCGCACGAGGGAGACTCGGCCATCGCCGAGATCGCGGCCGGCGACGACCCCGCGCTCGCGATGGTGCGGCAGACCTACGGCGCGTCTTTCCTGCAGGCCTTCCAGGATGCGCTCGCGAAGCTCTCGGCGCGCGAGCGGAACCTCCTTCGCCTCGTCTACGTCGACGGGCTCGCGGTGGAGGAGGTCGCGGTGACGTACGGGGTCCATCGCGTGAGCGTCTCGCGGTGGCTCTCGGCCGCGCGCGGCGCGCTCCAGGACACGACGAAGGAGCTCCTCCGCGCGCGGCTCTCCCTCGGCGCGAGCGAGGTGGCGAGCGTCGCGCGGCTCTGCATGGTGGATCTGGACGTGAGCCTCGCCCGTCTCCTCCGGGACCCTTCACGCGCGCCCTGAGAGGCCGAGCGAGAGAAATCTGTGTTACGCGCGCCGCCGGGCCGCGTCTTCCTCCCGACGGCGATGAACGCCGCGCCCTTTCCGGGAGATGACGGTGATGCGAAGCGTGCTCGGTGTGATGGTGGCGACGGCGTGTGCGGTTCTCGCGGCGTGCAGCGACAGCGACGAGGGGTCGTCGAGCGGTGGGTCCACGAGCGGTGGGTCCACGAGCGGTGGGTCCACGAGCGGTGGGTCCACGAGCGGTGGGTCCACGAGCGGTGGGTCCACGAGCGGTGGGTCGTCGAGCGGGACGAGCTCGAGCTCCTCCAGCTCGTCGAGCGGCGGTCCCGAGAAGAAGGAGTTCGGCGCCCAGTGCAAGGAGAGCGCCGAGTGCAAGAGCGACTTCTGCATCTTCCGGACGGGCGGGACGCTCGGCATGTGCACGCAGACCTGCGACGACGACATCGACTGCCCCGGCCTCGGCAACACGTGCGTGAGCGTCGCAGACGCGCCGCAGAAGGTCTGCGTCCCGAAGTGATGCCCCGTCAGGGGGCGCGCACCGTCCACCCGAGCCCGCCTCCGTCGAGGGGGGGCCTCTCGGGATCCGGACGCGTGACGGCATAGGTCGTCACGGCTGCGCCGGCGACGACGACCGCCGCGGCCGTCCAGAACCACCACCGCGAGAGGAGGGTCGGCTTCTCCTCCCGCAGCGTCGCGACGAGCTCGGCGCGCTGGCCCGCGGCGAGCTCCGTCGTCGTCTCGTACGTGAGGAAACCTGGCTTGCGCACGACGACGCGATGCCGTCCGGCGGGGCGCTGGAGCATCACGGGCGCCACGCCGACGTCGAGGTCGTCGAGCTCCACGACGGCGCCGGGCTGCGAGGCCCTGACCCCGATCGTCGCCGGTAGCCGGTCGAGGACGAGCCGGACCTCACGCGCATCGCGCGGCCTCACGTCCTCCGCGTGGACGGCGTCTCCGAAGCCGTCGCGGGAGATCACGAAGACGTGATGCCCGGGGTCGAGCACGACGCGGAACGTGGGAGCGGGCGCGGGTTTGCCAGGGCCGGGGGGCAACGTGCCCGCGAGCACGACCGGGACGCCGGCCCCGCTCGGGGCAGCGATCGGCTCGAGCGGCTGGCCGTCGACCGCGACGCGGGCATCGGCCGGCAGGAGGGTGACGTCGAGGGAACCGACGAGGCCGTCGATCTCCGTCCGGAGCTTCTGGATCTCCGTCAGGGTCGGCTCCGGGAGATCGCCTTCCCCGGCTGCACGCTGCTCCAGCGCACGCCCGAACGTGCGACGGGCGCGGACATACTGGCCGAGCGCGCGCTCGCAGATGCCGATGTTGTAGGTCGTGCCGGGATGCGGGCGGAGCCTGGACGATCGCTCGAAGGACGCGAGCGCGGCGGACCATTGCGCGTCCTTCGCGAGCTCGGCGCCCTTCCGGAACGCCTCGCGCGCCTCGCTCGCCGCGGAGGACTCGTCGGCCCGCGCGTCCGCCGCGACCGCCGCGAAGGCGAAGGCGAGCGCGAACGTCGCGCGTGTGGGCCGAGCGCTCATGGCGAGCATGCTGCTCCAGAAGGACGGTGCTGTCAGCAAGGACGGTGCGACGCGCAGCGGACCGGCTGACCGTGGTACGTCTCCATGCATGGCTCCTCGCAAGACCAAGACGGAAGACGACACCCTCCACGCGGATGCGCCCAGCGACGCCGCGGCTCCCGGCGCGAAGAAGAAGACGCCCGCGAAGCCGAAGGCGAAGGCGAAGGCGAAGGCCGCGAAGCCTAAGGCGAAGAAGACGACGGCCGCGAAGCCGAAGGCCAAGAAGCCGCTGACCTCGCTGACGGAGAAGGCCGCGAAGACGGACGAGAAGAAAGCGAAGAAGAAGGCGAAGAAGAAGGCCGCGGCCGAGGCGGCTGCGAAGCCGACGTCCGCAGGCGCGCCCGTCGGCGCCGATCGCCTGCGCAAGCCGCAGCGCGCCGCGCAGCGAGCGCATCAGG
>JALHPN010000397.1 GCA_022842465.1 Polyangiaceae bacterium | reverse complement strand
GCGCGCCGAGCCGTCCGCCGCGAGGGCCGCCGCGAGGCGGACCTCGACGACCGCGCCTGCCGCGTCGTGGGTCGCTAGCGAGGCAGGCATCGTCGCGGCGTCGTTCACGACGACGAGGTCGCCCGGCCGGAGCAACCCGGGCAGCGAGGAGGGGCTCACGTCCGCGACCACGGGTGCCTGCTCGCGGCCGCGGTCCGTGTCGAGGACGAGGACGCGCAGTTCGCGGGCGGGCCGCGGCCTCCTCGCCGGGCTCATCGCGCGAGCTCCGCGATCGTCACCCGCGCGCCGCTCCGCTGTCTGCCTCGCGCGAGCCACGCCACGACCTGCTCCGCCACGTCCGCCGGGGACGCGAGCGCGCTCCGGTCCGCGTCGGGCAGCGCATCGGCATGCATCTTCGTGTCCATCTCGCCGGGGTCGACCGCGAGGAAGTGCACGTCGGGGAGCTCCGCGGCGAGGACACGCGTCAGGTGATCCTGCGCGGCCTTCGAGATGCCGTAAGCGCCCCACCGCGGGTACGCCTCCACCGCCGCGTCGGAGCTGACGAACACGACGGTGCCCGTACGCCGGAGCGCCATCGACCCGGCGATCACCTTCGTGAGGCGGAACGGTCCGACGAGGTTCACCTCCAGCACGGCGGCGAGGTCTTCACAGGCCGTGTCGAGGAGGAGCGGCATCGGGAGCGGTCCCAGCGTGCTCGCGGCGTGGACGAGGAGGTCGATCGGACCGACCAGCGCGCTCGCCGCGCCGGTGATCGCGTGCGTGTCCTCCTTCCGGCCGACGTCGAACGCGAGGCCGTGGACGTCGCGAACGGCGTCCGCGCGCACCTCACGCACGGCCTCCGCGAGCGCCGCTCCGTCGCGCGCCACCATCACCACGCGCGCGCCGCGTCGGCCGAGCGCGCGCGCGACCTCCTTGCCGAGACCCCGGCTGGCGCCGGTCACGAGGGCAGCCCTTCCGTCGAACGTTCTCATGGGTCTCACGATGGCGCGCGCGCTCTCGTATGTCGTCAAGGATGCCAATGCATTGGAGCGACTCCACTTCCTTGGCATACTCTGCCGATGACGACCGACGACGTGGGGGCGCGGCTCGGCAAGAACGTCCGGCACCTGCGCGAGGCCCGCGGCCTCACCCAGGCCCGGATCGCGACGCTCGCGGGCCTCCCTCGGGCGACGTGGGCGAACCTCGAGTCGGGTGCGTCGAATCCGACGCTCGCGGTGCTCGATCGCGTCGCGGCTGCCTTCCAGGTGTCGCTCGAGGAGCTCGTGGCGAGCCCGCGCTCCGAGACGCGTCTCTATCCGCGGAGCGCCTTGCCGGAGCGCGAGCGAGGGAACGTGACGGTGCGGAAGCTCCTCCCCGACCCGATCCCGGGGATGGACCTCGATCGCTTCGAGCTCCCTCCTCGCTCGCGGATGATCGGCGTCCCGCACACGGCCGGCACGCGCGAGTACCTCACGTGCGAACGCGGCGCGCTCGTCCTCGTCGCGGCCGGCGAGCGCTTCGAGCTCTCCCCCGGTGACGTCGTCGCCTTCCGCGGCGACCAGCGCCACTCGTACGAGAACACGGGGCGAGAGACGGCCATCGCCTACTCGGTCGTCGTGCTCGCGCGCTGACCGGTCAGAGCGTCAGCGACGCCTGCACGCACGTGGCAGGCTCGCAGCCCGGCCCGTTCGGGCCAGGGCGCGTGACCCAGGGGATCGGCGCGAAGGTCTTCGAGGCGAGGACCTCGCCGTCGCGGGTGACCGTCACGCCGAGGGTCTTCGCGGTCGTCCGCTTCACGGTGAGCGGGCCCACGGACTGCTGGTCGACCGGGAGCATCGACCCGCTCCGCGTGAGGAGGACGTCCTGGCTGTCGCAGCCGTCCGACCCATCCTTGGGAAGCGGAAGGCTCGTCCGGCAGGTCACGGTCGCGCCGTCGAGGTCGACCGTGACCTCGTAGCGCCCCGGCTCGCGGAACGAGAACGCGACCGTCGCCCCGTCGGCGCAGCCGATCTCCGTGCATGCCCGATCCCCGCCGCTCGACGAGCTCGAGGAAGAAGAGGAGGTGGAGCTCGCCGAGGTCCCGGTCGTCTGGCCCCCGCAGCCGAGGGCGGCCGTGAGGCCCAGGACGAAGAGTCGACCCGCGCGGTTCCTCGCGGAGCGCCCGCGCGACGACGTCACTCGTCGAACTCGGCCACGAAGAACGCGCCGTTCTCTAGGTAGAGCTCGTAGCGCACGGCCTTGAGGTTGCTGGGAAAGTAGGAGTAGAACGTCGCTCCGCCGAGGTCCATGGACAGGGTCGGATGCAGCGGCAGCGAGCAGTCGTCGGTTCGGCTCATTCCACGAGAGTGCGCCATTCTCCGCTTGAACGTGTGACGAAGGGGCGCGGTCGCACCGCGAGCGAGCGCGTCGGTGATCCGCGTCGATCCCATGAAGGTCCAGCCGTTGTTGGAGTCCGCGAACCACGGCCCGAGGTCGGCCGACGGCGGGGGACTCAGCGCAGCGACCCCACGGTTCGTGATGACGAAGTCGACGGTCCAGGAGACCTCGCAGTCGACGTCGAGATACCCGCTGACCACACCGCTGACGATGGCGTAGGTCGCGCCGCCCGAAATGCTCGGCCTCTCCGTCCGGGTCACGCGCGGCTGGCTCTGCGCCGTCAGATAGCTGCGCGCTTGCGCGCGGTAGAGGCGGCGCGCGTCGGGCGTGAGGGTCGAGGGAGCCGTCGTGAGCTTGACCTTGTCTCCGTCCTTCAGGAAACCCCTCTGCGCCTCCTGCAATGCCACGCCAACGCTCTGCTTCTCCGCGGCCGAGATGACCGGCCGCACGACCGTCACGGGCTTCGCGAGGAACGTGGAAGCGGCAGCGGCTTTCGGTCCCGGCACCGTGGGAGGATTCGGCGCCGGAGACGCCGCGACCGGCGCCCCCGACACCGACGACGACGCGAGCAGCGCGAGGGCGCCGAAACAGGCCGCGACGCAGGCACGTGAGAGCGGGAGACGCATCAGGTCACCCTACCAGGGTGCGGCCGGCCGACAACCCCGGTGACCGCCTCCGCCGGAGCCGGAGGGCCGCGTCGGGAACGGGACCGGCGCACACGTCGTCGCGGTCTCCGCGCCGTCGACGGAGGTTCGGCCCGCCGTCGGCCGCGGCGAGGCCGTCGCGGCGAAGGCCCGACCGAAGCTCGCGCTGCCGCTCTTCACGAGGATCGAGGCCGCACCCATCCAGGGATGAGCTGCTCGGTGTCGCCCGTCCTCTCGGACGTCGACCCCTCACGAGCCCATCCTCGGGAAGCGGGCGCATTCAATACTTTCAAGAAGTTCGCCCCCCTGGACCTTCGTCGTGGCGCGTGTGCCCCTCCCGCGCACACCTGGCCGGAAACCCGTTGCGGGGGCTCGATTCTCCGCTAGAGTGGGACCGGCTCACCGAACGTCTCTTCGCAAACGGCTCCGGTTTCTCGGTTTCGGGATCGCTGCTCGCTCTGCTCGATGCGTCACGCGTGAGGAAACGCCACTGAAGTCACTGCAGCACTGCATCGTGTCAAGGCACGAGAGAGAAGCGAAGGTCACATGGGTACTCGTCTCTACGTCGGCAATCTTTCGTTCAACGCCACCACCGAGAGCGTTCGCGCTTGGTTCGAGAGCTGCGGCTCTGTCACCGACGTCCACGTCGTCACGGATCGTGAGACCGGCCGCTCGCGCGGCTTCGCGTTCGTCACGATGAGCACGGAAGCGGAGGCCCAGAAGGCCATCGCCGAGAGCAACGGCGCGATGATGGACGGCCGTCCGCTTCGCGTGAACGAGGCCGAGGAGCGTCCGAACCGCGGCGGCGGCGGCGGCGGCGGCGGCGGCGGCGGTGGTCGCGGCGGCTTCGGCGG
>JALHPN010000396.1 GCA_022842465.1 Polyangiaceae bacterium | reverse complement strand
CGGAGGCCCCCCTCCCCGCGCCCGCGCCCGCGCCGCCGCCGCCGTCGTCTCAGCGGCAGCCGCCGCCGAGCCAGCCGTCGGTCGGGCCGTCGATCGCCAAGCTGGTGGGCAAGCCCGTCCCGCGCGATCAGCCGGTCCGGTTCCGGCTCCACGTCGTCCGGAGCCTCGGCGGCGGTCCTCCGTTCTACGAGCCGAACGGCGACGCGGCGATCATCGGTGCCGACGGCGCGATCGCCCTCGCGAACGAGCGCTTCTGTCATCCGCGCGAGGCGCAGATCCGCTGGGTGAAGGGCCGCATCTGGCTCGTGGACCTCGAGGCCGGCAACGGCGTCTTCCTCCGCGTTCGCCAGCCGGTCGAGCTCGAGGTCGGCGACGAGTTCATGGTCGGCGACCAGGTCCTGGTGATCGAGCGGAATCCCGAGCCGAACGACGGCCCCGGCCCGGGCCCGACCTACTTCTACTCGTCGCCGAAGTGGCCGTCGTCCTTCCGCGTGGTGCAGCTGTTCGAGGGCGGCGCCAAAGGGGCCTGCGTCGTCGCGCGAGGCACCACGATGCAGATCGGCTCCGCGATCGGCGACTTCGTCTTCACGGGCGACCCCCTCGTCGACGACCAGCACTGCCTCGTCGAGGAGCAGGCGGGCTCGATCGTCCTCTCGGACCTCGGCTCCCGCACGGGCGTCTTCGTCCGCATCAAGGGCGAGCAGGAGCTCGTCGCCGGCGACGAGATCATCGTCGGCCGCACGCGGCTGCAGCTCGAAGCGCTCGCCTGAGCGCGACGTTCAGCCGATCCTGCGCATCATGAAGCGCCCGATCCTCTCGGGCACGACTGCCTGGAGCACCTCCGCGACGCGCATGTTCGCGTTGACGAACCAGTGGAGGCGCGAGCCGTGGGCCGCCTTCCAAACGACCTCGGCGACGTCTTCCGCGGTGAGCTTCACGCCGAGGGTATCCATCGTCTTCGCGCGGTACGTCTGCGCGCGCACCATCGGCGTGTCGACGTAGCTCGGCATGACGTCCGTGACGCGGATGCCGCGCCCGCGTAGCTCGACGTCGAGCGCCTCCGTGATCGCGCGGACCGCGAACTTCGACGCCGAGTAGACGGCGAGCTCGGGCTGACCGTAGATCGCAGACGCGCTCGACATCGTCACGACGGCGCTGTTCGGCGTCTTCGTCAGGAGCGGCAGCGCCGCCTGGATGCCGAGGACCACGCCCATCACGTTGACCTCGAGCTGCGATCGACACTCGGCCGGGGAGACGTCCTCGAAGCGGCCCATGCGGAGTATGCCGGCCGAGAGGAAGAGGACGTCGAGGTCGCCGCGCCCTGCCTTCTCGAAGTCCGCGAGCGCCGTCTTCCACGACTCCTCGTTCGTGACGTCGAGCCTTCCGTGGGTCGCGTTCACGCCGATCTCCGCGGCGACGGCGCGCGCACCGTCGACGTCCACGTCGTAGCAGCCGACGAACCAGCCGCGCGCCGCGAAGAGGTGAGCCGAGGCTCGCCCGATGCCCGAGGCCGCTCCCGACACGAAGATCGTCTTCATCGCCGCTGCACTCTACGCCGTGCTAGCGTCCCGCGCATCATGGCCGGCCGCTACGGGATGTCGTTCGCGAAGAAGAACATCGAGGAGGGCGACTACGACGACGCCGTCGCCGCTGCGACGGCGGCGATCGAAGGCGGCGACCAGGGCCCGGAGCCCCTCTTCGATCGCGCCACCGCCTACGAGCTCCTCGAGCGCTACGAGGAGGCCGCGAGCGACTTCGAGGCCGCCATCGCGAGGAACACCGCGGTCAAGGAGCTCGATCCCTTCGTCCTCGACGACGCGTACTTCAGCGCGCTCGTCGCCGGCGCCAAGCAGATCGCGGCGAGCGACCCGCGCGCGGCCGTCGCGCACCTCGATCGCTACGCGCGGATGTGCCCCGGCGGGGCGCACCTCGTCGACGCAGAGGAGTGGCAGCGGCGCGTCACGGGCGCGCTGCCGAGCCTGCTCGACAAGACGAAGCCCATCGACGCCTCCTGACGCGCGTCAGGCGCGATCCCGCCGCGCCTTGTAGTGGTTCACGAGCCCGTTCGTGCTCGCGTCGTGGGACGTCACGGTGCCCGTCCCCGCGAGCTCGGGGAGGATCTTGCTCGCGAGCTGCTTGCCGAGCTCCACGCCCCACTGATCGAAGCTGTAGATGTTCCAGACGATGCCCTGGACGAAGATCTTGTGCTCGTAGAGCGCGACGAGCGCTCCGAGCGTCCGCGGCGTGATCTCCTCGACGAGGATCGACGTGGTAGGTCGGTTCCCCGGGAAGACCTTGTGGGGGAGGAGCGCGTCGATGCGCTCGGGCGGGATCTTCTGCGCGACGAGCTCCGCGCGCGCCTCCTCGTCCGTCTTGCCGCGCATGAGCGCCTCCGTCTGCGCAAAGAAGTTCGCGAGGAGGATCTCGTGGTGCCGCCCGCCCGAGATGGGATTCTTCGTCCGCACGGGCGCGATGAAGTCGCACGGGACGAGCCGGGTCCCCTGGTGGATGAGCTGGTAGAAGGCGTGCTGTCCGTTCGTGCCCGGCTCGCCCCAGACGACGGGGCCGGTCGCGTAGCCGATCTCGCGGCCCTCGCGGTCGACCCGCTTGCCGTTCGACTCCATGTCTCCCTGCTGGAAGTACGCCGGGAAGCGATGGAGGTACTGGTCGTAGGGGAGGATGGCGTGCGTCTCCGCGCCGAAGAAGCCGCCGTAGAGGACGCCGAGCATCGCGAGACGGACGGGGAGGCTCGACGCCAGCGGCGCCGTGCGGAAGTGCAGGTCCATCTCGTGCGCGCCGTCGAGGAGCTCCTCGAACGCGTCCATCCCGACGACGCAGGCGATCGGTAGACCGATCGCGCTCCACAGCGAGTAGCGGCCGCCGACCCAGTCCCAGAACTCGAACATGTTGGCGGTGTCGATCCCGAACGCAGACACCTCCTTCGCGTTCGTCGAGAGCGCGACGAAGTGCTTCGCCACCGCCTCGTCCTTCGCCCCGAGCTCGCGAAGGAGCCACGCCCGCGCGGAGTGCGCGTTCGTGAGGGTCTCCTGTGTCGTGAACGTCTTCGACGCGACGATGAAGAGCGTCGTCTCCGCGGCGACCTTCTTCAGCGTCTCCGCGAGGTGTGTCCCGTCGACGTTCGAGACGAAATGGGCCCGGAGGCCCTCCTTCCAGTAGGGCCGGAGCGCTTCGGTCACCATGACGGGGCCGAGATCCGAGCCCCCGATGCCGATGTTCACGACGTCGGTGATGGCCTTGCCGGTGTGCCCCTTCCACGCGCCGCTCCGCAAGCGATCCGTGAACGCGCGCATCTTCGCGAGGACGCCGTTCACCGACGGCATCACGTCCTTTCCGTCGACCTCGATCGGAAGGTTCGAGCGGTTGCGGAGAGCGACATGGAGGACGGCGCGATCCTCGGTCCCGTTGATCCTGTCGCCGCGGAACATCGCGTCGCGCCAGCGCTCGACGCCCTGCTGCCGCGCGAGATCCAGGAGAAGCCGCCACGTCTCGTCGGTGACGCGATGCTTCGAGGTGTCGACGAAGAGCCCGCAAGCCTCGTGGGACATTCGCGCGAACCGCTCCGGGTCCCTCGCGAAGAGATCGCGCATGTGCACGTCGCGGAGGGACGCGACATGTGAAGCGAGGGCGTTCCACGCAGGCGTCTCGGAGAGCGGGCTGGCCATGGGCCCGCGAGGATACGCTCAGTCGGTCTTCGAGGGCAGGGACGGATCTTCCTTCGGCGTCGTCGGCGTCGTCGGGACGGGGACCGGCGTGGTGTCGACCGGCGTCGGCGCGAGCGGCTTCGGCGCCGGGAGGTCTCCCCCTGCGGCGCCGGTGCTCGTGGTCGTGGCCGTGGGCGCGGCCGAGCCGCCCGGCGAGGCGCCGCTGCTCGAAGGGGCCGGCTCCTCGACCGAGGTCGACGACGTGGGGGCCGCGGGTGCGGTCGCGGAGGG
>JALHPN010000395.1 GCA_022842465.1 Polyangiaceae bacterium | reverse complement strand
GCGATCGCAGCCCCGCGCCCGCGTCGCGCGCGGAGCTGCGCCGCGGCGAGCCCGAACACCGCGAGGGTCATCGCCGCCTCGGGGCGTGTCGTCACCATCAGCGCGCCGGCGAGGCCGAGCGTCCACGCCCTCCGCGCCGCGCGCCGCCCCCCGTCCCGGAGACGGACGGCTTCCTCCAGCCGGAGGAAGGCCACGAGGCCGATCGCCCACGTCGCGAGGAAGAAGGCGACCTCCATCCCGCTCCACAGGGACCAGTCGAGCGCGCCGATGGAGAGGAAGACGGGCGGTAGCAGGTACGAGCCGAGCCGGCCGCCGTCGTCGCTCGGGTCCTCGACGACGAGGCGACGGACGGCGAGGAGGGTCCCGAACACGCACGTCATCGCGAGCACGGCCGCGAAGACCATGAGGTCTCTCCCGGTGAACCCCGCGAGCCATCCGAGCGCGAGCGCGAACGGATACGTGAGGCTCGTGTTGCCGGAGGAATAGCCGTTGCCGACGGTCCACTCGAACGGATGCCCTTGAGCGGTCGCCCGTGCGTAGTCGAAGTGGATGAACACGTCGTCGAGCGGGGCGCTCCACTCGCCGCCCGTCTGCTTGAGCATGTACCCGTAGAAGAGGCGGGCCGACGCGACGGTGCAGAGGGCCGCCCACAGCGCGTAGGCCGGACCGTCCACGCGTCGCGCGATCGCCTTCACGCGAGGGGCGAAAGACATGACGTCACGGAGCACGGTGGGCACCACGGAGCACGGCGAAAGCGGCGCGTTCTTAGCACGCCAAGAGCGCGCCGAGGCGTGGTAGCGTGCCGGCCCTCTCGATGAGACCGCACGCATCTGCCCGTGCTCGGGTCGTGCTCGGCGTCCTCGCGGGCGTGCTCGCCTCCGCGACGGCGAGCGTGGCGCGCGCGCAACCCGGTGGCTCCGTGGCCCAGCCCGCGCCCGACGCTCCCGCGCAGCCCGCGCCGGCGCCGCCGCCCACGATCGTCGCGCCGCGGCTCGTGAAGGACGAGGGCGCCGAGTACCCGCGGCAAGCGCTCACCGACAAGGTGAAGGGCGACGTCGAGGTCGTGCTCGTCCTCGAGCTCGACGCCACCGGCGCGGTGAAGAGCGCGACCGTCGAGGCCCCGCAGGGGCACGGGTTCGACGAGGCCGCCGTCGCCGCCGCGCAGAAGCTCCAGTTCGATCCGGCCACCAAGAACGGTCAGCCCGTGGCGGCGAAGATCCGTCACAAGTACGTCTTCACGCCTCCCGTTTCGCGCGTGGTCGGACGCGTCGCGACGGCCGCGGGCGATCGCCCCGTCACGGGCGCGACCGTCACGGTCGAGAGCGAGGACGGCGTCCGCGGCGAAGCGACGGCGAAGCCCGACGGAACGTTCGAGGTGACGGGCCTGCCGGCAGGGAAGTATCGGATCCGCGTCGCCTCCGGCGGGTTCAATCCGCAGGAGTTCGAGGACTCGATCGAGGCAGGGCAGGAGGCCCGCGTCGACGTGCGGCTCGAGCGCGAAGCGCCTCCTCCTCCTCCCCCTCCGCCCGGCGGCAAGGAGGACGAGGTCGACGAGGTCCGCGTCGTCGGCAAGCGGCCCGCGCGCGAGGTGACGAAGCGCACGCTCGAGCAGCGCGAGCTCGCGCGGAGCCCGGGCACCAACGGCGACGCGCTCCGCGCCGTCCAGAACCTCCCCGGCATCGCGCGACCGCCGGGGCTCGCCGGTCTCCTCATCGTCCGCGGTGCCGCGCCCCAGGAGACGGGCACGTTCGTCGACGGGACCTACGTGCCGATCATCTACCACTTCGGCGGTCTCTCCAGCGTCATCCCGACGGAGATGCTGGACCGCATCGACTTCTACCCCGGCAACTTCAGCACCTACTTCGGCCGCTTCACGGGCGGCGTCGTCGACGTCGGCGTCCACGCGCCGCGCGTGAAGAAGGACAAGAAGCTCCACGGTCTCGGTCAGGCCGACCTCATCGACGCGCGCTTCCTCGCGGAGGGGCCGCTCGGCAACACGGGCTGGAACTTCGCCGTCGGCGGCCGCCGCTCGTACGTCGATCTCTGGCTGAAGCCAGTGCTCGAGCAGGCGGGCTCGTCCGTCACGACCGCGCCCGTCTACTACGACTACCAGTTCATGGTGCAGCGTGAGTTCGGCAAGAAGAAGGAGCACGATTTTCGGCTCTTCCTCTTCGGCTCGGACGACCGGCTCGAGGTGCTCGTCAACCAGGTCGCCTCGTCGAACCCGGGTCTCGGCGGCAACATCACGCTCGGGACGGCGTTCTACCGGCTCCAGGCCCGGTACGTCGGCAAGCTGAGCGACGACATCGAGCTCCGCGCCGTCGTCGCGGCGGGCAAGGACGCCCTCCAGTTCACGGTGAGCGACAACTTCTTCCTCCTGGAGTCGTATCCGATCAATCCCCGCTTCGAGCTCTCCACCAAGCTCGGGCTCGGCGCGCGGAACAACTTCGGTCTCGACATCCTCTACCAGCCCTACACGGTGAACGTGCGCCTCCCGCCGCCGCCGCGCCCCGGCGAGCCGCCCGCGGGCCCGTTCGGGAGCCGGCCGCCGCTCCAGGTCTCGGAGAGCGACGCGGTGTATCGACCCGCGTTCTACGACGAGCTCGAGATCACGCCGTTCCGGGGCACGCGCATCGTCCCCGGCGTCCGTGTCGACTACGCGAAGGACACGAAACGCTGGGACGTGCAGCCTCGCCTCGTGGGGCGTCAGGATCTCCACCAGGGCTTCCCGCGCACGACCGTGAAGGGCGGCATCGGCCGCTTCGCGCAGGCCCCCCAGCCGCAGGAGACGAGCCCCGTGTTCGGCGTCCCCGGGCTCCGCTCGACGGTCGCGAACCACTACGGCGGCGGCTTCGAGCAGGAGATCACGAAGCAGCTCGAGGTCTCGAGCGAGGTCTTCTACCGGCAGTACGACGGCATCGTCACGCCGCGCATCGGCAACGTCGGGCAGGGTCGCGCGTACGGCGTCGAGACCTTGCTCCGCTACAAGCCCGACGCGCGGTTCTTCGGCTTCCTCGCGTACACGCTCTCCCGGAGCGTGCGGCGCGACACCCCGAGCGAGCCCGAGCGTCTCTTCCAGTACGACCAGACGCACATCCTCACCGCGATCGGCAGCTACCGCCTCGGTGGCGGATGGGAGATCGGCGCGCGCTTCCGGCTCATCTCTGGGAGCAACACCACCCCGCAGCAGTACGGCTTCTTCGACCTCAGCACGGGCTCGTACATCCCGGGCGTCACGTACCCTCCGTTCAGCCAGCGGAACCCGATGTTCCACCAGCTCGACGTACGCGTCGACAAGACATGGGAAGGGACGTGGGGGAAGTTCGCGATCTACCTCGACGTCTACAACAGCTACAACCGGGCGAACGTCGAGGGCGTGAGCTACAACTTCAACCAGACGCTGAGGTCGAACGCCAGCGGCGTTCCGATCCTCCCGAGCATCGGCATGCGAGGGGAGTTCTGATGGGCAGGGAGAGAAGGACGCGTTCTGCGCTCGCGCTCGCCGCGCTCGCCGCGGTCGTCGCGGCGGCCCTCGCCTTCGCCTGCGGTGGGGAGGGCTTCGATCCGAAGAGCCGCGTCGACAGCGTGCGCATGTTCGGCGTCCAGGTCGACAAGCCCTACGCGAGGCCTGGTGAGACGGTGAACCTCGAGGTCCTGCTCACCGACGGGCGGCCGGTGAAGACCCGGCCGCTCAAGCTCTTCTGGATCCCGCTCGTCTGCCTCAACCCGCCGAACGATCTCTACTACGTCTGCTTCGCGGCGGCGGCGGGGGTGGGCGGTGACGGCGGCGCGTTCGCCGGGGCGCCGCGCTTCTTCCCGGCGGGTCCGGCGGCGACGGCGGCCGCGGATGCCGGCGCCGACGCCGCGGCGGCGGCCGGTGCCGCGGGGGAGAACCCCCTCGCGCAGATCCCGCGGGGGATCGACCTCGGGCCCTTCCTCCCGCAGGGAAACAGGTTCTCGTTCCGCATGCCGGAGGACGCGATC
>JALHPN010000394.1 GCA_022842465.1 Polyangiaceae bacterium | reverse complement strand
GCCGTCGCGGCGTCCCCTCCGGGCCCCGGCGCACCGCAAGCGGCCGGGGCGGGCCCGCCGTCGGGCGATCCGCGCGTCCTCGTCGCCCAGGCGGAGGCGGCGAGGGCCAAGGGCTCTTACGAGAAGGCGCGGTTGCTCTACTCCGCGGCGCTCGACCGGAATCCGAACGACTCGGAGGCGCTCCACGGCCTCGCCGCGATCGCGCATGCGCAGAGGGATCTGGCCGGCGCGAAGGCGTCGTACAAGCGCGTGCTCGCGATCAATCCCATGTACCTGCCCGCGCTCGTGGGGCTCGCCGACGTCGAATGGGAGTCGGGCGAGCGCGCGAGCGCGTCCAAGACGTACAAGGAGATCGTCGACCGCTTCCCACCCGGGACGTATCCGGCTCGCATCCAGCAGCGCCTCGAAGGCGCGGCCCCCGCCGCGCCCACCCAAGCACCCGAACAAGGAGGTGGCGGATGAACCGCCGGACACGCACGCTCTCCACTGCCGCGCCGCTGGTCCTGGCGCTCGCGTGCTCGGCGCTCGCCTGCGACGGTCGCGCCAAGGAGCCCGGGAAGACCGAGCCGCCCCCGAAGAAGGGCCCGGCCGTCGCGGTGCTCGATCTCTCGGCCGGCGTCCCCGAGGTCGAGAGCGGCGGCCTCTTCTCGATGGGCGGTCGCTCGCGCGCGTTCTCTTCGCTCCTCGAGGCGATCGACGAGCTCAAGGAGGACAAGGACGTGGTCGCCGTCCTCGTGAAGTTCGGGACGAACTCGCTCGGTCCGGCCCGCGCCGCCGAGATCGGCGTCGAGCTCGAGAGGCTCGCCGCCTCGAAGAAGGTCAGCTGCCACGCCGACGCGCTCTCGAACGCCTCGTACATGGCTGCCGCTCGCGGCTGCCCCAGCGTGTGGATGTCCCCCGCGGGCGACACCGAGGCCATCGGCCTCGCGAGCCAGGTGGTCTACTTCCGCCGGCTCCTCGCCGACGAGCTGCACCTGAACATCGACATCCTCCAGGTGGGGAAGTTCAAGGGCGCGGAGGAGCCGCTCACGCGTGACGGACCGAGCCCGGAGGCGCGGCAGTCGCTCACGAGCACGCTCGCGGATCTCCGCGGCTCCTGGCTCGAGGACATCAAGAAGAGGAAGAACGGGGCGCTCGTCGATGCCGTCGAGGACGGACCCTACGGCGCCGCGAAGTCGAAGGAGATGGGCCTCACCGACGAAGTCGGCTACGCGGACGAAGCGCTCGCGGCGCTCAAGAAGGACTCGGGCGCGGTTCGCGAGAAGATCTTCTTCGGCCCGGGCGCCGACGATCAGCCGGACGGGCTCTCCGAGCTCCTCCGCGCGCTCGCGGGCGAGTCGAGCGAGCACGGGCCCGTCGCGCTCGTCCGCCTCACGGGCAGCATCGCGATGTCGGCCGGCGGCAACGGCATCTTCGGCGGCCGCGGCGGCATCATCGAGAAGGAGGTCTCGCGCACGATCGCGAAGCTCGAGAAGGACGACGACGTGAAGGCGGTCGTCCTCCGCATCGACTCGCCCGGCGGCAGCGCCCTCGCGAGCGATCTCATGTGGCACCAGCTGATGAAGCTGCGGAAGAAGAAGCCGCTCGTCGTCAGCGTCGGCGAGATGGCCGCGAGCGGCGGCTACTACCTCTCCTGTTCGGGAGACTTCATCTTCGCCGAGCCCATGAGCATCGTCGGGTCGATCGGCGTCGTCGGCGGCAAGATCGGCGTCGGCGACGCGCTCGAGAAGGTCGGCGTCCACTCCGAGACGTTCGCCGCGAGCCCGAGGCCCGGCGCCGCCGCCCGCGCGGGCTATGAGTCGCCGCTCCTCAAGTGGGACGACGCCACGCGCGGCCGTGTGCTCGAGAGCATGTCCAACATCTACGAGCTCTTCCTCCAGCGGATCGTCGAGGGCCGCAGCACGCGCGGAAGGACGATGACGCGAGACAAGGTGGCGGAGAGCGCCGAAGGGCGCATCTTCGGCGGTCGCGACGCCAAGGCCCGCGGCCTCGTCGACGAGCTCGGCGGCCTCCGCGACGCGATCGCGAAGGCGCGGGAGCTCGCGAATCTCCCGAAGGACGCCAAGGTCGTCACGGTGTCGGGCAAGCCCGCGTTCCTCGATGCGCTCGAGCCGCGCGCTGCCGAGGAGCGCGCCCAGAAGGCTGCAGCGAGGGCTACGTCGCCGATGTCGATCCTCGACCGCATCGCCCCCGAGATGGTCCCGTTCGTGACGAGCGTGGCGCCCCTCGCAGAGGGGGAGAACGCAGTGGTGGCGCTGCCCTTCGCGGTGGTCGTGAGGTGAACGTGGGGGGCCACGAGAACGGAGCTGCGCCGCACGAGCCCGTGAGCGCGTCTCGCGCTCCGGACTCGGCGCGCGCTCGTCTCGCGCGGAGGCTGGGCCGGATGGCCGTGCTCGCGCCGCTGCGCGCGCGGGTCGACGTCGCGCGCATGCTCGGTGATCGCGACGAGGAACACGCCGCGGCGGGCGCGCTCGCCGACGCGCTCGTTCGGGGCGACAGGGAGCTCGACACGGCCGTCGAGCTCGCGACACGTGCGCTGGCGACGCGGGAGGACCCCGTGCTCCGCATTCGCCTCGCAGGCTGGCTCGAGAAGCTCGGCGAGCCTGTGCTCGCGGCCGCGGAGCTGCGCAGGCTGCCCGACGAGGAGGAGCCCGTCCGACGGACGTCGCGCCTCGTCCGGATCGGCGTGCTCCACGCGCGCGGCGGCGACGCCGGCGGCGCAATCCAGGCGCTCCTCGACGCTGCAGCGTCGGACCCGGCGGATGCGCTGCCGCTCGAGCTGCTCGCGACGCTTCCGTCCTGGGCCTCGGACGTCGTCAGCGCTCGCGACGGCTCGGACGCCTACGCCCAGGCGGCGCGCCGGCGCGGGGCGGAGGGAGACCCCGAGCTCGAGCTGGAGGATCTCCTCCGCGCCGTCGAGCTCGATCCGGCCAGCCCCGTCGCCGTCGCCGCGCTCGCGTCGCGGTTCGCGAAGGCAGCGCGGATCGCGGCAGCGGACCTCGTCCTGCGACGTCACGCGGACGCGCGTCGCGCGAGCGGAGAGGAGCACGAGGCCGAGGCGGTCCACGAGCAGCGCCTCGACGCCGCGCTCGCGACGGGTGATCTCGGGCGCGCCCTCTTCGCGGCGTTCGACGCGGGGATGGATGGCGTCTTCGAGGGAGCGACCGCAGATGCGTTCGACGCCCTCCTGTCGCGGGCCGGCGCCCACGAGCTCGTCGCTGCGCGCCTCTCCGTCCGGGCCGAGCGTGCAGAGGGACGCGCGGCGTCGACGCGATGGGCGGAGCTCGGGCGGCTCTGCGCGGGTCCGCTCGCCGCGAACGAGCGCGCGCTCGAAGCGTACTCGCGAGCCGTCGCCGCCGACCCCACGAACACCGACGCGCTCCACGCGTTGAAGGCGCTCGCGCGTCGGACGGGGGGAACGACCTGGCTCGTCGAGGGCCTCGTCCGGGCGGCGCTCGCGCCGGCCGCCCCGGCCGCAGCGGCGCGAGCTCTCGCGGAGGTCGCCGAGCACGGCCGCGATCCGTTGCTCGCGTGCTGGGCGCAGGGCGTCCTCCTCGCGCAGGATCCAGCGGACGAAGACGCGCGAGCGGCGATCGCCCGTCACGAGACGGCGCTCCGGCGGCGCGACGAAGAGGTCGCGCTCGCGCGTCGGGCCCTCGAGACGAGCGCCGACTCGGCGAAGGTCGGTCTCCTCGGTGATCTCGTGCGGCTCCTCCGCTCCGCCCCGGACGCGTCGAAGGAGCTCGCGAAGGTCCTCGCCGAGCTGTCTGCGGTGCATCGCGACGACGACCTCGTCCTCTGGGAGGCGCTTCGGCTGGCGGAGCGCGCGGGTGACGTGGAGTCGGTGCTCTCCCTCTGTCGCGCCCGCCTCGCGCGGCCGCCCGAGCCGCCCCGCCTCCGCATCGCGCTCGTCTCGGCGCTCCGCCGCGCGGGGCGCGTCGCCGAGAGCCGGGAGGCCGCCGAGGGGCTCGCGTCCGCGGTGACGCCGTGGGGATTCGCGGAGGCCTGGGTGACCGCGCGCGTGGCGGGAGACACCCGTGGCGCGGCGCTCGCCCTCGCC
>JALHPN010000393.1 GCA_022842465.1 Polyangiaceae bacterium | reverse complement strand
CGATGCAGGCGCGTCCCGCGGCGCACAACGTCACGTCGCCGCTCGGAGCGCGTCCGGCGAGCGCGCCGCCGGCGCCGCCTGCGCCGTTCGTGGCGACCCTCGCCTCGCCGATGGGCGCTCCGCCCCCCGGCTTCCCAGGCGGCTCGGCGCCGCCTCCGCCCCATCATCGCGTGACGGCGCCGATGCAACAGATGCCCTACGGCTCCGCGCCGCCGCCGGCGATGAGCCCGAGCGGCTCGAACCCCTACGCGACCTCGCAGCCCACGCAGGTGCCGCATCCCGGCGCGTACGGCTCGGCGCCGCCGCCGCCCATCTTCGGCCATCACCCGCCGTCCTCGCCGCCCGGCACGTCGTCGGACGTCCCTCTCGCAGGGGCGTACCCGCACCCGCACCCGTCGCAGGCTCCGCCCCGGACCCTCCAGTACGCGGCGCCGGTGCTCGTCGACGTCACGCCGCGCGGCCTCGTGGTCGAGACGGCGGGCGGGTACACGGACACGATCATTCCGCGGAATGCCAAGATCCCCTGCGAGCGCACGCGACGCTTCGCGACCGGACGCGACATGCAGACGACCGTGCGCGTCCGCGTCGCGCAGGGCGAGCATGGTCACTTCCCGCAGAACACCTACCTCGGTGAGGTGGAGCTCTCCGGCCTCCGGCCGGCGCCGCGCGGTGAGGTGGTCGTCGCCGTCACGTTCGAGGTGGACGCCGACGGAACCCTGCGTGTGCGCGCGCGTGACGTGCAGACGGGCCAGGAGGCCCGCGCGACGTTGCAGCTCGTCGGCGTCGCCGACGAGTCCTCGGTCGTCCTCATGATCAACCGCTTCGCGCAGCAGCCCGTCACGGGGAACGGGCCTGCGGGTCCGTCCTGAGGAGCCGAGGAGCGCCGTGGACGGGCCCGCGATCCGGCAGTGGCTGACGGCCCTCGATCACCTCTCGTTCTACGAGCTCTTCCGCGTGGAGACGAACGCGACGTACGACGACCTCCGTCACGCGTTCCATGCGTTCGCCGAGATCTTCCACCCTGACGTCCACACCTGGCGACCGCACGGAGAGCAGGCCGCGATCGGCTACATCTTCCGTCGAGGGACCGAGGCGTACCGGGTGCTCGCCGATCCGCAGCTCCGCCTGCGCTACGACGAGGCGCTCGCGAACGGCATCCTCCGGCCCGAGTCCCTCGTGATCGAGGGAGAGGCGGGACCGCGCTCCCTCACCCCGAGCGCGATGCCGTCGAACCGTCTCGTCGACCGGATCAAGAACCCGGGCGCTCGTCCCTTCGTCCTCCGCGCCGAGGAGCTCGCCAAGAAGGGCGACCCGAAGCAGGCGAAGATCCAGCTCGTCATGGCGATGCACATGGATCCGAAGAACCCGGCGCTCGAGGCCTTCGCGAAGGAGCTCGACGCGGCGGTCGCGAAGCAGGCCGAGCAGTCGAAGAAGGCCTGGTCGAAGGGTTGAACGTCCCGGCTCCCGATCCTGGTCGGCCCGACGCGTGGTAGGGTATCGGGCCGTGGCCCGACGATCCGGTGGCGACAAGAGCCTCGCCTTCACCGCGCTGCTCGGAACGAGCGCGGCGCTGCTCCTCGTGACGATCTACTGGATCTTCGTCCGCGCGCCGATCGAGGCGCGGATGGGCATCGTCCAGAAGATCTTCTATTTCCACGTGCCGAGCGCCTACGCGATGTACATCGGGGCCACGGCCTGCTTCTTCGGCTCCGTCGGGTACCTGCTGAAGCCCACCGACGTCCGCGACGCCCTGGCCCGCGCCGGCGCGGAGGTCGCGATCGTCTTCGGGCTGATCGTGCTCGTGACGGGGCCGCTCTGGGCGGCGAAGGCCTGGGGCTACTTCTGGACGTGGGACCCGCGCCTCACGACCGCGATGCTGAGCTGGCTCGTCTACGTGGCGTACGCGGTGCTCCGCGCCTTCTCGGGAGACGGCCCCGGTGAGCGCAAGTTCGCCGCCGCGCTGGGCATCATCGGCGCCGCGAACCTCCCGATCATCCACTACAGCGTGCAGAAGTGGGGCGGTCAGCACCCCGTCGTCGTCACGGGCAAGGGCGGCGGGCTCCAGCACGCGGACATGAAGATCGCCTTCGCGCTCGGCATGGTGGCCTTCACGGTCTTCGCCGTGACGCTGCTCTGGGCGAGCATGCGCGTCGAGCTCGTGAAGAGCCGCCTCCGGAACGCGGAGGAGGACGCGGTCGACCTGGGTCTCGACGACAGGATGGAGGCATGATGAGCGGGTTCGACAGGGCGCCGCCGCCGGTGACGAAGGCGGCGGATCCCGAGGTGCAGAAGCCGGCGGCCGCCTCGGGCGCGCCCTCGGATCGTTCCACGGACTTCGCGGCCGTCGAGGGCCACGAAGAGTACAGCGGCGGGACGCTCATGGTCGTCGCGTACGCGGCGATCTGGGTCATCCTCATGGCCTGGATCTTCCTCCTCTGGCGACGGTCGTCGGCGATCGGAGCGAGGCTCGCGGGACTCGAGGCGGCGATCGATCGCGCAGCCGCCGGCAAGGACGGCTCGGACACGCGCGCCAAGACGTGACGCGATGGGCCTCCCGACGACCGATCACGTGGTCTACATCCCGGCCGTGCTCCTCCTGGGCATCGCCATCGGCTGGTCCCTCGGCGCGCGCGCCGCACGGCAGGCGATCGAGCAGCGGCAGAAGCGGGCGCGCGAGTAGGTAGCGTGGTCGCGCTTGCCGTGAGAGGCTCTCGGCACCTAGAACGGGGTCCTACGCCATGATCGACTTCGAGCTCACCGAGGAACAGCGCGCTCTCATCGACGCCGCGAAGCGATTCGCGAAGGAGCGGATCATCCCCGTCGCGCCGGAGGCCGACCAGAAGTCGGAGTTTCCGCGCGAGGTGTTCGCCGAGGCGTGGAAGCTCGGCCTGGCGAACCCCACCCTGCCGGCCGAGTACGGCGGGCCAGGGCTGTCGGATCTCGACTCGGTCCTCGTCACCGAGGAGCTCGCGTACGGGTGCAGCGGCATCCAGACGAGCATCACCGCGAACACCCTCGGCCTCACGCCGATCAAGCTCGCGGGGTCGGACGAGCAGAAGAAGAAGTACTTCGGCTGGCTCATGAGCGAGCCGACCTTCGTGAGCTACGCGACGACGGAGCCCGGCGCCGGGAGCGACGTCGCCGGCCTCCAGACGCGGGCGGTGAAGCAGGCCGACGGCGGCTACGTGCTGAACGGCACGAAGGCGTGGATCACGAACGCCAACCTGGCGAGCTTCTACGTGATCTTCGCGACCGAGAACCCCGAGCTCCGTCACAAGGGGATCGGCGCGTTCATCGTCCATCGCGACGCGAAGGGCCTCACCGTCGGCAAGCACGAGGACAAGCTCGGGCAGCGCGCGAGCGACACCGCGCAGGTGATGCTCGACGGCGTCCACGTGCCCGCCGCGCAGGTGCTCGCGCCGCCGGGCCACGGCTTCAAGGTCGCGATGGAGACCTTCAACCAGACGCGCCCCGACATCGGCGGAATCGCCTGCGGGATCATGCGCCGGTGCATCGACGAGTGCGTCGCGTATGCGAAGGAGCGGAAGACGTTCGGGCAACCGATCTCGCAGCACCAGCTCGTGCAGGCGATGATCGCGGAGATGGCCATCCGCTACCAGGCGACGCGCCTCCTCGTGCACAAGGCGGCGTGGGCGCTCGACAAGGGGATCCGCGATCCGCTCACGTCCAGCTGCGCGAAGGCGTTCGGCGCGGACGCCGCGATGCAGAGCGCGACCGACGCGGTGCAGGTCTTCGGCGGCAACGGCTACGTGAAGGAATACCCGGTCGAGAAGCTCATGCGCGACGCGAAGATCCTCCAGATCTACGAGGGCACCGCGCAGATCCAGCGCATCGTGATCGCGAAGCAGCTCTTCTCGTGACCGTCGTGGGGCTCGGGGCGTGAGAGCGGGCGCGACCCTCCTCGCGGCGCTCGCGGCCTCGGCGGGCGCGGGGTGCTCGCCAGGTCCGCGGGACGTCGCAGGAGAGAACCGCGACGTCCGGGTCGCCGCCGGCGAGGCCGACGCCGGCGCGGGCGACGCCTATGCGCACGTCGCGAGGCGGCCGCGCGCCGTCGTCGCGCTCGCCGAG
>JALHPN010000392.1 GCA_022842465.1 Polyangiaceae bacterium | reverse complement strand
CGCGAGACCGTGCGGGCGCGCGCCCGGAGTCGTCGCGCAGCCGCCCTCGCTGTCGCCTCCGGCCGCGGGGACGGCGGCGGAGTCGAAGGGCGGGGCCGAGGCCGGCGGCGCGTCGCCGACGGACATGACCTCGATCGCGTCGTAGGAGCCGTCCGAGTCGCCCTGGTTCGCGATCTGGAAGAAGACCTCGGTCTCCCTGTCGCTCGCCGGCACGTCGAACGTCGCGCTCAGCGTCCCGCTCGACTGGGTGAGGTTCTTCCTCGCGGTGCCGTCGTCCGAGAGGCCGCGGGCGCCCGGCGTCCACTGGATGGGCGCGCCGAGCTTCGCGATCACGATGGGGCCGAACGGCTCGCCGCCTCCCCCGAAGCCGCCGCCGCCCTCGCTCGACTTCGCGATGAACGTGAACGTCACCTGCGTCGTGTACGCCGGCACCTTCGCCTTCACCTGCACGACCCCGGGCGCGATGCCTGCGAGCCCGATCGACGCGCCCGCCGGCGCGGCGAAGCCGAGGCGCAGCGAAGCCGAGCGGATCGCCTTGCCTTCGTAGGCGAGGATGCGCGCGGTGCAGGGCGGGGCGCCCGACGCGGGGGCCGGCAGCACGCCGCGCGCCGTCATCGCCTTCTCGAGCGCCTCGCGTCCGGCGGGGAAGTCCGTGGCGAGCGTGGCGAGGAAGAGGCGCGTCGCCTCCTCGAAGCCGAGATCGTCGCGACCCGGGTTCGTGCGCATCGCCTTGAAGATCGCGGCGTCGAGCTTCGTGCGGTCGCTCTCCGAGGCGAGCGACGCGCGCGCCTCCCAGAGACCTCCCGAGAAGACGGTGGAGTCGTGGTGCACCTGACCGACGAGCGCGGTCGGGCAGGTGTCCGCGTTCGCCAGCGTGCGGATGACGCTCTGGTTCGGCGCGAGATCCTTCGACGCGTACTCGCCGACGTCCGGGTCGCCGGTGATGGCGGACGAGAAGTAGTCCGCGAGCGCTTCGTTCATCGCGCCCGGCGCGGCCGTCACGCCGAACGCGTCCGTCGTCCACGCCCCCAGCTTCAAGGTGTGATCGACGACCGCGTGCCCGAGCTCGTGGTACACGACGTCGCCGTCGTAGGCGTAGTCGCGCTCGGGTCCCTGACCGAACCAGAGGGCGCCGCCCTTGTAGCCGTAGAGCTGGGCGAACAGATCGCCGAGGCCGCCCGCGGCCGGCGAGAAGAACGCGTTCGAGAAGGGCTCGAGCGGCTTCGTCGTGTCGCCCGCGCTCGAGAAGCTGCCCGAGCCGACGCCAGGCGGGAGCTGGAGGTTCGCGACGAGGCGGAGCGGCTCGTCATCGGCGATGACCGCCTCCGGGTCGCCCTGGAGCCCGCGGAAGTAGGCGTAGGCCTTCGCGGCGTGGAAGTAGAGCGAGACCTCGCTGAACGCGTCGCCCTTCGCCTCGACGCTGCCTGGCAGATCCGCCGGCGTCGTGACGAAGTCGCCGGCTTCGTTCGCGGTCGCGGTCTGCTCGAGGTCGCAGACGCGCATGTTCTGCTTGAACCCGAAGAAGTCGACGGGCTTCACGGTCTTGCGATCGATGCAGTTGACGGCTTGGAGCACGCTGCTCGTGAGCGTCGCGCCCGGCGTGACGGCGATCTCGAGCAGCTCGGTCGCGGGGCTCTTGATCGGGTTCGAGCGATGGACCTGCGCCTTCGCGAAGCGCACGAGGTCACGCGCCTCGAGGATGCTCCCGTCGGTCGCGTCGACGACGACGCGTGGCGCGGTCGGCAGCCCGTGGGTCTCCGGAAGGACGACCCAGGCGAGACGAGCGCCGCCGCGGCCCGCCCAGACCACGAGATGGGCGTCCTTCTCCGTCGCGCCGAGCGCCGTGAAGCGCGCGGAGGCCTTCGCGGCGGCGGTCGCGGAGATCGAGGGGGTCAGGGTCGCCGGAAGCGACTCTTCGAGATCCGTCGTCGTGATCACGCGTTCGCTCGCGCTCGCGAAGCGGACCGTCGCGCCGCGTCCGATGACGGGGAGGCCTCGGTGCGTCTGGGCGAAGTGGACGACGACGTCGCCGTCACCGAAGCGATCGACGCGGGTCCGGACGATCGAGGCCGCGCTTCGCGCGAGGACGGCCCGCGCGCGGCTCTCGAGCACGACCGGGGCCGCCGAGCGCGCCGGCGCCCGGACCTTCGCGGCGCTCGTCACGACCCAGGGCCTGCCGTCGCGGAGGATCGTCTGGGCCGAGGCACCGGACGCGGTGAGCAGGAGGGAGGCGAGCGAGGCCGACGCCGCGAGGCGGAGGCGGGTTCGAGGGAGCGCCATGGGGCCGGCACTCTCGCAGCCTCACCCACGAGGTCAACGGAGAGGGGGGCCGGTCGGACGGCGAGGAGCCCAGTAGGACCGGTCAAGTGACCGTAATTGAATTAGTTTCCTCGTCGGTCTCGAACCGGTCGCAAAAGGATTGGACGGCCCCGGGCAAACGACGTAAACGTCCCCTTGCAGCCATTCTGAAGTCGCGGACGCCCGGCAAGGGAGCCCGCGCGACATGGCCCTGTCGACCCGGAAACGTGAACCCCGCCAGGCCCGAGAGGGAGCAACGGTAGCGCGGAAGGGTGTGACAGGGCCTTCCCTATTTAATCGGGCGGCGCGGGCGAAGCGCGAGCACGACCGCCGACCGCGCCGCCGCCTTTGTGCTGGCGCGACCTCCCGAGTTCCGGTACCAAAGGGCTAGGGGGCTCGCCCCCGAAGGTTCCGTCCAGCGTGTTCCTACGCGCTGGGCATCTCGTGACTCAACACGGTCGGGCCGAGGGCCTGGCCGGCGCCCGTGGGGCGCGACGCGCTTCTCCACCTCTCCCGAGGTGGCCGTCGTCGAGGACATGGCACCGAGCTCCGCACCCGCCACGCAGCGTCACCGAACAGCCGAGGGAGCGCCTTTCGACGCGCTCGTCCCTCCGCGGCTCGGCCGGTCGCCCATGCGTGGCCCGCTGCGATCGAGCGCCCCTGCCGTCATCGCGAAGGGGTCCAACAGCGCTGCATCGCGTCTCTGCGGGCGGGAAAGCCCCCGTCCATGGCCAAGAACATTCTCGTCATCTCCTGCGACATCCGCGAAACCCGCGCCGCGCTGATCGAAAACGGGATCATCGCCGAGCTCCACATCGAACGTAAGGGCCGGCAGTCCAGCACCGTCGGCAACGTCTACGTCGGGAAGGTCACGCGGGTCCTGCCTGGTCTCCAGGCTGCCTTCATCGACATCGGGCAGGAGCGCGCCGCGTTCCTCCACGTCGAGGACCTCATCCGCCCCGACGACTTCGACGAGTACCTCGCCGGCGGTCGCAAGCTCGCCCGAGGGGAGCGCGCCGAGGGCGACGACGAGGAGTCCGACGACGAGGCGGTCGAGGCCGCGGACGGCTCCCCGGTGACACCGCTCCCGGCGCTGGCGTC
Organism: Polyangiaceae bacterium; assembly: GCA_022842465.1. Classification (GTDB taxonomy): domain Bacteria; phylum Myxococcota_A; class Polyangia; order Polyangiales; family Polyangiaceae; genus Labilithrix. The sequence goes on along the minus strand of JALHPN010000392.1, from coordinate 697 downwards.
GCTGGTGCCCGACCGCGTCCAGCCGAGCTCGGACGCGGGACCGGCAGACCTCGCGGTCGGCTCGAGCGGCGACGTCGACGGTGCGGCCGGCGCCGACGCCGCCTCCGCCGAGGCGGACGACGACGACGACGTCGAGCCCACGACGACGCCGTCCGTCGGCGCCGTGACCGACCTCGAGACCACGGTCTCCTATCCGAACTGGCCCGAGCCCCCGCCGGGGCGCGCGAAGGACGGGCGCCGCGCGAACGGCTCCACCTCCGTGAAGCGCGCGCTCGCGCCGGAGCCCGCACCTGCCTCGACGGAGAGCGAGCCGAGCCCGCGCTCGAGCTCCGTCCCGCCCCCGATCGTGGCCGACCGCGAGAGCACCCTCGGCCTCTCGGCCTCGGCGCCGAGCTACGTCGAGCTCCCTGTTCCCGAGCCGACCGGCTCGCTCGACGACCTCGCCTCGGCGGACGCTCCGCGCGCGCCGAGCTCCTCCCCGACGCTCGACGAGCTCCCCGTCGAAGAGGACGATCTCCTCGAAGACGAGGACGAAGAGGACGACCTCCTCGACGACGACGGCGTGATCCCGGAGGCGGCCACCTCCGACGAGACCCTCGTCGTCGCCGGTGCGAGCGAGGAAGACGACGACGACGATCTCCCCGACGGCGATCTCCCGGGCTTCACGATCACCGATCCGGGCGAGCCCGTCCCGCGC
>JALHPN010000391.1 GCA_022842465.1 Polyangiaceae bacterium | reverse complement strand
CCGCCGCCGGTCGCCCCGCCGGCGAGCGAGCCGCCCGGGCCGCCCGGCGACGGATCCGTCCCCGGTACCGACGCCGACGGGGCGCCGACGGCGCCGAGGTCGTCTCGCCCGTCGGCCGAGCACGCGGTGAGCACACCGACCGAGAGTCCCAAGGTGAGGAAGAGCGAAGTCGAGCGCATGGCTACCGCTCGTACGCACGCACGCGAGAGATCCTCCCTCGCCCCGTCTAGAAGTCGAACCACTCCGAGGGGCGCTCGCGCACGAACGCGGTGATGTGACGCGCGACGGCCGCGGCGGCCTTCGGGACGGCGTCGGGATCCTGCTTGGGGACGACGACCGGGTCGTGGATGCGGATCAGGTACCGCCGGAACCCGAGCCGCGCGCAGAAGATCGGGACGACCGGGACGTTCACGAGCCGCGCGAGGTGGTACGGCCCCTCCGGGAGCCTCCCGGGCTCGTCGAAGAGGGTCACGTCGACCGCGCGCATCCCGGGAGGCGTGCGATCGAGCTGCATCGCGACGACGCCCCCTCCCCGGAGATGGCGGAGCAGCGGCAGCGCGTCGAGGGCGCCACGGCCGACGTGCTGGATGCGCACGCCCGTGCGCGCGCGCGCCCGATCGTGGAGCTCCCGGGCGCGCGGGTCCGGCTCCTCCGTCATCACGACCATCACGTCGAGCGAGAGGCGACCGGTGAGGAGCGCGCCGAGCACGTCCCAGCCGCCGCTGTGGATCGTGCCGATCATGAAGGGCCCGTCGAGCACGCTCTCGATGTGCTCGCGCCCCTCGATGACGGGCTCGAGGGGCTCTTCGTTCTTGGAGCCCGCCGCGAGCGACTCCGCGAAGGAGCCCGCGAACGACGCGAAGGTGCTCGCCGTGTCGAGCGTGTCCTTCCAGAACGGCGCAGGCCCTCGCACGCGGACGAGGTTCCGTCGCACCTTGCGCCGCGCCTCGGACGAGAGGGCCGCGACGGTGACGCCGATGATCGGCGGGCTGTAGCGGAGGAGCCACTTGGGGCCGTGCGCGGCGCCGAGATAGGCGAGCCGACGGAGGAAGGCCGAGTGCCGGGCGGACACGAGCGCTCAGACCTTCGGGACGAGGAGCCGGATCCCGCGCGGCACGACCTCGATCCGGACGCGAGGGCTCGCCGGCCACTCCTCGCCGTCGAGCTGCGCGGCGAGGGGCGCCCCTCCAGGAGGATCGACGAGCTCGAGCTCCATGACCGACGCGCGGAGCGGCTTCGAGTGCTCGATGCCGACCTGGTTCAGGAGCTCCTCGGTCAGGGGGTTTCCCTCGAGATCGACGATCGCCTTCGACGTCCAGTCGAGCTTCCCGCGGAACGGGACGAGCTCGAACGCGCCGTCGTCGTGCGCGGAGGTGCGATCGAAGATCCAGGCACCGGCGTAGATGCGTGTATTCTTCACGATGAGATCGGTGAGCCCGTCGAGCTCCACGCGCTCGCCGTCGAGGACCGCGGTGACTTCGAGCTTGTCCTCGACGACGTAGGACTCGAGGAACGTCCTCACGAGCGCGCCGACGTAGACGGCGTGGTCGCGGTAGAGCTCCTTCAGCGGCCCGAGGCCGTCGACGACCTTCCGATCGCGGTTGCGCTGCGCGAGGACCCGCGCGGAGAGGCCCCAGCCGGCGGAGTCGAAGAAGCACGCGGGCTCGCTCGCGCCATCGGCATGGTAGAGCCCGACGTCGAGCCGGGTCTCGTACCCGCCGAGGATGACGAGGACGTTGCGGGCGAGGGCCTCGGGGTCGGCCTCGAGCCCGAAGGACTTGCCTTGGTCGTTCGCCGTCCCGGTCGGGAGCATGCCGAGCGCGATCTCCTCGCGGCGCCGGCTCGCCCAGAGCGCGGAGGCCACCTCGCGAAAGGTGCCGTCGCCGCCCATCGTGACGACGACCGAGTGGCTGCCGGCGTCGAGCGCCTCCCTCACGGCCGCGATCGTTCGGCCCTCCGGGAGCGTCGGGAGCAGCTCGACAGAGACCCCCGCGTCGCGGAAGAGGGCGAGCGCCTCGTCGATGCGCTCCTGGTTCTTTCCGCTCTGCGCGGTCGGGTTGCCGACGAGGAGATGGGTCGCCATCGAAGAGCGAGGATAGTCTCACCGTCGCGATGGACGCGAGGACCGTGCTCGGAGAAGCGCTTCGACTGTTCTCGCGGCGGGGTGCGCGATTCCTCGCCGCAGGCGTCGCCTTCTACGCGCTCCTGTCGGCCGCACCGCTGTTCGTCGTCGTGCTCCACGTCCTGGGGTCCGTCGCCGGACGCGGACGCGCGGAGGAGGCGCTGTGGTCGGGCCTCGGTCTCTGGGTCGCGCCCGAAGAGCTCGGCACCGTCCGCGCCCTCACCGAGCGCCTCGACCGCCTCGAGGGCGAGGGCGGCTTCCTCGGCATGCTCGTCCTCGTCTACGGCAGCACGCGCCTCTTCCGCGCGCTCCACCGCGCGCTGAACCAGCTCTGGGGGATCGATCTCGAGGCCGTCGACGGCGGCACCTCGCGCCTCCGGAAGTACGGCTCGCGCTACGGCACGGCGCTCGCGCTCGCAGGCCTCGTCGTCCTCCTCGTCGGATCGCTCGTCGTCGTGAAGACGGCGTTCGCGTTCGTCGGCTCCTACGGCGCGCGCCCGCCCCCCGCGCTCCTCTGGGCGCTCGACCTCGGCGTGTCGATCGCCCTCGCCTTTGCGCTCTTCTTCGCGCTCTTCCGCGTGCTACCCGAGACCGACGTCTCCGCGCGGGAGGCCGCGACGAGCGCCCTCGTGTCGACGGGCCTCTTCGCGGTGGGCTCGATGGCGGTCACGGCCTACGTCCGGCACAAGCACACGGCCGACGTCTACGCCGGCGCCAGCGCGGTCGTCCTCGCCGTCGTCTGGGTCTACTACTCCGCGCAGGTCTTCTTCTTCGGCGCGTGTGTCGGCGCCGTCTTGACGCGCGCCGGCTCCGAGACGAAGCGAGTCGTTGAGTCTCAGCGCTCGAGGCGGACGGCGGTGCCGTAGGCGAGGACCTCGGTCGCGCCCTGCATGAACTCGGTCGCGTCGTAGCGCATCGCGATGATGGCGTTCGCGCCGAGCTGCTCGGCGTGGTGTAGCATGCGGAGGTAGGCATCCTGACGGGCCGCATCGCAGACCTGCGCCCACTCCTCGATGTTGCCGCCGCCGATGGACTTGAACGCGCCCACGAGGCCCTGTCCGATCGAAGGAGACCGAACGACGACCCCGCGCACGACGCCGAGGTACGCCGCGATCCGGTAGCCGACGACCTCGTTGCTGGTCGTGACGAGCACCGTGCTCGGCGCGGCCGGTGCGCCTCGATATCCCGCTTCACTCATCGCGCCCTCACATCTCGAAGGCGAACCCGGCGGTCCACGTCGACGACCCGACGAGGAGCGGCTTCGACTGTCCGAGCCCGGTCAGACCGAGCGAGTAGTACTCGGCGAACAGGTACGTACCGTTGATGCCGAGGAGATTGTCCATGTTGCGGCCGGCGCCCGGATCGAGCACGTCGAGCGCGAACATGACACCCACGGCGGCCTGCGTGCCGAGGGTCGTCCCCTTGCCGGAGACGTTCGCGGCGGACGCCGTGCCGCCCGAGTTGGACGCGCGCCAGAGGCCGGCCGCGAGCCCGAGCTTTCCGTACGGCACGAGCGGGATGCCGAGGTCGCGCCACAGAACGTCCAGCCGGAGGACGCCCACGGCGTAGAGCGGATAGATCTCGAGCGAGGTCTCGTCGCCCGACGCGCCGCCCGAGAGCGTCGTCACGCTGGCGTTCATCGAGGTGTACCCCACGCCGGCGCCGGGCCCGATCGAGCCGAAGTGCGGGATGCGGAGCAGCTGCCAGTCGAACTCGAGGCCGACCATCACGCGCGGCGTCGTGCCGAACGCGCTCTCGTAGGGGAGCCTGCCCTGCGGGTCGCGACCGAGGCCCGGCTCCTCGTCGATGTTCGGCTTGTAAGGCCCGAAGCGCAGCTCGAGGGCGAAGTTCTGCGGCGAGCGGAGGGCCTTCTGGCGCTCCGCGATGCGCGGGTCCTCGGCGCGCGCGTCGCGCGCCGACGCGATCAGCGCCGCGGCGGCGAGGACGCCGGCGAAGGCTGCTCTCGCGACGCGCCTCAT
>JALHPN010000390.1 GCA_022842465.1 Polyangiaceae bacterium | reverse complement strand
GGGCGTGGCGCTCGTCCGCGGCGGGGACGGCGGCGCGGAGCCCGCTCCCTGAGGCGCGACGGCGGGCCCGAGGGGCGTCGGCGCGCTCGCGTTCACGGGCGCGTGAGCGCCGCTCTGATCCGCGGCCGACCGACGGGCGAGGAGCGAAGCGAGGTCGGAAGCGGCCTTCGCGAGCTCGAGGGCGCGCACGTCGTGCTCCGCGTCTGCGGCAGCCTCCGCCGCCTTCCGGAGCCACTTGATGCCCTCGGCGTGATCACCTCGCGCCCACATGGCCTCGGCGGTCGAGAGCGCCCACGAGACGTCCTCCGAGTCATCGGGCTGCGGCTCGGGCACCGAGGGGAGGGAGAGCTCGTCGGCCATGGGTCCGGAAGAGATCGTCGCAACCCCCGGCGGGCTTGGCAAGCTCGTTTCCTTCGAGGTCCTCTTCCCCTGCCGCGCCCTCCCGCGCGCGCGGCGCCCTCCGGTTGACGCGCGAGGCCGGTCGGCTACCACAGGCCTGGCCATGAACGTCACGATCAACGGGGTCGCGAAGGACGTGCCGGATGACCTCACGGTGCGTGAGCTCGTCGTGCACCTCGGCCTCGCCGCGGGCCCGGTCGCGGTCGAGGTCAACCGCGAGATCGTGCCGCGGGCCGAGCACGGCGCGCGCAAGGTGCGCGGCGGCGACGCGATCGAGATCGTCCACTTCGTCGGTGGCGGCTAGGCGCCGGCGAGCGCTCGCGCCGCGAGGACCTGCGCTTGCACCGCGGCGTGCGCGCGGGCGGTGAGCGCGAGAGACCGCTCGCTCGCCCCGGGGACGAAGGGCTCGCCGATCGCGAGCCCCATCGTGGTGCCGCTGCCCTTCGCCATCCGCGCGAGGTGCGCGGGAAAGGACTCGTCGACGAACGCGGCGCTCGACGCCTTCGGGTAGGCGAGGCCGACGGGGAGGATCTCCGCGCCCGCGCCGGCCGCCGCGACGAACGCGCCGCGCTGGAAGGGCCTCACCTCGTCCCCGTCGAAGGTCGTCCCCTCGGGGAAGACCACGATGGTGCGGCCCTCTTGGAGCTGGCGCTGCACGATCCGGATGACGGAGGCGCCGCTCTCCGCCTTCGTCCGCTCGACGAAGACCGTCCCGACGGAGCGCGCGGCGGCGCCGACGAGCGGCCAGCGCGCGAGGTCGGCGCGGCTCACCATCGTCCCGCCGAACGTCGCGAGGAGGACGCCGATGTCGATCGCGGAGCGATGGTTCGCGACGATGACGCGCCCCCGCCCGCCCGCCCGCGTCCGCGCAGGGACCGCCCCGCGGCGCGCGACCTCGATGGCGAAGAGCTCGAGGAGCGCCTTCGCCCAGGCCCTCACCCACGCGTCGCGGAGGGCGTCCTTCCGGTCGCCCTCGGGCGTCGTCCGCATGTGGAGGACGAAGGCGGGCAGCATGGTGCCCGTGATCCCGAGAAACCCGCCCGCGCGCGCCACGAGACGGAGGCGCTCTCGACCTCTCTCGACGATCCGCATCACCATAGCTTCCGGAGGGCATAGGCCACGTACTCGACGCCGCGACGGACGAGCGGTCTCGCCCGCCACTCGTAGAGGTCCACCCGCTCGGCGCGCGTGACGTCGCGATCGAACCACGTCCGCACGTGGGTCGCGAACGCCTCGTCCTCCACCGCGACGTTCACTTCGAGGTTCTTCGAGCGCGAGCGCTCGTCGAGGTTGTAGCTCCCGATCGTCGCGAAGCGGTCGTCGATGACCGCGGTCTTCGCGTGCATCATCGGGCCGCGGTGGCAGAAGAGCTCGACGCCGCGGCGGAGGAGCGACTCGTACATCGCCTCGAGCGCGAACTGGACCACCGCGACGTCGCTCTTCGACGGTACGAGGACGCGCACGCGCGCCCCTCGGAGCACGGCGCGGTAGAGCGCCGAGCGCACGGCGCGGTCGGGGAGGAAGTACGAGTTCGCGATCTCCACCGATCGTCGCGCCGTGTTGAGCCTGGCGACGTACTCGCGCCTCAGGTTCCGTCGGCTCCGGCGCAGGCTCGCCAGGACGTAGACGGGTCGGGTCGGTTTCTTCGTCAACGGCGTGAGGTCGTGCGGCACGTGCGAGCGCGAGATGTCGCTCGCGAGGCCGAGGAGCCAGAGCCTCCGCCAGGTCTTGTAGAAGAGGGTGCGGAGCTCGCCTGCGCACGGGCCCTCGACCTGGATGACGTCGTCACGCCACGCTTCGCCGCCGTCCTCGAGCGAGAGCCAGGGCGCGGCGAGGTTGAGCCCGCCGGTGAAGCCCGTCGCTCCGTCGACGACGAGGATCTTCCGGTGGTCTCGCAGCTCGACGCGCGAGAGATCGAACGCGGGCCGGAGCGGCGAGAGCGGGTGGTACTCGCGGACCTCCCCGCCCACGGCGGTGAGCGCGTCCCAGAAGCTCGGCGTGATCGAGAGGCTGCCGACCGCGTCGTAGACCACGCGCACGGCGACCCCGCGCTTCGCCCGCTCCACGAGCGCGTCACGAAAGCGGATGCCGACCGCGTCGGCGCCGACCCAGTACATCTCGAGGACGACCTCGCGCTTCGCCGCGGCGATCGCGTCGAGCATCGCCGGGAACGCCTCGAGCCCGTCTCGGAGCAGACGCACGCGGTCCTTGCCGACCTGGAACCAGGGGACGCCGCCGAGCTCGCGCGTCCACCATGCTCGCGAGCCGTCGGGCGTCACGGGACGGGGCCTCGCGGTGGGCGCGCGGCGACGACGATCATCGCGTCCTCGCCGAGGTGGGCGGCGGTGAACGCCTTGACCGCCTCGAGCGGAGGAGCGGGCGCGGCCCCGCCCGCCGTCGGGACGGGCTCGCCGCGGAAGGTGGCGACCAGCCGTGCTCGCGGATCGAGCAAGGAGGTGACCCGCGCGCGAGCGGTCTCTGCCGTCGCGCGATCGCGGTCCTGCGAGGACAGCCCCGCCGTCCGCAGGCGATCGGCGAGAGCTCGTGCCTGGAGCACGGCGCCGTCGAGCGCGGCGTCCGGCGCCACGATGCGCACCGCGAGCGCCGGCGACCGCGGCCATCCTACGACGCGAGCGGCCCACGCCGACGCGAGCGGCGACGGTGAGGAGACGGACGGCGAGAAGGCGCGCTCGAGGAGGCCGCCCGCGCCGTCGAGGGCGGCGGCGACGATCGTGGCGGCCTCCTTCGCCGCGGCTTCGGCCGGGAAGGGGTACGCGATCCACGCCTCGGGCGTCGCTCCGCCCCGGAGGCTCGCGACGTACGTCCCGGCCTTCGCGGGCGCGACGTTCGCTCGCAGAGAGCATGCGCGAGCGCCCGCCTCACCTCGGCGCTCGACCCAGCGATCGACGGCGCGGAGCGCAGCCTCCCCCTGGGCGGCGCTCTCGTCGGCGAGGACGGCGAGGCGGAGCGGGCCGCCGCGGAGCGACTGGGCCCGCGCGACGACGGCGGCGTCTGCCGATCGGAGCGCGACGTCGCTCTGCCCGAAGGGCGTGATCCACGACGGGTGCCGCGGCGCGAGCGCGGAGGCGAGCTCGAAGAATGCCGGCGCCGACGCGCGCACGACGTTGGCGCGCGCGCGCGTGAGCGCGAGGGGCGAGAGGGGCTCGGCCGCGAACGCGCGCCCGACGACGTCCGCGAGTCGCCTCGCGTGGGCCGCAGCGCTCTCTCCATCGCGCGCTGGTCCGTGCACGAGGAGGCCGATGCCGTCGGGCGAGATCCACGGCTCGACGCGCGCATCGGGGGCCGTCCGCGCGACCTCCGCCGTCCCCGACGCGACGACGGCCGCGAGCCCGGCGTCCGCGTCCGTCTCCGCGTCGGTCCCGCAAGGCGAGCCGAAGAGGAGCCACGCCTCGCCCTGACCGGCCTCGACCCTCGTGCGCCCTTCGACGAGCGGCCTCTGCCATGCGCTCGTCGCGCGCTCGACGGCCGCGGCGAGGAGCTCCGATCGCGCGTCGCGGGCCTCGTGCAGCTTGCTCGCGTCGGCGCGGGGGGACGCGCCGCGCAGGCGCGACGAGAGGCCGAGCGCGACGGACCCGCGGAACGAGGTCGGCGACGTGGACGCCGGCTGGGCCGACGACGGGCTCACGAGGCCCCACCACGCGGCGCGCTCCGCGGCCTTCTCCGCGTCACCTGCGCGGCGCGCGAGCGCGCGGCCGTCGATGTGCGTC
>JALHPN010000389.1 GCA_022842465.1 Polyangiaceae bacterium | reverse complement strand
CGCGCGCCGTCGTCGCGCTCGCCGAGTCGCGGCACATGCGGGAGGAGGAGGCCCGCGCCTTCACCGAGCGGCTCGCCGACGACGTCGAGACCTGCGCGGCGCGCCTCGAGGAGCGCGGCGAGCTCGTGGACGGCGCCGCTCGCATCGTCGCGATCGCCGGCCCGCGCGGCACCGCCGAGGGGCTCAACGTGCGCCTCGCCCCCGGCGGAGCGGTCGCCCAGAACGCGCTGCTCTGCCTCCTCGCGCCGCTCCGCGCCCTCCCCTTCCCCCCGAGCACGGACGGCCAACAGGGCGGCCTCGCCCTGGAGGTGACGTGGCAGCCCACGGGCGCCGAGCGTGCACGATCTGGAAAAGTGCAGTCTGGCGGGCGCGATGCGGACGCCGGTACGCGATCGCCCTGAGCCTCGCGCGGACGCATTCGAGACGCCCACCTCCCTTCCAAGCCGTCGGAACGGCATTAGGATCCGTCGCGCCTGGTTCCGCCTCGCGATCGCCTCGATCGCGTGTCGCGACCGACTCGGGACGACCCGGGTCGAGCCCGATCCGGAGCGAGGCTTTCCGTTCAGGAAATGGACCGTCGTCTGACCAGGTCCTTGTGGCCGCGTCTCCGCGGGTGCACTCGTAGGGCGTCATCGTCACGGAAGAGGGAGCGAAGCATGAGCACGACCAAGATCGCGTGGGGGCTCATCGGGATCATCGGCCTCGTCGCCTGTGGCTCGGAGGGCACGGGCGGCACGGCGAAGACCACCGACACCACGGGCGCCGACGGAGCGGGCGCCGGCTCCCCCGAGGCCGAGGGCGGGGAGACGCCCGACGGGGCGGATCCGGCGAAGCCGACCCAGGCCGTCGTGGAGGGGATCGCGATCACGGGCGTCGCCGTCTTCCAGGGCGTGAAGGTCGACGTCGTGAAGGGCGGCGCCTGGGTCGCGAAGCGGAACGCGCCGGTCGTCGCCGGCCGCCCCGCGGTCGTGCGCGTCTACGTGACGCCGGACGCCGGCTGGACGTCGCGCGCGATCACCGGCGAGCTCCGACTCGTCGGCTCCGGCGCGGCGCTGCCGGTCCAGAAGGTGACCAAGACGATCGCGGCCGCGTCGAAGGACGAGACCCCGGGATCGACCCTCGACTTCGAGGTCCCTGCGGACGCGATCGCGGCCGACACGACCTTCCAGGTCGCGCTGACGAGCCCGGACGCCGTGCTCGTCGAGGGTGAGAGCGACGCGCGCTTCCCGAAGGACGGGAGCATGCGCGAGCTCGACGCGAAGCCCGTGGGCAAGCTCCGGGTCGTGATCGTCCCCGTGAAGTACGACGCCGACGGCTCCGGACGGCTGCCCGACGTCAGCGCGAAGCAGCTCGAGCGCTACAAGAACATCTTCGCCTCGCGCTACCCCACCTCGGAGGTCGAGGTCACCGCGCGCGCGCCGCTCGCGTGGACGACGCCGATCACGCGCAACGGCAGCGGCTTCAGCCAGGTGCTCCGCGCGATCACGCAGCTCCGCCAGCAGGACCGCGTGGCGTCGGACGTCTACTACTACGGCGCCCTGGCTCCGGCCGCGACGTTCAGCCAGTTCTGCAACAGCGGCTGCGTGCTCGGGCTGAGCTCCGTCGTCGAGGACGCGAGCACGTCGCTCCTCCGCGCGAGCGTCGGCATCGGGTACGGCAACGCGGAATCCGCGAGCACGATGGCGCACGAGATCGGCCACGCCCACGGCCGCGAGCACGCGCCGTGCGGCGGCGCCCAGGGCGTCGATCCGAGCTTCCCCTACTCCGGCGGGAGCATCGGAGTGTGGGGCTACGACATCGTCGGCAAGGAGTTCATCAGCCCGACCCGCGGCAAGGACATGATGGGCTACTGCTCGAACGAGTGGGTGAGCGACTACACCTACTCGGCCCTCTTCGACCGCATCGCGGCGATCAGCAAGCCGCCGGCCAGCCCGAGCGGCGGCGGGACTGGGACCCCCAGCGGCGCGGCGGCGACCTATCACCTCGCGACGGTCGAGGCTGACGGGACGATCTCGACGAAGGCGGACGACCTCGTCACGCTCGACGAGGCCCCCTCCGGCGGTGAGCTCCGCGAGGTCGAAGGGGGCGGCGCCGTCACGCACGCGCGCTTCTTCCGCTTCGACCACCTCCCGGGCGGCTTCGTGCTCCTCCCGACGCACGTCGGGCCGACGACGATGACGACGCTGCGGCTTCGCTGAACGGCGCGCCTCCCGGTCCCCGCGCCCGTCACGTCAGGGCGCGGTGACCATGAAGCCGCGGATCGCCTTCACCTGGCCGTTGACGAAGAGCGAGAAGAGGACGGGACCCGTGTACCCGGGGAACGTGTACTTGCTCCAGAACAGCCAGCGATGTCCGTAGCGGCGGTTCTCGGTGTAGTAGTGCTCCTTGATGAGCTCGGAGCCGCCGTTCACCGCGTACATCCGGCTCGACACCTCGTCGTTGTTCCGGAACGCCGCGGAGATGGCGACGGCGATTGTCTGGTTGTTCTTGATCGTCGTCGGGTTCGGCGCAGGATCCGCGATCTGCTCGTAGGAGAAGGTGTCGCCGACCCGCATCATGACGTCGAGGACGCCCGAGGCCTCGTAGGTCGCCGGATCGGGGCTCCACATGCCCGCCAGCGCGGGCTCGACCCAGCCGTTGTCGCAGTCGCGCACCTCGAAGTGCAGGTGCGGCGCGGTCGAGCAACCCGAGCTGCCGACGACGCCGATGGCCTGGCCCGTCGTGACCGGGTCGCCGACCTCGACCTTCGCGGACCCCTTCTTCAGGTGCAGGTAGCGCGTGATGAACCCGTTCCGGTGCTCGACCTCGACGTAGTTCGCGTCGCCCGTGCAGGACATGTTGCGATCGGAGTTCGTGTCCACGACCTTGACGACCTTGCCGGACGCCGCCGCGTTCGCGACGACCGCGTTCGTGTCCATCTGGCGGAACGAGCCGATGTCGATGTCGTACCCGCGGTGGCCGTCGTAGGTGATGGCGTTGCCGTGCACGGCGCCGCGGTAGTCCTTGCGGTTCCCCGTCGGATCCTGGTCGGTGTAGTTGTTCGTCACCCAGGTCTTGCCGGGGCTGCCCGCGAGTGGCCACGCGAGCTTGAGGTCCGCCGCCTTGCACGACCGCAGCGACGTGAGGGTACGCTTCGTCGCGGTCGTCATCGTCATCGCGGCGGCCACGGGCTCGGCGCCGATCTCGTTGTAGACCGTCGGCGTGATCTTGACGGCCTTGGTCGTCTTCGCGGTCGCGAGGACGGGGAGCTTGTCCGGCGTCGCGACGCCCGCGATGGAGGGCGTCGTGTCCACGACGACGCGAGGGGCCGGCGCGGCGACGACCGGGGGCTGCGCGGCGCGGACCTGCGCGAGACCGACCACGACCACGAGGGAAGCGAGAGCGAGGGGAGACGCCGGGTTCATCGAAAGCGTATCTCCCCGCGGAACGCCGCGGTCAAGCGCCACGGCCGCGCTACTCGAGCGCTGGTCGACGATCGGCTCAGAACACCATGCCGGCCGTCAGCCGCCAGAAGACGCCCGTGAGCGCCACGTCCCCGAGGCGCGTCCGTGCGTCGCTCCCGATCACGTCCTCGCGGTCGCGCGACGGCGAGGGATTCAGGGCCATCGGCGTCGTGTACTGGAAGCCGAGCTCCGGCATCACGATGAACCGCGGCGTGCGCTTCGTTCCGGCGCGGGAGCCCCCGAGGACGAGCGCGGGGCCGACGCTCGCGTCGAGCGCGAACCCCCAGTTGTCGTCGACGAGATCGGCCGGTGAGGAGCCGTCCTTCACCTCTGCACGTGCGTACGCTGCGCCGGGCGCGAGGCGCCCGACGATCCAGAAGAACCTCGTCACCGCGAACCGCGCCTCGAGCGGCACGGTGAAGCGATGGGCGACGAGGGACGTGTCGACCCCGCGCGCGCCCGAGCTCCGCCCCGCGACGTCCCACCCGACGCCGGCGCCGAGGGCGAGGCTCCCCTTCGACCAGAACGCGTCGACGGCGTCCAGCGAGAAGCCCGCGAGCGCGTCGTTCGAAGCGTAGAGGTCGAAGCCCGACGTCGGGATGTACGCGATGCGCGCCCCGAGCGACACGCGGATCCCCTTCGCGTCCGGGGGGCCCGCGGGCGCCTCCGCGCGGTCGCCATCGTCGGGAGGTGACGCGGGCGGGGCGGGCGGCGCCGCCGGGGCGCC
>JALHPN010000388.1 GCA_022842465.1 Polyangiaceae bacterium | reverse complement strand
GGCGCGAGTCGGCGCGCGCGGGGCGGATCGAGGCGTCTCTCCCTCGGGGGCCCGTCGAGGCGGCGGCGCTCCGCGGACGCGTGACGCCGTTCATGTTCCTGCTCGCGAGCTATGCGCTCCTCCTCGCGCGTCGCGCCGGGGCGCGTGAGGTGGTCATCGGCGCGCCCGTCACCGCGCGGCCGCATCCGGACACGGAGGAGCTCGTCGGGCTCCTCGCGAACACCGTGGCGCTCCGCATCCGCGTCGGAGAGGCGACGACCATGGGTGAGCTCCTCGCGACCGTCCGCGCGTCCTGCCTCCGCGCGTACGCGCACACGGACGTGCCCTTCGAGCGTGTCGTCGAGGCGACCCGCGCGCCGCGGCGGCTCGGCCAGAACCCCGTGTTCCAGGCGCTCTTCACGCTCCAGGACGCCCCGCGACGCGCGGAGGGAGTCGTCGCGCAAGAGGGCTTCGGCGGGCTCGTCGTCGAGCCGATCACTTCGGCGCCGATGGACGCGAAGGTCGATCTCTCCGTCGCCGTCGCGCCGCGTGGGGAAGACTTCGCGATCTGGCTCGAGCATCGGGTCGACGTCCTCGACGAGAGCGCCGCGCGGCGGCTCCTCGCCCAGCTCACGACGCTCGCGTCGCGCATGACGGAGGCAGACGCGGAGGCCCGCCTCGCGGACCTCGACGTCCGGTCTCCGGACGAGGCTCACCTCCTCGCGTCGTGGGCGGGGGCCGCCGAGCCCGAGCTCCTCGGGCGGACGTTCCTCGCCGACGTGCTCGATCGCGCGCGGGAGAGGCCGGACGCCGTCGCGGTCGAGGCTCACGACGGCGCGCGCACCTACGCCGAGCTCGTCGCCCGCGCGCAGGCGATCGGGGCGGCCGTCCTGGCGCGCGGCGGACGCGGCGCCCACGTCGCCGTCGCGATGAGCCGGGGCGTCACGCTCGTGGAGGCGCTCCTCGGCGTGATGCTCGCCGGCGCGGCGTACGTGCCGATCACGCGCGATGCCCCTCGCGCTCGCGTCGAGGCTGCGTTCGCGCTCGCAGAGCCGGCGCTTGTCGTCACGACCGCGTCGGATCGCGCGTGGGCGCCGCGGCTCCCGAGCGCCGACGAGACGCTCGTCGTCGACGCGCTCGGCGCGTCGGGCGACGACGTCGCGCTCCCGGATCCGGGAGCGACCGCGTACGTGCTCTTCACGTCCGGGTCGACCGGTGAGCCGAAGGGCGTGCCGGTGTCGCACGCGAGCCTCGCGAATCTGCTCCTCTCGCTCTCGCGCGACGTGGCCGTCGTCCCGGACGACGTCGTCCTCGCGCTGACGCCGCTCTCGTTCGACATCGCCGGCTTCGAGCTGTGGGCGCCGCTCGTCCGCGGCGCGTGTGTTCGGCTGACCGGCGAGGACGACGTGCGGGATCCCGCCGCGCTCGCCCGGCTCCTCGACGGCGTGAGCCTGCTCCAGACGACGCCCTCGACGTGGCGGCTCCTCCTGGACGCCGGGCTCGGGAGCGCGCTCGCGGGCGTCCGCAAGATCGCTGGCGGAGAGGCGCTCCCGCCGTCGCTCGCGGCGGACCTCCTCGCGCTCGGCGGACCCCTCTGGAACGTCTACGGTCCGACGGAGACGACGATCTGGTCGACGATCCACCGCGTCGCTCCCGAGGACGTGGACGCTGCCGGCTACGTGCCGATCGGACGACCGCTCGCGAACACGCGCGTGACGGTCGTCGACAACGTGGGCCAGGCCGTCGCGATCGGCGTGCCGGGCGAGCTCCACCTCGGCGGCGCCGGTGTCGCGCGCGGGTACCTCGGTGGGCGGGACGCATCGCTCTTCGCCGGGGGCACGTACCGCACCGGCGATCGCGTCCGGTTCCGTGACGACGGTGTCCTCGTCTGGCTCGGTCGCGAGGATCACCAGGTGAAGATCCGCGGCCATCGCCTCGAGCTCGGCGAGGTGGAGACCGCGATCGAGCGCTGCCCGGGCGTGCGCGCGTGCGCGGCCGTCGTGCGGGGCGACATGCTCGTGGCCTTCGTCGTCGGCGATCTGCCCGCGCGGGAGACCCTCCGCCCATGGCTCTCCGAGGCCGCTATGCCGGCGCACCTCGTCGCGGTCGACGCCCTGCCGCGCACGCCGAACGGAAAGATCGATCGGCTCGCGCTCGCAGGGCTCCCGCTCGGCGGCGCCAGCGACGCAGCCTCGCCTCCCGAGCGCGCGCTCTCGCCCGAGGAGGCCGCGATCGCGCGGATCTGGGGCGACGTTCTCGGACGCGAGATCACGCGGCCCGGCGCGAGCTTCTTCGAGCTCGGCGGCCACTCGCTCCTGGCGGTCCAGGTCGTGGCGCGCATCCGCGCCGAGCTCGCGCGCGACGTGCCGCTCCGCGCCCTCTTCGCGGCGCCGACGCTCGAAGCGTTCGCGCGCGAGGTGAGCCTCGCGCATCGAGGAGGGCTCTCGCCGCTCACGCGCGCGGCCGGCGAGGCGCGCGCTTCGCGCCGCGCGACGTTCGCCGAGGAGCGCATGTGGCTCCTCGCGCAGGTCGATCCCGAGGACGCGGCTTACCACATCCCGGTCGCGTTCCGTCTGCGTGGCGCGGCGGATGCGACGGCGTTCGCGCGTGATCTCGAGCGCGCGATCGCCGCCGCCGTCGTTCGGCAGTCGGCGCTCCGCACGACGTTCGTGTGGACGGGAGCGCACCTCGAGGCGCGCATCGCGGAGCGCGCGCCGATCGCGGTGGCGCGCGACGTCGTACCCTCGACCGGAGTCCCGGCGTGGCTGTCGGACAACGCGCGGCGCCTCTTCGATCTGGAGCGCGGGCCGCTCTTCCGCGTCCGGCTGGCCGAGGTGAGCGCCGGCGAGCTCGTGCTCCTCGTCGTCCTCCACCACCTCGTCGCCGACGCCTGGTCCGTGCGGCGCCTCGTCGGGGAGATCGCCGCCTCGCTCCGTGGCGACGTCCTTCCGACCCTGTCCGTCGAGCTCGCCGACGTCGTCCGCTGGCAGCGGGAGTCTCTGGCGCCGCTCTTCGACGCGCAGCTCGCGTTCTGGACGCGCGCGCTGGAAGGGGCCGAGCCTCTCTCCCTGCCGACCGATCTCCCTCGTCGATCGGGCGTCCCGCGCGGCGCACGGATCACGAGGTCCTTGCCGAGCCGCGTGACGGCGCCGCTGCTCCAGCTCGCACGCGAGGAGGGAACGACGCCGTTCGTCGCGTTCCTCGCGGCATGGACCGCGGTCCTCGCGCGGTACGCGGGGCGTGAGGAGGTCACCGTCGGCGTCCCGGTCGCCGGACGCCGCGACGTCGCGCTGGAGCCGCTCGTCGGGCTCTTCGTGAACACGGTCGCGATGCGCACGTCGCTCGCAGGCGACCCGGACGTCCGAGCGCTCGTGCGGCGTGTCCGCGAGACGGCCCTTGCGGCGATGGCCCACGAGGACGTGCCCTTCGCGGAGGTCGTCCGCGCCGTCGCGCCGGCGCGCGATCCGTCACGGACGCCGCTCTTCGAGGCGATGTTCCTCCTGAACGCGCGGGCCGAGGCGGCGCCGCGCGCGCTCGCCGGGCTGACGCTCGAGCGCGTCGAGGTCGACACCGGCGCGGCCGCGTTCGACGTCACGCTCGCCGTCACCGAGGGGGAAGCGGGGGCGTGGGAGGCGACGCTCGAGTGGCGCGCGGATCTCTTCACGCGCGAGACGGCGGAGCGTCTCCTCGGCGCCTTCGTCGCGTTCGGCGAAGCCGCGGGCGAGGCGGACGCGCGTGCGCTCGGCGTCTCGCTCGGCCCGGCGAGCGTGATCGCCCCGTCCGCCGACGGGTCCGACGCGCCGCCCGGCCGTCTCGTCCTCGGCGGCGCGCCGGACGCCATCGCGATCGTCGCGCACGACGGGCTCTCCTGGACGCGTCGCGAGCTCGAGGACCGCGCGTCCCGCGTCGCGACCGTCCTCCGCGGGCAGGGGGTTCGGCAGGGGACGCGGGTTGCGCTGTCCCTCGAGCGTGGCGCGGACGCGGTCGCGTCGATCCTCGGGATCTGGCGCGCCGGCGCCGCGTACGTCCCGCTCGATCCCGCATGGCCGGAGGCGCGACGGGCGACGCTTCGCGATCTCGCCGGCGCCCACGTCGTCGTCGACGCGCGCGGCGTCGGCGTCGTCGCGTGGGACGACCTCGCGCGAGCGGCGCCGTCCGAGCTCGAGGGGCCGGCGCCCGACGACGTGGCCTACG
>JALHPN010000387.1 GCA_022842465.1 Polyangiaceae bacterium | reverse complement strand
AGCGAAGCCGCAGCCCGGCCAGCGCCCGCCCCCGCTCCCGCCCCCCGCGCCGCCCCTCCCGCGGCCGCCGGCTACGTCCCCGTCGCGATGCCCGCCAAGCCCCTTCGACCCGCGACCACCGACGACGATCAGGTCTACCCCGAGCCCGGCGACACGGTGGAGCACTTCGCCTTCGGCCGCTGCGAGGTCCTGAAGAGCGACGGCGACCGACTCCACGTGCGCGCGAAGGACGGGCGCATCAAGGAGATCGCGCTCGAGATGCTGAAGGTGACCACGCTGCCCACCCCCGAGGGGCAGACGAAGAATCACTACAAGCTCGATCGCAAGCTCTAGGCAGGCCCCACGCCCGCGTCGCGAACGCGCGCGGTGCGCTCGCCGACGCGCACCGTGGTGCCCGCCTTCGCGTGCGCCCACTTCACCATCGCGATCGCGACGGGCGTCCCGCGCGCGGCGCCGATCGCCCCGCTCCGGACGTCGCCGATCACCTCGCCCTCCGCGGTCGTCACCGCCTCGCCCGCGGCAGGCGCGTCGTCCCCGTCGACGTCGAGCGCGACGAGCTTCCGCTTCACGTGCCCGCGGTGCTCGAGCATGTAGACGACCTCCTGTCCGAGGTAACAGCCCTTCGAGAAGGATACGGCGAGCTTCTCGAGCGCGGCCTCCTGCGGGTAGAGCGTGTCGTCCACCTCCACGCCGAAGCGCGGCAGCGCAGCCTCGATGCGCACCTGCTCCCAGCCGCTCTCGTCCGCCACCGCGCCGCCGAGCGACGCCGCCGCGCGGGCGACGGCGTCGTTCGTTTCCCCCTCGTCCGCCGGAGCGGCGACGACCGCGCCGCCTCGCCCGAGGAGATCGACCGCGCCGCCGAACGTGCCGAGGTCGAGGTCCTTCGCCTTGGGACCGAACGCGCCCCAGGCGACGAGGTCCGCCGCGGCGAGCTCCACGTCCTCCATGATGAGGTGGTGGTCGAGGAGCGCCATCACCTCGTCCCGCTTCGCGGCGGGCACGAGGAGCGCGAAGGTCGGTCGGTCCGCGCCCCGCCCCGGGACGACGAAGAGGTCGGCGCGGAGACGTCCCTTCTTCTCGACGAGCAGGCCATACGCGCCAGCCCCGGGTGCGAGCTTCGCGAGGTCGCACGTGACGAGGCCGTTCAGCCAGGTCACCGTGTCCTTGCCGGTCACCACGATCGCGGCCCGATCCCGGAGGGGAACGAGGAGGACGGACGACTCCGCCGCCGCCGCGAGAGCGCGAGCATCGACGGGCGTGTGCGAAGGAGCGTGCGCAGTCATTCCCTCGTTCATGGCACGAGATCCCCGGGAAATCGACGTCGTTCGCTTGACGCGTCCCGCCCCGAGAGGTCAGGTTTGGGGCGCCGTGCCTGGGATCGGAGTCGTCTACAACCCTCGCAGCGGTCACAACCTGCGGAACCCCCGCGCGGCGACGCGCCTCGCGCGCACCCTCGGCGACCACGGCGTCGTTCGCGAGGCCGCCTCGCTCGATCAGCTCTATCGGGTCGCGGAGGACTTCCGGCGGCTCGACATCGACGTCCTCGGCATCAGCGGGGGTGACGGGACGAACGGCGTCACGATCACGGGCTTCCTCGACGTCTACGCCGGCAGCGCCCTCCCGCAGATCGCGTTCCTCCGCGGCGGGACGATGAACACCGTCGCGAACTCCGTCGGCGTCCGCCGCGGGCGGCCGGAGGGGCTCCTCGATCACTTGATCCGCGCCTACGTCGCGCGCACGTCGCGTCCGCTCGAGGACGTCGAGCGCCATGTCATGCGGATCGGTCCGGCGCCGGGCGCGAGGGCACGCGCGCGCGGCGCGGACGACGCGCCGGCGAGCGTCGCGATGCCGCCGATGGCGGACAAGTACGGCTTCCTCTTCGGCACCGGCGTCGTCTACGGCTTCCTCGCGGAGTACTACCGCGGAGGGCAGCCGAACCCCGTCGTCGCGGCGAAGACGCTCCTCCGCGGCGTCGGCAGCGCGGTCGTGGGCGGCGAGATGATCCGGCGCATGGCCGCGCCGTTCCGAGGGCGCGTCGAGCTCGACGACGGCACGTCCTGGGACGAGCGCGACTACCTCGCGCTCGCGGGCGGCACCATCGACCAGATCGGCCTCGCCTTTCGCCCGTTCCACCGCTTCGGCGAGCGCGACGGAGCCTTCCATCTCCTCGGCATCACGTCGTCGCCCGTGCGGTTCGTGACGCAGCTGCCGCGCATCTGGCGCGCAGCGCCGATGGCGCCCGGACATGCGGTCGAGGCCACGCCGCGGCGCGTGACGATCCACCCCGTGAGGTCGCGCCTCGAGTACATGGTCGACGGGGATCTCCACGCCTGCGACGGCCCGCTGTCGGTCGAGGTCGGGCCGCGCGTCCGCATCGTCGTGGGCACCTGACGGCGCCGGCAGCGCCCCGCGCGCCGCACGGGAAGGTCGCGCCACGCCGCAGCGTTCTCGTGACTACCTTGCATGCCCACGGACGCCCCCTTAATCTGCGGCGAGTCATGGTCCGATGGCCGACCCCCGCGCTCCGCAGGCTCGCCGCGTGTCTCGCGGCCGCCTCGCTCGTGCTCGGCGCGGTGGGCGACGCCGGCGCAACGCCCCTCGACGCACGCGAGGTCGGCCGGCTCGAGCGCGGCGAGACGGTCACCCGCCCGGAGACCGTTTCGCGGGGCGATCGCCACTACGTCGGAGGCGTGACGTACACCGTGCTCGACGGCACGAAGGCCGACCTCGACGCTCTCGTCGACGACGTCGCGTCCTGGAACAAGGTGCTCCCGATGACGCGGCGCGCGCGTCTCGTCGACACCCAGGGGAGCGATCGCTTCGTGGAGCTCTCCCAGGGCAACGCGATCGTCTCGGCGAGCTACACGCTCCGCCTACGCCGCGAGGGGAACCTCGTGAAGTTCTGGCTCGACCCGTCCCGCCCCCACGACATCGACGACGCGTGGGGCTTCTTCCGCTTCCAGCCGTTCTCCAGTCCGGACGGAGAACCGCGAGGGCTCCTCACGTATGCGATCCTCGTCGACGTCGGACCGGGTATCGTGCGCGGGCTCTTCGAAGAGAAGGTCCGCACCGTGATGCTCTCCGTCCCCCAACGCATGAAGCAAAAGCTCGCCGCACGACTCGCCGCGCGGCGCCCCTGACCATGTTCGGACGCGTCTCGGCCATCGCCATGAACACCTACCGCGAGGCGGTGCGCGCGCGGGTCCTCTTCGGGCTCCTCGCGCTCGCGCTCGCCACGACGGTGTACTCCCTCGTCGTCGCCGCCATGTCGGTCCGCCAGGAGATGCGGATCGTGGCGGACATCGGCGCCTCGTCGATCTCGCTCTATGCCGTGCTCGTGTCCATCGTGCTCGGCGCGACGTCTCTCCATCGCGAGCTGGAGCTGAAGACCGTCTTCCCGATCCTGACGCGAAGGCTCCGGCGGCACGAGTACGTCGTCGGCAAGTTCTTCGGCATCCTCGCGACGCTCCTCGCCTTCGTGGCCATCGACGGCGCGACGTGCCTCGGCATCCTCGCGCTCCAGACGAAGGAGAACGTCCCGCTCGTCGTCTCCGTCCAGGTGGGCTGCCTCGTCGTCCTCGGGGTCCTGCTCTGGCGCGCGAAGCACAGCCGCGTCTTCGTCCTCCTGCCGTGGTCCGTGGTCGCGTTCGCGGCGATGGCGGTCCTCGCGGCGCCGGCGGGGGGCGAGCGTCAGGTGCTCATCGGCTCGGCGCTCCTGACCCTGGCAGAGGTCTCGGTCGTCACGGCCGTCGCCCTCCTCTTCTCGGCGTTCTCTTCGCCGTTCTTGACCGCGATCTTCACGATGATGGTCTTCCTCATCGGTCGCTCGGCGGACACGCTCGGCAACCTGCCAGAGCGCGTCTTCGGCTCGGCGGTGAGGGGGGTCGGGATGGCGCTCTCGAAGATCGTGCCGAACCTCCACGCGTACGTCCCCGCGCGGCCGCTCCTCCTCGGGGAGGTC
Source organism: Polyangiaceae bacterium (assembly GCA_022842465.1). Taxonomy (GTDB): domain Bacteria; phylum Myxococcota_A; class Polyangia; order Polyangiales; family Polyangiaceae; genus Labilithrix. The sequence goes on along the minus strand of JALHPN010000387.1, from coordinate 226 downwards.
GCGTCCATCTCGGTCGGCAGCTACCTCGCGCGCGGGTGCTTGAACGCGGTCCTCTACTCGATCGTGCTCCTCTCGCTCTCCGCGGTCATCTTCCGCCGCCGCGACTTCCAGTGATCCGCGCGCGCTCGGCGTGGGCGCTCGGAGCCGCCGGCGTGGCGCTCGCGATCGCCGTCGCGTGGAGCACGCGCGCGGCGGAGGGACGGGCGGCGATGGTCGAGGCCGACGC
>JALHPN010000386.1 GCA_022842465.1 Polyangiaceae bacterium | reverse complement strand
CGACGCGAACCGCTTCCGCGCCCTCACCCTCGACGCTCGCGGCTGATCACGCGCTTCGCGGGACGCGGTTCGTCGAGCGGAGTGAGCCGTTCGACGACGCGGTTCGTCGAACGGATACGGACGTCCACGTCCACGCCGCCGTCGCCGTCAACGACGAGGTCAACGTCAACGTCAACGTCAACGTCAACGCTTGCGAGACCGTCCGAGGCTCCACCAGGGCGGAGGAAGGATCAGCCGCCTTTGCCCTTCCGCTGGAGCTGCTGCTTCGCCGCCGTCTGGATCGCGCCGGGGACCTCGCGGCTCTTCGAGATCGCCTTCAGATCGCTCTCGTAGAGGTGCAGCACGTACCGCGAGGCGTGGCCGAACGGCGTGCGCGGGTTCATGACGAGCGCTTTTTTCACGGCGTAGTGGCGCGTCCACTCCTTGTTCCGCGCGATCTCGCGGAGCACCTCCTCGGCGACGTTCCGCATGCGCGCCCAGCGCTCGACCTCCGACTCGTTCACGCCCGGCGCGCTCGCGGCCGTCGCCGCGACGAGCGGGTTCGCGTCACGCACGCCGAGCATGCGGAGCTCCTTCTTGTTCTCGAGGAGCAGCATGCGGATCTTCTGCGGCGGCCTCAGCTCCTGCCAGATGCCGTGGAGCGAGCGCGCCTTCTCGACGACCTGCTCCTCGCCCGTCATCGGATCGAGCTCGTGAGTGTCCTCGTCCTCGGCGAGCTCGAGCTTCTCGGACTGGGCGAGCGCCTCCTGCACCTGCACGTCGTCGAACGTCGGCTCCTCGGTCGGCTCCGAGATGAGCTCGCCCTCGATCGCCGCCTTCGCCTGCGCGAACGCCGGGATCTGAAGATCGATCTTGTTCCGGACCGCGAGCTCCAGGATGCGGTCGGAGGTCGACATCCGGGTGTTCCGGTTCATGTACAGCTTCTCGATGATCGCGGGGTTCGCCAGCAGGCGCTCCTCGTTCGTCGCGATGAGCTCGCAGACGAGATCGGGCCCGACCGCGGCGATCGCCGCGACGGTCGACATCGCGATCGCCGGGTGGTGGAGGATCTTCTCCGCGAGCGCCGGGTCCTTGCCGTAGATCGGACCGAGCGCGTCGAGGACGGCGGGATGGAGGTCGCCGCCGAGGGCGCCGTTGAGGAGCGGGGCGGGGAGCGCGGCGAGCGTCTTCTGCGCCTGCTCGGCGGGCGCGCCCTCCCCGAGGGAGAGGACGACGACGACTGCGAGGACGTCCGCCGGCTTCAAGCCGGGGACGACGCCCTTCGCCGCCATGGCCTTCAGCGGCGCGGGGCCGGCCGGATCGAGGATCTTCTGCGCCGGGGCCGGGAGGGTCGAGACGTCGATCGTGAGGCTCAAAGCCTTCGGATGATACGCCCCTTCCGGAACCGCCTGGGCGGATTTACCTTCGGCTCTGCCGGTGTTCTCATGAGCCCGGCACACAAACCAGGAGAGCAGAAGCGATGGGCGTGTTCGACTTCGTGAAGCAGGGCGTGCGCGAGATGATGATCGCCCGTCCGGATCAGCTCAAGCACCTCATCGTCTTCAAGCACCCCGATCAGAACTTCCCGTTCTGGTCCCAGCTCACCGTCGACTCCGACGAGTGCGCGGTGTTCTTCAAGGACGGCAAGGTGGTCGGCGTGCTGCCTCCGGGGCGGCACACGATGTCGACCCAGAACATCCCGTTCTTGAACAACCTCGTGAACAAGTTCACGGGCGGCGACGTGTTCATCAGCGAGATCTTCTTCGTGAAGACGTCGCCCCTCCGCGGCGTGCCGTTCGGCGGCCCGATCGGCGACATGATCGACCCGCTCACGGGCGAGCAGGTCATCCCGCGCATCTTCGGCGAGTTCTCCGTCGTCGTGACGGATCCGGTCCGCTTCATCGTCGGCTACACGGGCCAGGCCGCGCAGGGGGACAACGACGAGATCCTGAACTGGGTGAAGGGTCTCTTCATGAACGGCGTGAAGACCACGCTGGGCGAGCTGTGCGAGATCGAGCAGAAGAGCGTCCTCCAGGCGGTCAGCCTCACGCAGAAGCTGTCGACGGCGTTCATCGCGAACGCGCCCGACCTGAACGACATCGGCATCCGCATCCTCCAGATGGGGCAGTTCAACCTGAACTTCTCCGAGGACGACCGCCAGCGTCTCGTCGCGGCGAACGCGGAGATCGCGAAGGCGAACCGCGGGGTGAAGGTCGCCGAGGCGCAGGCCAAGGCGAAGCAGTTCGAGCTCGATCAGAAGTACAAGCAGGACGAGCGCTACGTGCAGAACCTCGCCGGCAACTTCCAGAACTACGCCGCGGGCTCCGCGATGATCGGCGCAGGGCAGGGGATGGCGACGCACGGCGTCGAGGGCGGCGTCGCCGGCGCCGGCATCCAGATGGCGATGGGCGTCAACATGGCCAACCAGATGGCCGGCTCGTTCCAGCAGCCCCAGCCCGCGCAGGCGCCGCAACCGAGCTTCACGCCGGGCGGCTCGATCGTCACCTGCGCCAAGTGCGGGACCCGGCAGCCGGGCGGGAAGTTCTGCGCGGAGTGTGGCGGTGTGCTCGCGCAGGCGAAGAAGTTCTGCACGGGATGCGGCCAGGAAACGGGCGCTTCCGCGAAGTTCTGCGCCAACTGCGGTACGTCGACTGCGCAAGCCGGCTGACGTGCGGCTATGATCCGGAGGTGCTCCGCACGTCCGCCTCGTTCGCGTCCTTCGCGTCGGCCGCCTTCGGGCTCGTGACGGCCGTCCTCGGCCTCGGACGAGAGCCGGGCGGCTGTTCGGGCGGGGGCGAGAGCGAGGGTATCGTGAACGCGCCCTGCACGCGCGACAAGGACTGCCGGAGGGCCCTGTCGTGCGTGGAGGGCGTCTGCACGTCGCCGGACGCGCCGCCGGCGCCGGCCGACGGCGGACGCGTGGAGGGGGAGGGCGACGCCGCGGCCGAGGCCGGCCCGTGATCGCGAACGACACGATCCGCGATCTCCCCGTCGCGGCGAAGCGGTGCCCCGAGTGTGGCCTCCGGTTCGGCATCGACGCGGCGTTCTGCCCGTTCGACGGGCTCGCGCTCGCGCCGTGCACCTGGGATCGGAGCGCCGACCCGCTCACCGGCAAGCGCGTCGACGGGCGCTACGACGTGCTCGAGCCGCTCGGCGAGGGCGGGATGGGCACGGTCTACCGCGTCCGCCACGCGACGCTCGACCGGCTCTTCGCGATGAAGGTCCTCCGGCACGATCTCGCGGACGACACGGAGCTCGCGCACCGCTTCGTACGCGAGGCGAAGGCGACGGCAGCGGTGAAGCACCCCGGCGTCGTCGCGATCACCGACTTCGGCGAGCTCGAGGGAGGGGCGCCGTACTACGTGATGGAGCTCCTCGTCGGCGAGACGCTCGCGACGCGCATTCGCGCCCGAGGCCCGGCCTCGCCCGACGACGCGATCAAGGTCGCGTGCAAGATCGCCGACGCGCTCGAGGCGTCGCACGCGGCGGGGGTCGTCCACCGCGATCTCAAGCCCGAGAACGTCTTTCTCGTCGGGAAGTCGCTGGGCCGCGCCGCGGAGGACGAGATCCGGATCGTGGACTTCGGCGCCGCGCGCGTCGTCGGCGCGAGCCGTCTCACCCGGCCGGGCGTCGTCTTCGGGACGCCCTATTACATGTCGCCGGAGCAGGCGAGCGGCCAGAGCGTCGATGCGCGGGCCGACGTGTACTCGCTCGGCGTCCTCCTCTACGAGGTCGTGACCGGCGTGCTCCCCTTCGAGGCGGACACGTACATGGGCGTCCTCACGAAGCACATGTTCCAGCAGCCGGCGAAGCCGAGCGCGCGCGTGTCGTCCGGCGTGCAGCTCGGCGCGCTCGAGGACGTGATCCTCCGCGCGCTCGAGAAGGATCCGAGCGCGCGCTTCCCGTCGATGGCGACGATGGCGAGCGCGCTCGCGAGCGCGCGCCGTGCGGCTCCCGCCGGCGCCCCGCGGAGCGGGACGGTGCGGATGGCGCTCGCGCCGGCGGGCCCGAGCACCGCGGACCGCATCGGTGAGGCCGTCGAGAAGCGGCACGCGGAGGCGGAGCGAAAGACGAGGACGCTCGTGCTCGTCACGGCCTTCGCCGGGACGGCGACGGTGCTCCTCGGAGCTTCGGCGCTCTGGCTCGCGCAGATCGGCGGCGCGAGGGCCGATCCGGGCGCCCCGACGCAGGCGTCTCGCCCGGAGGAGCCGCAGGCGCCCGCCCCACCGCCGC
>JALHPN010000385.1 GCA_022842465.1 Polyangiaceae bacterium | reverse complement strand
GCGCTCGGCTCCGCCACGGGCGGCGGCTGCGGCTGCGCCTGCGCGAGGACGGCCGGCGCGACGAGCAGGGTCGCGACGAGGAGCCCGCGCGCGCGCATGCGCCTCACTTCCCGACCGGCTTGGCGACCGCCTTCACGCGGAAGCGGAGGTCGTACTTGCCGCTCCGATCCGACGGAAAGTCGCCGCCCATGGATGAGTCGTCCAGGATCTTCACCTGGACCTCGACGCGGTGATCGCGCGGCACGTCCACCATGAAGCGCGAACGCTGCGAGGTGCGGAACGACTCCTCGCGGTCGTCCTTGCGATCGACGTCCACCGTCACCGCGTGACGCCCCGGCGCGACGGAATGGTCGTAGACCGTCGCCATGTCGGACGAGCTGAAGACCGCGGTCGGCGCGGTCCACACCACGCCGTCGTCGAGGCTCACGGCGAGTCGGACGATCTTGCCGTGATCGCCGTCCGTCTGCAGCGCGACGGCGATCCGGGACTGGTAGAGGTTGTCGCTCAGCGCCGCGACCCGCGCCCGGAGCGCGGCGATGTCGGCGAGGAGGCGGTCGTAGTCGAGGGGCGTGCCCGCATCGACGTTCGCGTTGCCGGGTAGCTCCTGCGGCGCCGGGTTGAGCGGCGACGCGCGGAGACCGCCGTCCATCACGTCGGAGACGGCCGGCGGCTCGACGACGCCGCGCGCTCCGGAGCCGGCCTCCGGCGCTCCGCTCGGTGCCGTGGCGGCGGCCCCGTTCGCCCCGCTCTCGTCCGGCGACGTCGCGACGCCTGCGTCCGCCTTCGCCGACGGCGTCGGCTTCGGCTTCGTCGGCGGCCTCTTCGTCTGCGCGACGGCGAACGTGCCGGTCGCGACGGCGGACACCACGGTGACCACCACGAACACGGCGATGCGTACGCGCGGGAGCACGTCGGCATTGTACGTCCGCGCGCCGCGGCGATGGACGCCAAAAAAGGACCACGTGGTAGATTGGCGGAGGGATGAAGGACGCGGTCCGCACGACGCCCTGGTGGGAGCCGCCGAAGGCGTTCGACTCCTTCGAGGTGGAGAGGCCGCTCGGCCTCGGCGGGATGGGGCGCGTCTATCTCGGGCGCGACACGATGCTCGATCGGCTCGTCGCGCTGAAGTTCATCGCCGCGGCGCAGCCGAGCCCCGAGGCGCGCCAGCGCTTCTTGCTCGAGGCGCGGTCGATCGCGAAGCTCGCGCACCCCAACGTCGTCGGCGTCTTCCGCATCGGCGAAGTCGACGGACGCCCCTACCTCGCGTACGAGTTCGTCTCCGGCAAGAGCCTCGACCGCGTCCCACGTCCGATGAGCTGGGCCTCGGCCCTCCGGACGGCGACGCTCCTCGCGCGCGGGCTCGAGGCCGCGCACAAGGCGGGCATCGTCCATCGCGACATCAAGCCGGGCAACGTGATGCTGTCCGACACGGGGGAGATCAAGCTCCTCGACTTCGGCATCGCGAAGCTCGACGACCCGAGCCCGACGAGCGCGCCATCGGGCCCAGGCTCGGCGAGAGGCTCCGGTCCGCCCCCGATCGTGGCGGTCGCGAGCGGGGCGTCGGGAGGCGCCGTCCTCTCGCCCGACGCCGCCGAGGGCGCCGAAGGCCTCTCGACCACGATGCATGCAGGGCTCACTCGTCCCGGCGCGCTGATCGGCACGCCGGCGTACCTCGCCCCGGAGCTCTGGGTCGGAGAGGTCGCGTCGCCTCGGTCCGACGTCTACGCCGTGGGGCTCGTCCTCTACGAGCTCCTCACGGGGTCTCTGCCCTTCGCGCCGCTCGCGGGCGAGGCCCTCGCGCGCGCGGTCGTCGACACGAACGTGCCGCCGATCCGCGGGCGCCGGCCCGATCTCCCGGAGTCGTTCGCCGCGATCGTGGACACGTGCCTGCGCCGTGAGCCGAGCGCGCGTTACGCGTCCGCCGGGCCGCTCCGGGCCGCCTTCGAGCAGCTGAACCAGGTGTTTCTCCCGCGCGCCAGCGCGGTGGAGAGCCTGAAGCTCGACGACGAGACGTTGATGGTCGGGATCTCGTTCGCGCGGATGATGCCGCGCGTCGACGAGCTCGTCTCGAACGTGTACGAGCGCCTCTTCACGCTCGACCCGGCGGCGCGGCCGCTCTTCCCCGAGAACATGGCGGCGCAGAAGGAGAAGCTCGCCCACGCGCTGAAGCTCTCCATCGAGGGGCTTCGTGCCCCCGAGAAGCTCGTCCCCGTCTTGCAGGACCTCGGACGGCGCCACGCGGCCTACGGCGTGACGGCGGCGAACTTCGACACGCTCGGTGTCGCCCTCCTCGGCGCCGTGAGCGACGTGGACGCGGCCTGCTGGAGCGAGCAGCTCGCCTCGGCCTGGCGGAGCGCGTACGCCTTCCTCGCTAGCGCGATGCGGCAGGGCCTCGCGACGGGGCAGCCGACCGTGGTGAGCGGGGAGGCCGAGAGGCCTGTCCTGCCCGCTTCACCCGTGACGCCGACGAGCGCGCGGAGGCCGTTCCCGGCGCCTCCGCCGGCCTCGGCGCGGGACGTCGAGGGCGCGCCTCCGCGGACGCTCTACGCCCGGAACGGCGACGTGAGCCTCGCGTACCAGGTCTTCGGCGAGGGCCCGGACCTCCTCGTCGTCCTCGGCTGGATCACGCACCTCGAGCTCTCCTACGGACATCCCACGCTCGCCGGCTTCCTCCGGTCGCTCGCGCGCGAGCACCGCGTGATCCTCTTCGACAAACGCGGGACGGGCCTCTCCGACCGCGTCGTGGAGGGCGCTTCCTTCGACGATCGTCTCGACGACCTCCGGACGGTGCTCGACGCGGCGAAGAGCGAGCGCGCGGCGCTGCTCGGCGTCTCGGAGGGCGCGGCGCTGGCGGCCTTCTTCTCCGCGCTCCATCCGGATCGGGTGCGCTCGGCGACGCTCTGGGGCGCGAGCGCGCGGATGACGAACACGTCCGACTACACCGCCGGGCTCGAGCCCTCCTTCCTCGAGGAGATCTACGGCCTGATGACGACGCGGTGGGGGGACGCCTTCTTCGCGGAGCTCGAGGCGCCCTCGATGGCGACCGACGAGGCGTTCAAGGGCTGGCTCTCCTCGTACATGCGCATCGCCGCAAGCCCGGGCGACGCGGTGGCGATGATGAAGGCGAGCGCGGCGGTCGACCTTCGCCGTGCGCTGCCGCTCGTGTCCGTCCCGACGCTGGTGATGCATCGCGAGGAAGATCGGGTCATCCCCGTCGCGGGCGGCAAGTGGGTCGCCGACGCGATCCCGGGCGCCCGCTGGATGAAGCTACCGGGCGGGGACCACGTGCCTTTCACGGGCGGCGACGTCCTCTCGCCGCTCCTGAGCTTCACGATGACGGCCGGCTCCGAGGCCGCCGACGCGAAGGTGCTGCCTGCCCGCTGGTTCGCGGCGGTGAACGGCGGAGGTCACGCGGAGGCCACGACGCGCTCGTTCGACGCCCTCTCGCGCGCCTTGGCGTTCGCCTTCTCGTCGGTCACCGATGCGGGTGGCTCGCGCGCGGGGGTCGACTTCGCCCGAACGCCCGAAGGCGCGGTCGCGCTCGCCAGCGCAGCGCCCCGCGGCTCCGTCGTCGCCGCTCCCCTCGCCCGCGACATCGCCCACGGCCTCCCGTTCGGGTTCGCTCCCGCGGCGTCGGGGACCGCGTTCGTCGTCACCGCGCGCTGACCGACCGTGCGCGCACGACCCGTCCACGTGCGGGCACGGCGCTCCGCACGCGTCCGGCCCATGATTTCCACGACTTCGCTCCGGCATGCGGGCTGCTCGTGACGTTCCTCGTCCCCCGAAGGAGCCCGACGATGAGCCTCGATGTCCCCGCACTCCGTGAGAGCTTCGCCCTGGTCGCTTCGCGCGCCCCGCGCGTCACCGCGCGCTTCTACGAGATCTTCTTCGAGCGCTACCCAGAGGTCCGTCCGATGTTCGGCGGGCAGGCGTCGCGCAGGCAGGAGGAGATGCTCACGAAGGCGCTCGCGGCCGTCATCGAGCACCTCGAGGATCCCGAGTGGCTCGCCGAGACCCTCCGCGGCCTCGGCGCGCGGCACCTCGACTACGGCGTCCGCGACGAGCAGTACGGCTGGGTCGGCGAGTGCCTCCTCCTCACCCTCGAGGAGGTAGGTGCCGAGGCGTGGACCCCGCGGGTCCGCGACGCGTGGACGGCCGCCTACGGCGCGATCGCGGGCCTCTGCATCGAGGGCGCCGCGAGCGCCCGCGCGCGGCGCGCGGCGCAGAAG
>JALHPN010000384.1 GCA_022842465.1 Polyangiaceae bacterium | reverse complement strand
GCGCCTGCGGCCGCGCAGCCCGTCGCCGCGCGCGAGCCCGCGAAGTCCGTCGGCGAGGCCACGCCCGCCCCGCCCGCGCCGACCGACGAGCCCGACGGCGTGACGGAGGGGACCACCCCCCCGCCGACGTCGCCCCACGCTTCACGAAGCCCTTCGCGAAGAGCCGCCGCCCGCGTCGTGACCGCGCCCCTGCCCACGCCTGCGGGGAAGCCAGGCGCGAAGCCCGTCGCGAACGTCTCCGCCCGCGTCGTCGATCCGGTCCCGCCCGTGCCCCCGTCGAACGCGAACGCCGCTTCCCCCACACCCACCGCTGTGGACGAGCCCCTCCCGACCTTCATCCCGCGCCCTGGCGTCGCCCCTGCCACCGCCGAGGCGGAGCCCCCGCCCCCCGACGCCATCTTCGCCGCACCCGCACCCGAACCCAAGCCCGAACCCAAGCCCGAAGCCCCCGCCAGCGAGCCACGGCCCGCCGCCCCTGCCGCCCCCGCCCCTGCGATCCCCCCGCTCCCTCCCGGCTGAGCGGACGGCTACCCCTCGAGCTGCTCCTCCGTCACGCCCTCGTCGAGCCGGTCGCCGCCGCCCGCGTAGCGTCCGTCGGCGAGCACCCGTGCGTGTCGCGGAGGCCGCCTCGCGAGCGCGTAGGTGAACGCGCTGCGCGCGGTCCCATCTGCGGCGCGGAGGCCCACCCCCTCGCGACGATACAGCTCGGGCACCCCCTCGAACGCGTCGACGACCGCCATGGCCGCGTCGTCGACCTCGAAGATCTCCCCGTGCACCTCGGTCGCCGTCTCGTCCCGCGCCGCGTCGCGCGTGAGGAGCGCGGGATACGGCCCCAGGTCTACGAGCGTCCGGCGCTCGACGGTCGTCGCCTCACAGGCGAAGCGCGCGCCCAGCTCCGCCAGCACGCGGTGATTCGCCCCGCCACGCTTGAGGGTCCCGTAAACGAAGAGATGCGCCATCCGAGAGAAGGATCCCGTACGCTAGCGCGCGATGAGCGACGCGCGCGACCCGCTCGGCATCGTCGGCACCACGATCGCCGAGAAGTACGCGATCGAGTCGGTCGTCGGCCAGGGCGGCTTCGCGGTCGTGTACCGCGCGACCCACATCCTCTGGAAGCGCCCCGTCGCGGTGAAGGTCTTCAACGCCCTCGCGGACGTCTCGGCGGATCAGCGGCAAGCGCTCCTCGACGATTTCATCCAGGAGGGCGCGCTCCTCGCGGAGCTCTCCGAGCGCTCGTCGGCGATCTGCCAGGCGCGTGACGTCGGCATGCTCACGTCGCCGCGCGGGCTCTCGATCCCGTACATGGTGCTCGAGTGGCTCGAGGGACGGTCGCTCGAAGACCTCCTCGAGGCCGAGCGGAAGGCGGGCGCGCCGCTCCGCAGCCTCGTCGACGCGGTCCATCTCCTCGACCCGATCGCCGAGGCGCTCGCGCTCGCCCACAAGAAGGGCATCGCCCATCGCGACGTGAAGCCGGCGAACGTGTTCGTCCTCCAGGACGAGACCGGCGCCGTGAGCGGCGTGAAGCTCCTCGACTTCGGCATCGCGAAGGTCGTCCAGGACGCGCAGAAGATGGGCTTCGGCAAGACCGCCGGCCACATCACGTCGTTCACGCCGCTCTACGGCGCGCCGGAGCAGTTCGATCGCCGTCACGGCGCGACCGGACCGTGGACGGACGTGTTCGCGCTCGCGCTGGTCTTCGCGGAGGTCGTGTCGGGACGCGAGCCGATGCAGGGCGACGATCTCGTCCAGCTCGCCTTCGCCGCGGGCAACCCGAGCACGAGGCCGACGCCGCGCACGCTCGGCGTGCCCACGAGCGACGACGTCGAGGCCGTCCTCACGAAGGCGGTCGCCGTGAAGCCGGACGAGCGCTTCCAGACCGCGGGAGAGCTCTGGTCCGTGCTCCGCGAGCGCGTCCTCGGCGAGAGCGGGCGCTCGTCGTCGCGTGACTTCGCGCGGACGCCGGTCTCCGCGCCGCGCGCCACGACCGGGACGGAGGCGACGCTCCTCCCCGAAGACCTCGCGCGAACCGGCGACGCGCCCGGCTCGGCACGGGCGATCGTCAGCGAGCAGAGCCCCGCGCCGGCGCCGTCGACGTCGCGCGCTCCGATCTTCGCGGTCGTGGGAATCCTCGCCGTCGCCGCGCTCGGCGGGGGCGCCTACGCCTTTCGCGCGAAGCCGAGCGATCCCGCGCGGCCGACGGCGTCCGCCTCCGCGAGCGCCCCCGTCGCCGCTCCGAGCGACGCCGGCGCCGATGCCTCCGTGATCGCGACGTCGCCGCTCGACGCGCTCCCCGACGTCTCCGCCGGCCAGTGCCCGCGCGGGATGGCCTACATCAAAGGCGGCGACTTCTTCCTCGGCTCCGACGAGGCGAGCGCGCCCCCGGAGTGGAAGCCGGTCCACAAGGTGCGGCTCGGCGCCTACTGCCTCGACATCTACGAGGTCACCGTCGAGGCCTACAAGTACTGCAGCGACATGGGCGGCTGCCTCCGCGCGGGCAAGGCGAACCTGTGGAACGGGATCTCCGACGCGCAGAAGAGAGCGTACGACCCCCTCTGCAACGAGAACGATCCCGTCGTGCGCGCGAAGCATCCGATGAACTGCGTCGACTGGGAGCAGGCCCAGACGTTCTGCCGCGAGGTCCGTGGAGGCCGCCTCCCGACGGAGGCCGAGTGGGAGCTCGCGGCGCGCGGCCCCGAGCAACGCCTCTACCCGTGGGGCGACGACCACCCCACCGGCAAGCTCCTCAACGCGTGCGGCCCCGAGTGCACGGCGTGGTTCGCCGAGCACGCGAAGGACGACAGCGAAGGCGCGATGTACGATGACGCCGACGGATGGCCGACGACCGCGCCCGTCGGGAGCTTCCCCGCCGGAAAATCGCGCTTCGGCATCTACGACATCGTCGGCAACGTCTGGGAGTGGGTCGGCGACTGGTACGCGAAGGGCTACCCGCGGACGAAGGATCCCGTCGTCGATCCGACGGGGCCCGCGAAGGGGACCGAGCGCGTCCTGCGTGGCGGTTCGTGGAACGGCGCGGACAAGACGTGGGTGAAGCCCGCGTTCCGCTTCAAGGCCGCACCCGAGGCGCGCTCCCACGGCTACGGTTTCCGCTGCGCGAAGCCGATCGCGACGGCGAAATGAAACCGGCCCCTCGGACGGCGCGTACCTCTCTGCGCTGACCTGCTTCGACGTCGAGACCGATGATGATCCCCGACCCCCTCTCTCTCGTCGGCACCGTCGTGGCCGAGAAGTACGACGTCGAGCGCGTCGTCGGCGAAGGTGGGTTCGCCGTCGTCTATCGCGCGCGGCACCGCGTCTGGGATCGTCCCGTCGCGCTCAAGGTCTTCCGCGGCCTGGGCACGCTCGCCCCGGAGCGACAGGACGAGCTGCTCCAGGCGTTCCTCCGCGAAGGGGCGCTCCTCGCGGAGCTCTCCGAGCGCTCGTCGGCGATCTGCCAGGCGCGCGACGTCGGCATGCTCGAGCGCCCCGAAGGGCGCGTGCCCTACATGGTGCTCGAGTGGCTCGACGGCCGCTCCCTCGAGGAGGTGCTCGAGGAGGAGCGCGCGCGCGGCGGCCTCCGGCCGCGCTCGCCGGAGGCCGCGTTCCACTTCCTCGCGCCGATCGGGCAAGCGCTCGCGCTCGCGCACAAGAAGGGCATCGCGCACCGCGACGTGAAGCCGGCGAACATCTTCGTCCTCGGCGATCCCGGCGGCGAGCACACGCTGAAGCTCCTCGACTTCGGGATCGCGAAGGTCGTCCAGGACGTGCAGCGCTCGGCGGGCGCCTTCGCGCAGACGACGGGCAACGTCTCCTCGTTCACGCCGGCCTACGGCGCGCCGGAGCAGTTCCAGCGCTCCAAGGGGGCGACGGGACCGTGGACGGACGTGTTCGCGCTCGCGCTCGTCTACGTCGAGCTCGTGACGGGCGCGGCGCCGCTCCGCGGGGACGACCTCACGCAGCTCGCGTTCGCGTCGCTCGATCCGTCACGGCGCCCGACGCCGCGCGCCGCCGGGCTCGACGTCGGGGAGGCCGTCGAGCAGGTGCTCCTCCGCGCGCTCGCGGTCGAGCCGAACGATCGCTTCGCGCACGTCCTCGACTTCTGGGAGGCGCTGCGCGCCGCGCTCGGCCTCGGCCGCGACGGCACGCTCCGTCTCTCCGCGCCCGGCGACGTCACGAGCTCGCCGATGCTGCCGGTGCCGCGACCTTCCCAGCCCTCGGCCGCGGGCGGGGCCGGCCCCCGCCGCGCCG
>JALHPN010000383.1 GCA_022842465.1 Polyangiaceae bacterium | reverse complement strand
GGGCTTCGGTTGCAGTGACACGCCGCCCCCGGGCGCCTTCTTCTACCCCGAGCTGCATGTTGGAGAGGCGAAGGTCGTCGCGGCTCCGAGTGACGCGCTCACGCTGGCCCCGCGTATCTCTTCACCGATAGCGCCCAAGCACGGATCTGCCCTGGAGACTTGGGCGGGCCTGTGCTCGTCGAGCGCGACGGACGGCTGATGTTGCGGGGATCCATGCGGGCTACGCGTTCGAGAACGGCCAGCAGATCGCGAACTGGCATACCCGTATCGATAGCGGCGCACGCGTGCTGCCGCAGCGGCACGGCGTATGGCCCGCGCTTCGCAATCGCCTCGACGATCACGACGTGTCGATGCTCGAGTGGCTGCAGTCGGAGGGCGTCGAGACCGTGCCTTGACCCGGAGGAGAGGACGACGGGTCGTCACTCAGGAGCGCTTCTCCTGCTCCTGTTCGGTCGCAGGGGCGAGCTTCGGAAACTCATCGGCCCACAGATCCCGAACAGACCGGAGAGGCCCTTCAGCGTGTGAACGGCTCGGACGCATTTCGAGCATTCTCCGTGGGACCGCACCACGAGCCAGTGCTGGCCCGGCTCATGCTTGGGTGTCACGGAATGTCGATTCGATCATTCGTGGGCGGACTCGGAGTGTTCCTTCTGACGGCGCCGGTCCTCGTGGCATGCCCGAGCGCGAGCGAGGGGGGCCCGGTGGGCTCGGCTTCCTCGAACGACGGAGGCGGTGGAACCACGGGCGAGAGCGACGCGGCTTCCGGGAGCGACGCGGCCGACTCCAGGAACGACGATGACGCGGGCGCTGCGAAGAGCTTTGCTCCGCTCTCGTCCACGGCGCTTGCGTTCACGCTTCCCGCGAACACGTCCAGCAATCCGAATCCCGACCCGATCACGATCGTCAACCTCGTCTTCTCGTCGAAGTCGAACGTCGCATTCTGTCCTTCGCCGCAGACGACGCAGGAGGCCGAACAGCTGGGCATTCAGTTCGGCGTGAGGGGCGAAGCCGTGACGGTTGGCAGCTACACGTTGACGACCGGCAAGATCGCAGCCGGAAGGTGCACCGCCTCGTTCCGCAAGCTCGACGCGACGTGTGACATGGTCTCGGAAGAGGATGCGACCGCCGGCACCGTCACCATCACGGCCGTCAGCGCCACGGAGCTGACCGGCACCCTGGACTTCACCTTCCCATCCGGGTCCGTCGAACGTCCCTTCACGGTCACGCTCTGTGTGAAGACGCCGGCCGAACTGAAGGGCGTGAAGGCCTCCTGCCTTCCGTGATCCTGCGCTCCGCGTCGGTGCACCTGGTAGGCGGGCGTGCAGATCCCACTACGGGCGAAAGTCGATCGTGTGATCGGAGCCCGAGCCCGAGCCCGAGCCCAGCCCAGCCCGAGCCCGTGACCGAGCCCGAGGCAGATCTGAGTGTAGGCGCTCGCGAGCCGAGCGCGCGCCGGAGCTGGTCGCTGGTGGCGCCGTAACCGCGCGGGAGTTTCTGTGCGATGCGGTGACCCCGCGCGAGGGCGTCCTTTGGCGACGAGGAACGCGTCATCCGGCCTCCGCGCGAGCTCGGATCCTCGTCGGCGAGCGCGAGCGCGAGCGCGACCGCGACTCCCTGTCCTGTTCCCCCCGAGAATCCCGACTCGCGAGCCCCGACTCGCGAGTCTCGATCGTGGGCCACCGCTGGCCGCGCACGATGTGCCCGGCGGTGTACGAGAGGATGCCGAACGGCACCCACGGGAGGAGATTGGTGTTCGAGAGCGCGAAACGGAGGGCCGCGAAGTCGAGCCGCCGGAGCGCGAGGAACGTGAAGACGGCGCTCGCGGCGAGGCCGACGAACACCACGGTCTTCTTGTGCCTCGCGATGGGGATGCGACGAGCGTGATGGATCCGTCTGCTGCGAGCCCCGTCGCCGAGCGGCGCCGGATCGCAGGAAACCCACTTTCGCGACGCCCTGCAGGCAAGGCGCCAGCGCCGCGGCCGCGAAGTCGCCCGCTCGCCCTATGCGGGCGCGCGAAGGCTCACGGCCAGCGCTGGCACTCCCAGACGTTGCCGTTCGCGAGGCGCTGGCGTCATCGCCCGCTGCACGTCAACGGCGCAGTTCGCAGCGCCTTCTGTTCGATCTGGCGGAGCGGATCGGGCGCGAGGAGGACGTTCTCGCCGAGACCCTCGATGCGCTCCGTCACGCGACGCATCAGGAGCAACGGCAGACCGAGATTGAACGACTCTTCCTGGTTCGAGCCGCCGTCCGTCACGAGGCAGATCGCACGCGCGAGGATCCTCGTGAACGCGACGTACTGCTGCCGCGGGAGGAGCACGAAGCGCGCATCCTTCGCGAGATCGTCGTAGAGGCCTTCACGCTCGAGAGCGGCCTTCGTCAGCGCATGCATGACGAAGCAGCACCGTACTCCGTCGTCGCCCTCTGCGAGGCCCGCCTTCACGTTCGCGACGACGGCGCGCAAGAACCTCCCCCCGCGCCGGGGACGAGGTTCTCCTGGCGATGCACCACCAGCACGAAGAACGCGCCCGCGAGCTCGCGCGCGAGAATCGGCGGGTCTTCCTCTTTCGCCGCGAGCGCGAGCTCGAGCGCGTCGTAGAGCGTGTTGCCGACCGTGACGACCTTCCGGAGCCCCGCCCGCCCGAGGTGCCCCGCGGCCCACTCGTTCGGGCAGTACGCGACGGACGCGAGCCGCGACACCGCCACGCGGCAGATCTCCTCCGGGAGCGGCTCCCGGAGCACGAAGCTCCGGAGCCCCGCCTCGACGTGGTGCACCGGCACGCGGAGCGCACGGAATAGCATCGCGCCGAGCAACGTCGACACCGTGTCGCCGTGAAGCGCGCCACGAGCCGGCGGAGATCCCCGGGCCTTCGAGCGCGTTCTGCCCCGAGGCGATCACGTGGAGCGCGTAAGAAGCGCAAACGCGTAGGGCGTATGCTGCATGACGATGTCGGGGTTCGCCGGCGCGGTGTCCTTCGCCATCTCGAGATGTGACGGGTGCGCCGGGCGGATCGAGCCGGAGCAACTCGTCGATCAGCTCCGTGCGCGTCATGATGCGCGAGCGCCACCCCCACCACCGCGCGATGCGGGATCTCGATTCGCGCAGGCCCACGCCGTGGTCTCCGCATGATCCCCTTGGAAAGGTGCGGTGATCCCGCGCCAGCGTGCGGCGCGTTTCGCGGCACGGCGTCCTGCTTCCGTGCTCATCATCATGCGCCCGCACCCCTTCACCACCCTCGCGTTTGCCACCGTCCCGAGGGCGAGCGAACGTGAGAGGGTCATCGGGCCACTTCCTTCTTCGCGGTCCAGTGGAGACGACGTCGCCTCACCGCGTCGTCGAGCCGGTGCACGCGTCGGGCCACCTCGGTCGAGATGTGGTCTCATCCCGTCGTCCGGCGGAAAGCCGCGTCCCCTCACGCGCAGGCGGCACCCCGATCTGGATCGTGGGCGCGGACGCTCCGACGTCACGGATGTAGATGCGGGAGGTGGAGATGCCCTCGCGGAGGAAGCCCTGCTTCGCGCGCTCGAAGGCGTCGTGGTCCGCGGCGCGATCGCTCTTGTTCTCCTTGTAGAGCTGGCAGTTTGGCTCGACGCGCTTCGCGACGGCGCGGTCGGTGGTCGGGGCAGCTACCGCGCCGTCGTCCCGGATGCGGGCGAGCTCGCGCGCGTGCTCGCGGACGCCGGCTCGTCACGCGAGGTCCGCGTCGCCGCCGCGGTCGCACTCGGCGCGATCGACCCGCTGAAGCTGCGTGTCGCGGCGAGCGAGATCGCCGACTCGGTCGTCCGCCGCGTCGCGGACGCGGCATGCGAGGAGCGCGCGCCGGACGGGCTCGAGGACGAGATCGAGCGCGCGCTCGAGGCCTCGGCTCAGCGCAGCGCCGTCCACGCGAGGAAGGCGACGTAGGCGACGGCGAGCACGCCTCTTTCCCAGCGTCGCATCGTGCGCTCGGGTGCCGGCGGCGACGCCACGAGGCTCGTCGCGAGCTCCGAGCGATGTGCCGATCGGGCTCCCGGCCTTCGGCCATGACGCTCTCCGGCGCTACGACTTCGTACGCCCCGACGGCGCGGCGGCGAAAGTCGTCCGCCCCGACGAGCGAAGCCTCCCCGTGCTCCTCCAGAAGGCGCTCGCGACGCGCGCCGACTAGCACTACTTAGTCACTTCTCATGGTGGTGCGAGCGTCCTCACCTTCAGGCCGCATCGCGGACAAGGCGCAGCGAGATGGAGCAGCAGCTCCCGGCGGATCGCCGGGAGCGTCAGC
>JALHPN010000382.1 GCA_022842465.1 Polyangiaceae bacterium | reverse complement strand
GCGCGCCTGCGCGCCGGAGCGCTCGACGGGCTGCGCGTCCTCGCGAACGTGGCCGCGCGCGCGGGAGGCGATCCGATCCTCGCCCGCGCGCTCACCGACGCCCCGCTCGAGCCGAGCGCGGGCTTTCTCCAGCGGGAGGGGACGACCGGCGGCGCCGCGCTCGTGGTCCCCTGGACGGCGCAGGTGTCGACCTCGGGCGGCGCCGACCTCGACCTCGGCGAGGGCGAGCTCGTCGCGGCGCGCGGCAGCGTCGAGCTGCGCGACCGCTGCAAGTGCGTGACCCTTCGCCTCGGGGGCGCATCGCATCGGTCGACGCGGCGTCGACGTGTGGCTCGCGCTCGACTTCGCGACGAATCGCTGAGCCGCGCGCTGCGGCGGGCGAGGCCATCGTCGATCTAAACGTGATGTCGAAAACCGGTTTCACCCATCGTCCTTGCAGGGGAGCGGTCAGGGTGCTGGATTCAGAGGCATGAAGGGCGACGCCAAGGTCATCGACCTGCTCAACGAGATCCTCACCGGGGAGCTCACCGCCGTGAACCAGTACTTCTTGCACGCGAAGATGTGCCAGAACTGGGGGTACAAGAAGCTCTACGAGCACATCCGGCACGAGTCGATCGACGAGATGAAGCACGCCGATCGCCTGATCGAGCGCGTCCTCTACCTCGAGGGGCTCCCGAACCTGCAGCGGCTCGGGAAGCTGAACATCGGCCAGAGCGTGGTCGAGATGCTGAAGAACGATCTCGCCGTCGAGGCCGTCGCCGTGCCGCTCTTGAACCGGTCCATCGAGACGTGCCGCCAGGCCGGGGACCACGGGAGCGAGCAGCTCCTGAAGGACATCCTCGTCAGCGAGGAAGAGCACATCGACTGGCTCGAGGCGCAGCTGGAGCTCTTGAAGCAGGTCGGCGAGGGGAACTACCTCGCATCGCAGATCCACGGCTGACGCACACGCTCGACCCCCGCAGGGCGCGGCCCGGGAAGCCCCGGATCGCGCCCTGATTTCATTTCGAGAGAAGATCCTTCAAGCCCTCGAGCTCAGGAGGAAATTCGCCCTCGACGCAAACGCGTCGAGACCTCGGGGGTTGCGTTGAAAACGACTTTCATTATGCTGAGACACGCGATGTTCGTTTGCGTGTGCCTCGCAGTCCCGCAGTCGGTGGTCGAAGACGTCATCGCGGACGGCGCCCACTCACGCGAAGCCGTGACGAGTGCGTGCCGCGCCGGAGGGGACTGCGGCGCCTGCCACGGGATGATCGAGGACATGATCGAGGACCACCTCGAGACCTCGTGCGGCGGCTGCCCGGGCGCTCCCGAGTCGCAGCCCGACCGTCTCGTCCCCGCCGAGCGCCTGGCGCGGCCGACCCACGAGCGCGAACGCGCGGCCTGATCAGGGCATCACGGCCTTCGCGCGGTCCCCGCACATCATCTCGACGAGGAACGAGGCGACGTCGCTCGGCTTCGTGCCCGGCCCGAAGCCCGCGTCGAACCCGAGCTCGAGGGCGAGCTTGTGGTCGATGCGCGGACCGCCGAGGAGCATCACCATGCCGTCGCGGAACCCCTGCTTCTTCGCGAGCTCCACGAACGCCGCCGCGTTCTCCTTGTGGCAGTTCCGCTGCGTGATGATCTGGCTGATGAGGATGGCGTCGGCCTTCAGGGCGAGCGCACGCTCCGCGAGCTGCTCGTTCTCGACCTGCGCCCCGAGGTTGTACGCCTCGAAGCCCTTGTAGCTCTCGAGCCCCTTGTCCCCCGCGTAGCCCTTGTAGTTGAGGATCGCGTCGATCCCCACGGTGTGGGCGTCCGAGCCCGTGCACGCGCCGACGACGACGATCTTCCGCCCGAGGCGCGTCGTGACGCGGTGCTCGATCTCCTCGCGGGTCAGCGCCTCCGTCCGGATCTCGGGCACGTCGATCGCCGACGCGTCGACCGCATGACGCGAGTGGCCGTAGACGACGAAGTAGCTGTAGCCCTCGGCGCACGGCTCCATCGTCGCGACGAGCGGCTCGGACAGCCCGTGGAGCTCGGCGAAGCGCTTCGCCGCCTCCCGCGCGCGCGGAGGGGGGGAGCTCCAGCACGAACGAGAGCTGGACCATGCCGTCGCCTTGGCGGTCGCCGTAGGCGCGGAGCGGCTTCGCGGGGGTCGTCGGGTGCATCAGGCCTCTCCCTCCAGGACGTCGAGGATCGGGTTCACGTAGTCCTTCGCCCTGGCCATCACCCCGGCGTAGCCCTTGCCGCCCGTGCGCGATCGCTTCACGTCGGCGAAGGCCCCCTTCGCGATGGCCTCCCAGATCGAGTCGCGCTCGACCTCCTCGAGGAGCTCTACCGCCTCGTCGAGGACCTGCACCGCGCGGCGCCCCATGATGCCGTCGGGCTTGATCTCGAGCTCGTCGCCGAGGGACTTGCACGTGTTGAAGACGTACTTCGTCGCCTTCAGCGAGAGGTAACGGTCCATCAGCATCGGGTTGTGCACCGCCTCGCTGAACATGCCGAGCAGCTCGATGGGCTGGTTCGTCATCACGCCGACGAGGTTGAACATCGCGTCGTGGACGTGGCTCTGGAAGATGTCGCCCGTCTTGTGCTTGGTCGGCGGCATCCACTTCACGGGATGACGCGGGAACACCTGCCGGACGAGCTGCGCCTGCGCGAGCTCGAGGAGGAAGCTGTCCTGGATCGAGGGGTTGATCTCGAACGCGTGCCCGAGCCCCATCTGCTCCTCCTTCACGCCCGCCCGGAGCGCGAAGGCCTCGTTGACGAACTGGCTCGCGAGGACGGTGTGCGCCTTCTCCACCGCGTCGGCGGTCGTGAGGTAGTTGTCCTCGCCCGTGTTGATGATGATCCCCGAGCGCGCGATGATCCGGCGCGCGACGTACTGGTCGACGAAGTTCCGGCACGGGTTGATGTCACGGAAGAGGATCCCGTACATCGCGTCGTTGAGGAGCATGTCGAGCCGCTCGACCGCGGCCATCCACGCGATCTCCGCCATGCAGAGCCCCGACGAGTAGTTCGTCTGGTGGATGTAGCGGCCGTACTCGAACGAGGCCTCGTCCGTCGCGCGACGGATGATCTTGAAGTTCTCCTGCGTCGCGTACGTGCCTCCGTAGCCCTCCGTCGTCGCGCCGTGGGGGACGTAGTCGAGCAGCGACTGGGCCGTCGCGCGGATGACGGCGACGATGTCCGCGCCGGCGTAGGCCGCCGCTTTCGCCTGGAGGGCGTCGTCGTAGATGTTCCCCGTCGCGACGATGACGTACTTGAGCGGCGTGGGTCCCGGGACGATCTTCGCCTTGTTCGCCTCGCGCTCGTCACGCGCTCTGTCGATCCGCGCGATGGCGGCCTTCGCGTGGGGGGCGAGGACGCCGCGGACGGTCTCGACGGACGGGCCGCCCTCGCCGACATCCATCTCCGGCGCGTAGGCGAGGCGCTCGGCCGCGTCCTGCGCGTCGCGCGCGCCGTCGTGGAGCTGGCGCCCGAGCCAGTACGAGATTCCCCGGCCGAGGAGGCCCGCCTTCGCGTAGCGGTCGACGGCGAGGTTCACGAGCGGCGCGCCCTGATCGTCGACGCCGTCGACGCCGTACGAGCGGAGGATCGTGCGTTCGGCGCCGACGGACGTGTGCCCGTCGATGTACGTCTGAACGTCGTCGGCGACCGCGGCGGCCAGCTCGCGGCAGTGCGCGACCTTCCGCTCGTCCATCGGGACCCTGAGCATGGGGTGCATCTGCCACAGCGCCGGGGCCGCGTACACCCCGACCTCCCCGTGCCCGAGCCCGTGCCCGGCGTCTCGTCTCGTCAGAACAGCGCGAGCGCCAGGGCCGCGACGGCGACCCCGCCGAGCGCCACGAGGGCATCCGTGGCTCGCAACGCCGGCGCGCGCGCGAGCCCGACGGCGCCGAGCGCGAACATCACCGCGCCGATCGCGACGAGGAGAAAGGTCGCGCCCGAGGGCACCCCCGTCGTCGCGAGGGTTCTCTGGAGGCGCTCCTCCGTCGCCGCCGCCGACGGCGCACCTCCCGCGAGGGCGGCGGTCGCGTCGATCTTGTGGCCCAGCCGCGCGAGCTCACGCTCCGCCTCCGTGCGTCGCGGATCGGCGCCGATCGTCGTCGTGGCGAGGGCGGCGGCGCGGATCGTCACGAACGCCGCGAACGCCCGCGCGTCGTCGCCCTTCGCCTCCGCGTCGCGTGCGATCCGCGCGAGGAGGGCGTAGCCACGCTCCGGGGCGTCGCAGGTCGGGCAGCGCGCCTCCGCCGCCACGCGGGCCGCGGTCATCGCCGCGTCCAGGTCGCCGCGCGCGAGGGCGGCGT
>JALHPN010000381.1 GCA_022842465.1 Polyangiaceae bacterium | reverse complement strand
CCCCGCGGCCCCCGAGCACGTCGTCGTGGCCGCCGCGAGCGCGAGCGGCGCGAGCACGAAGCCGGTCTCGGCTCCGAAGGCGACGGACCGACCGCGGCACCTGCCGGCGCGCGCGAGCGGCGCGGACGCGGGCGGAGCCCCGAGGCCACCCGAGCCCGAAGCCCCTTCGGACAGGAGGTAGCGTGCGTCGGGCCGAGCTCGGCACCGCCCTCGTGCTCCTCACCCTCGCGGCGTCGCCGGCGCGCGCCCAGGGGAGCGCGGCCGCCGCCGAGGCGCTCTTCGAGGAAGGACGCGCGGCGATGGCGCGCGGCGACTACCGGACGGCGTGCGCGAAGCTCGAGGGGAGCCGCGCGCTCGATGCGGCCGCCGGGACCGAGTACAACCTCGCGCTCTGCTACGACAAGAGCGGCCTCACGGCGAGCGCGTGGGCGACGTACCTGAGCGCGGCCGCCGCGTACAAGGCGACGAACCGTCCGGAGTGGGAGACGCGCGCGCGCGATCGCGCGAAGGCGCTCGCGCCGAGGCTCGCGCGGCTCACGATCGACGGCGGCGCGGAAGCGGCTCGCGTCACGCGTGACGGCGTCGCCGTGGTGCCGTCCGAGCTCGGCGTCGCGATCCCGGTCGATCCGGGGCGCCACGTGGTCGTCGCGGAGCGCGAGGGGCGCGTGCCGTTCCGGGCGGAGGTCGAGCTGAAGGAGGGCGGGAACGAGCGGATCGTCGTCGTGCTCGGCGCGAGGACCGAGAGCCCCGCCCCGGCCGTGCATGCGGCGGCGAGGCCCGAGCCTCGCCGAGGCGCGTGGCGGCGCGACGTGGGCGTCGGCCTCGGGATCGTGGGCGGCGCCGGGCTCTTGCTCGGCACGGTATCTGGCCTCGTCGCGCTCGAACGGCACGGCACCTCGACGCGCGACTGCCCCGAGAGCGGCCCCTGCGGGAGCGACGTCGCGATCCGCGCGAGCGACGCGGCGCACGACTGGGCCGCGGTCTCGACGGTCGGCTTCGTCGCCGGCGGCGCGCTCCTCGGTGCGGGGCTCGTCCTCTTCTTCACGGCCCCTTCGCGGAACGTGGGGGTGAACGCCACGGGGCTCGTCGCGCGATGGTGAAAGCCGCGCGTGTCCTCGCGACCGTATCGGTGGTCGCGCTCCCAGCGTGCGGGCTCGTGCTCGGCCTGAACGATCTCGTCCCGATCGAACGCGGCGACGACGCGAACGTCCGTGACGGCAACGAGGGCGGCGCGTCCACCGACGGCGCTGCCGACGCGGGACCGGAGGGCGGCTGCGGCGACGTCCTCTCGAGCTCCGCGCACTGCGGGCGCTGTGGACACTCCTGCCTCGGCGGCGCCTGCGTCGACGGCGGCTGCCAGCCGGTCGCGATCGCGACGGGCCAGGGCGCCGTCGGCGGCCTCACCCTCGGCCCCGACCACGTGTACTTTACATCCGTGACCGGCAACCTCGTCGCGCGCGTCCCGAAGGACGGCGGCGTCGTCGAGCCGTACGCGGCCTCGCCGGACGTGAAATTCGCGCTCCGCATCGCGGTCGACGACGCGAGCGTCTACTGGACGAACTCCGAGCTCGGCTCGAGCAAGGTCCTCCGCTGCCCCATCTCGGGGACGTGCGGGACGCCCTCAGAGATCGCCGTACCGTCGGAGGCGCTCGGGCTCGCGCTCGACTCGACCTACGTCTACTGGGCGGATCGCAACGGCGGCCGCATCGCGCGTCGCGCGAAGGCGGGCGGCCCCGAGGCCCTGGTCGCCACCCCTTCGAATCTGCCCTTCGGCGTCGCCGTCGAGGGCGCTGACGTGTTCTGGATCACCGATTTCCCGGGACAGGTCGAGCGACGCGAGGCCGACGGCGGGACCGTCACGCTGGGCGCGGCTGGACAGTCCGGTCGCGTCGTCGCGGCGAACGCCCAGAACGTCTACTGGGGCTCGGAGCAGGATCCTGGTGAGCTCGGGAACGTCGCGCGGGTCCCGCGCGGCGGTGGGCCGATCGTCGTCCTCGCCCGCGCGGGCGGAGAGCCCAAGGGTATGGTCCTCGACGCGGACCGCGTGTACTGGACGTCGTGGCTCCGCACGACGAGCGGCGCCTACGTCTCGGGCGGCCTGCACGCCTGCGGCTTCGCCGCCAGCTGCGGAGAGAGGACCCTCGTCGTCTCGGCCGACGAGCCGCGCGGCGTCGCCGTCGATCGCGACGCCGTGTACTTCGGCACCCGCGACGCCGTCATGCGCCTCGCGAAGCCGTGACGGGTCAGCCTCCCCGGTAGTCTTCGGGCTCGATCCCGTGGAGCTTCAGCCACCGGTGGATGAGAGACCTGTCGCGCTGGAAGATGCGCGCGAGCGCGGCGACGTTGCCGCCGTTCTCCTGGAGCGCAGCGCGGAGCTCGTCGGGCCCCGGCACGGGCGGCTTCGGTCCGTCCGGCTCGTCCTTCTTCGCGGGAGCCTTCGGCGATCGCGCGGCATCGCGCGCGCGGTCGCGCGGCGGCGCCGAGAGCAGCTCCTCCGGGAGATGCTTCGTGTCGAGCACCTCGCCCGGCTCGGCGAGCGCCGTCGCGCGACGGAGCACGGTGTAGAGCTCGCGGACGTTGTACGGCCAGTCGTACCGCGCGAGGGCGACCATGAAGCCGACCGACACCCGCGTCTCGGTCCGCTCGAGGCGCGCGAGGAGGACACGGACGAGGCGGTAGAGGTCCTCCTTTCGTGCGCGGAGCGGCGGGAGCGCGACGACGTGGCCGCGGATGCGCGCGAGCAAGTCGCCGCGGAAGCGCTTCTGCGCGACGAGCTCGTTCAGGTCGGCGTGCGTCGCGCAGACGATGCGGACGTCGACGCGCTCGGGGCGTACGGCGCCGACCGGCGTGACCTCGAAGGACTCGAGGAGGCGAAGGAGCTTCGGCTGGATCTCCGTCGGAAGATCGCCGATCTCGTCCAGGAAGAGCGTGCCGCCGTGGGCGGACCGTACGACGCCGGTGCTGTCGCGATCGGCGCCGGTGAAGGCGCCTTTCTTGAAGCCGAAGAGCTCGCTCTCCACGAGCTGCGCGGGGATGGCGGCGCAGTTGATCGCGCGGAGCGGACCGCCGCGACCGCTCGCGGCGTGGACCGCCTGCGCGACGAGCTCCTTGCCCGAGCCCGTCTCACCGTGGACGAGCACGGGGAGGTCGGAGGTCGCGACCTTCTCGAGCTCCGCGTAGACGCGACGGGTGATCGGGCCGCACGCGACGGGGGCGTGCGGGTACGGGGCGTCCCCCTCGCCGTCCGCGCGCGTACCGCGGAAGAGGCTCGCGTGATCGGGCACGAAGACGAACACGGCGTCGCCGATGCGGAGATCGTCGCCCGGCTCGAGGTCCGCGGACTCGACCTTCTGGCCACGGACGAAGACGCCGTTACGGCTCCCGAGATCGTGGACGGAGCACGCCTGCCCCTTGCGCGTGAGGCGCGCGTGGGTGCGCGAGACGGACGTGAGCGGGAGGACGACGCCCCCCGGAGGGGGCTCGCGCCCGAGCACGGTCGACCCGTTCGCGACGAGCACGACCGACGGAACGGCCTCGAGATCGGGCGCGAAGACGAGGACCAGGCCGGGATCGGCTGCAGCGTCGGCAGGTCGCTCCGGCTCGCCGGCCATCGTCCCGGTGTGCTCGTTCGACATCGGCGAAGCCATCGTACCAGGTCGCGCGGGCGGTGCCGGCAGCCGCGCACACCTCGCCCCCGGCAGCGTGCGCTAGACTCGGTCGCGCAGCACGCGGCCCCTTGGCGGAACGGTATACGCAGGAGATTTAAAATCTCTGGCCCGGATGGGCGTCCCGGTTCGAGTCCGGGAGGGGCTACCAGGGTGGATTCACGAGACGCCGCTCAGGGCGTCTCGAACGTGCAGCGCACGGTCTGGCCGTTGCTGCCGCAGTCGGCGGAGCTGTACTTCAGGTACTTCTCCGGCTGATACCCTGCCGTGGACTCGAGCTTCACGGTCGTCACGCCGTTTGCGACGGTGACGACGTAGCCGCCCGCAGCGCCGGTCGCGCCCGTGGGCGAGGCGACGAGCGGGATCACCGCGGGCGGCGGGCCGCCGAGGTACAGGTTCGGCGGGATCTGGCCCGAGACCACCTCGAGCGACGTCGGCGACGTGCGCACCTCGAGGAACGAGGGCGCGTCCTTCGCCGCGCTGTAGGGGGACTCGTAGCAGTAGCAGCTCATGCCCGTCGGACACGACAGTCGCTTGGGACGGTTCGTGACGGTGCACGTCCCGTTCATGCGCGGAAGGCCCGCGCCGGCGTCGGCGCCCGCGCCGGCCCCCGCGTCGCTGCCGCCGCCGCCC
>JALHPN010000380.1 GCA_022842465.1 Polyangiaceae bacterium | reverse complement strand
GGCCGGTGCGGCCTTCGCCGGTGCGGCCTTCGCCGGTGCGGCCTTCGCCGGTGCGGCCTTCGCCGACGGCGCCGGCTCTGCCGGAGCGGCCTTCGCCGGTGCGGCCTGGCCCTTCTTCGACTCCTTGCCCGTGCGCGCCGCGACCTTCACCGACGGCGTGCTGGCGTCGGCCGCCGCCTTCGCCGCCTTCGCCGCCTTCGCCGGCGCGTCGGGCGCAGGCGTCGTCGCGACGGGGAGCGTCGACACGTTTCGCGCCGCGCGATCCACGACCTCGAGGAACGTGAGCACCCCGTGACCGGTGCCGCCCTTCGGGTCCCAGCCGCGGACGCGGTCGCCCATCGCCGGCCCGGCGATGTCGCAGTGGACCCAGTTGGGCACGCTGCCGATGAACTCGCGGAGGAAGAGCGCCGCGCTGATCGAGCCCCCCCAGCGATCCCCGGTGTGCTTGAGGTCGGCCGAGTCGCTCTTCAGCTGGTCCTTGAGGTCCTCGAGCAGCGGCAGACGCCACATCTGCTCGCCGGATCCCTTGACCGCCGCCTCGAATTCGCCCGCGGTCGCCTCGTTGTTCGCGTACCAGCCCGAGCAGCCGTTGCCGAGCGCGACGACGCACGCGCCGGTGAGCGTGGCGTTGTCGACGAGGAGCTCCGGCTCGAGCGCACGCGCGTACGCGAGCGCATCGGCGAGGATGAGACGCCCCTCGGCGTCCGTGTTGATGATCTCGACGGAGCGACCGTCGAGGGAACCCCACACGTCGCCGGGGCGATAGGCGCCGCCGTCCGGCATGTTCTCCGCCGCGACGAAGATGCCGTGCACCTCCACCCCCGGGCGGAGGCGCCCGATGATCTGCATGAAGCCGACGATGTTCGCCGCGCCGCTCATGTCGTGCTTCATCTCGCCCATACCCGCCGCGGGCTTGATCGAGAGGCCGCCCGAGTCGAACGTGATCCCCTTGCCGACGAAGACGAGCCGGCGCGTCGCGCCCGCCGGCTTGTGCGCGAGGTGGACGAGGCACGGCTTGTTGACGCTGCCCTGGCCGACGGCCTGGAGGAGCTGCATCCCGCGCTTCTGGATCTCCTTGTAGTCGAGATACGTGACCTCGAGCCCGGTCTCCTTCGCCATCGCCTTCGCAGCGTCGGCGAGGGTCTCGGGGAAGAGCACGTTCGGCGGCTCGTTGGAGAGATCACGCGCCAGGTTCACGCCTGCCGCCACGGACTGCCCGAGGTCGATCGCGCGCTTCGCGTCCTTGCCGACCTCACCCGGGAAGCAGATCGTGACCTGCGTGAGCTCCGCCTTCGGGCGGCGATCCCCGGTGAGGTACTTCGTGAACCGATATGCGCCGAGCTCCAGACCCTCGGCGATCTCGCGGAGACGCGGCGCGAGCGCATCGGGGAGCCCGAGCACGAGGCGCTTCGCCTTGTCGGCGTTCGCCGAGCGGGCGATCTTCGCGGCGAACGTGCGGACGTCGGCGGGGCCGAGCTTCGCGATGTCGCCGAGCCCGCAGACGACCAGGCGATCGGCCTTCACGCGGCCGAGCGTGGAGACCGAGAGCTGCTGGTCCTTCTTGCCCTTGAACTCTTCCTTCCGGATCAGCTTCACGAGCGCGCCGCCGAGCGCACGGTCGAAGCCGTCGAGCGGAGAGCGAGCATTCTTCTTCGTGGGACCGCCGAGCGTGGAAACACCGACGACCATGAGGTCGCCGACCTCGCGCACCGGCTGCGCGGAACGAACGCTGATCTTCAGAGCCATGGGGCCGTGGCCTCCCGGAGACGGTTGAGGGGGCCACGGTTATAGGGGAGAAGCGCGCGTGCGGGATACAACAAAAGGGCCCGTCGGCCGCGCTCGCCCGCTCCCACCCCACCGCCTCGTCCGCTCGCCCTCGCGTCAGGCGCGCAGCCGAGCGTGCTTCCCGAGCGCGAGAGGCATCGCCATGCTCGGCAGGGGCACCGACGCGAACACGGCGCGCGTCGGGATGCCGTCGACGTGGAGCGCGACGATCGTCGGCGCCCCCTTGTAGACCCAGAGCACCGTGCACGGCAGCGCATACTCGACGCCGCTGATCGCGTCGGCCGCGCGGAGGATGACGTGCGCGCCTGCGGGGACGACGGACGCGCAGCTCACGACGACCGCCGCAGCCGAGATGCTCCGGACCTCGACGGCGAGGATGGTCCCGTCGCCGATCATCTGCGCGGGCAGCGCCCCCTTCGGTCGCTCGAACGGGCCCGCGGACGGGACGTCGAGGTCCCCCGTGACGAGCTGCATGAGGGAGAGCAACTCGATCTGCTCGTTCGGGCCGAGCGGCTCACCGAGCGAGGCATTCCGAGCTTTCAGCTCCCAGAAGCGCACGAGGAAATCGAGCTTTTCGATCAAGAGCGCACCTTCTACGGCCAGGTGTCATATGCGTCCGCGGAGGCCGGACGCGAGGAGGGATTCCTCGAGCGAGACGTGCGAAGCACATGCCACGGAGGCATGGTCCGTTGGACGGCTGGCGCGCCCGAAAGTTTCGTGCGCCGGCGAGGCACCCACGAGCGATGTCGCGCGAGGACGCACGATCCGGTGCGGGCCTGCCAACGCAGTTTGCGGTTCGGGAGACGCGCGCCGCGAGGCGAAGCGGCCGAGGCAGGGCTACGTCGCCACAGGCGTCGGGGAACCGACGGTGACCGCGACTGCGCCGTCATGCCCCCTCCGCTACGCACCGCGCAGGCACGCCCTTCGCCGCAGGCGCGCGCGGTGGGCTTGCGACCCGCGGTGCGGATGAGCCAGAGTGGGACGCATGACGAAGGCGACGCTCCCCACGTGGCGACGGGCGTGCCTCCACGCCGCGGTGTCGCTCCTGTTCGGAGCGCTCGCCACGGGCTGCGCCGATCCGAAGGTGTCGCTCGCACCCGGCGCGCGTGAGTACACGGAGAGCGACTACGAGCAGGTCCTCAAGCGCTGGACGCGTGAGAAGAGCCTCGTCGCGCTGAGCGAGCTCGACAACCTGCTCACGGTCACCGCGACGTACGAGTCGTGGGACTTTCGCTGGGCGTACGTCGTCAAGTACGCGAACGACTACCGCCTCACCGTCGAGCAGCGGCGGAGCCTCCTCGAGCGGACGCTCGCCGAGACGCAAGACGGTCACCATTTTTACGTGGCCCTCTACGGCACGAAGATCCGCTGGGCCGATCTCACGCGCGGTGACAGCTCCTGGATCGTTCGCCTGATCGACGAGGAAGGGAACGAGACGGCGCCGACGTCGATCCAGCTGGTACAGCGGCCCGGCCCGCTCGAGATCCGGTACTTCCCTTACACGACGGTCTGGCGGAACGTCTTCCGCATCCGGTTTCCCACGACGACGCCGGACGGGCGCGCGACGATCTCCCCGAACGCCCGCTGGTTCGGTCTCCGGTTCGCGGGCGCGGAGGGTAACCAGGAGCTCCGCTGGGAGATCGACGACGACGCGCCCTCGGGCACGCCGAGAGCCACGGCGTCGCGCCGCTGATCACATCCCGGCGAAGACTTCGAGGAGGGGCGGACACGTCACGAGCAACTCCTGCGCGACGTGACGGTCACCGAACATGACGAGCGCGCCCCCGGCGCCCGCGCGCGCCGTGTAGGGGGCGGATCCGGCGCCGAGCACCTCGGTCGGGAAGAGGAACTCGCCGGACGCGACGATCGCGTTCTCGCCGGAGGGCTTCGCGAGCTCGAGCTCGCCAATGCCGACGAGCAAGAGACCCGGCACCGTCTCGCCCGCGTTCACGATGATCTCGCCCGGCGCGAGGGTCCGCATCGTGAGCCGCGCGACGATCGCCTCGCGGATCGACGCGTCGAGCCGCTCGCCGAGCGGCCCGATCGTGATCCCGACGAGGGTGAGCATGCGGTCGGCGGCGGTGCGGAGATCCTCCTCGACCCACGGGCACGACTTGAAGGCCTTCTCGACCGCGCCGTCGCTCCACGTCGCGACGAGCGCGCCTTTGTTCGTGGCGACGAGGCGCATCGGCACGGCCTCGTTGGTCGTGCCGCGCGAGCGGAGGACGGCGCCCTTCGCGAGGCGCATCGCCGACGCATCGACGACGGTCGCCGCGACGTCGACCTCGCCGTCGACGAGATAGGCGAGCGCAAAGTGACTCACCTCCTCGCCCTCGGCGAGGCGATCGAGCTTCGCCGCCGCGGCGAAGGCCTCGCGCGCATCGTCGGGGAGGTCGGCGAACGACTCCACGTGCTCGAGATCGAGCAGGGGGGTCGCAGGGGCGGGGGCAGCAGGGGCGGGGGCAGCAGGGGCGGGGGCAGCAGGGGCGGGGGCAGCAGGGGCGGGGGCAGCAGGGGCGGGGGCAGC
>JALHPN010000379.1 GCA_022842465.1 Polyangiaceae bacterium | reverse complement strand
TTCTGCTCGGCCGCCGTGCCACTTGCGTGGTCGGTCGTGCTCGGCATCGCGCCTTCCAGGAGCCCACTCTAGAGTCGTCTAGATTGAGCGTACGATTCAGTTTTCAAGGACCGAGGCAGGACTTGGATCGCTGCAAGCGCAGCGCCTCGTCCAACGATTCACGTCTCCGTGAGGCCGCTTCCTACTCCTCTCGACGTCGCGGTCAAGAGAGAGAGGCGCTTTCGCGCTCACGCCCTGCTTCGTCGTGCTCGTCCTTTCGGACCGCTGCGTCGAGCCGGGTTTCCCACTCTACTCGTCTCGGCGTTTCCGTCAAGACGTTTGAGGCGATTTCCTTTGGAGTAAGAGCTAGATGCTCGAGCTCTGCAGGTCGGCGCTCGCGCTGCTCGGGAGGCTCTCTCGAGAGGTTCTCTCTCGCGTCGGCCCCCGTTCATCGCGTCGGGGAGCGCACTTCTAGGCGCCGACCGTTTGTTCGTCAACATCATTTTTCGAGGGCGGCCGGCGCTTTTCCGGCGGCGGGGAATGCTTGCGTGCCGCACGCATTAATTCTCGCGATGTCGGAGGGTTCCGCGAGGCCTGCGCACCCGCGCAGCTCTCTTCGAATTCGATTGGTCTTCGTCACCGTGGGCCGATCGGCACGACGACGTCGTTGATGGGCTTCAGGCTCCCGCCGGCCGGATAGGCATAGCTCACGGCCTGGCTGAAGAAGCCGGGCGGGCCAGGAACGGGGCCGAAGGTGCCGCCCGACGCCGCGCTCCCCCATCCCCAGACGGTGACGCCGAAGAGCCCGTCGCTCTTCATGGCGCGGCGCCCGTTGTCGCAGCTCCCCTGCTTCTGGAAGTTCCCGCGCACGAGGTCCACGCGCGTGTACTCGTGGACGCCGCTCGAGCCGAGCGGCTGCCAACCCGCGAGCCGGCCTGCGCAGTCGAGCTCCACGTCCTTGAACGCGCCGTCCGGCGCCTTCGTCCGGACGACGACCAGGTTCGTCTCGGGGTACGTCGGATCCGTGAAGAAGACGTAGGCCTTGAGGAACTGCGCGGTGGGTAGGACGTTCACGAACTCGGGGTCGCCGCGGTGGTCGCCCGGCGAGGACACGGTGCCCCAGCCCGACATGTGGGCCGAGACGTAGAAGGGGTGCTTCGCGTCCTGACTCCGGACCACCCACGGTCCGGGCGACTGCACCTCGACGACCTGTCCCTGCGCGAGCCCGTCCGGCGCGCCGGCCGGCTTGCTCGGCTCCCAGGTCAGCCGCGTGCCGTCGACGGCGCCGACGAGGCGCCAGGGCACCGTCTCCTCCTTGCCGTCGAAGCGGTTCCGGTAGCGGACGGCGGCGAACTCGCTACCCATCGCGCGGACCGGGGGGAGCTGTTGATGGGCCGTGTCACACGCGCTCCCGTTGTCGGCGGGGATCGACATGCACAAGGACCCGCCCCAGACGCCGACAGGCTTGTTCGAGGCGATCGCGCTGCCGGAGAGGTCCTCCGCCTGCGCGAACTGGAGGATCTCGCCGCGCCTGAGCGCGTACGTCTTGGGTGCGTTCTTCGGCGTGGCGTCCACCGCCCCCGCCTTGCCGACGATCGCCGCGGTGGGGTTGATGGTGACCGTGGTCCCGTCCTCGGCGGCGACGACGGCGAGCGTCGGCGCGTCTTCTTCCACCACCGTGCTCTTCCGGTAGGCGCTCACCGCGACGTAGTTCGTGTCCCAGGCGCTCGTCGGAAGGAGCAGCGTCGCGCTCGTGAGCGCGCTCGCGCCGCCCCCGTACGGATAGATGTCGTAGGCCACGACGGGGGCCGTCGTCCTGATGCGGAACGCGCTGCCGCGCCCCGTCCCGCTCACCGACGCGAGGGTGGTCGTCGCCGGGGAGATCCCCGACGGGCAGGCCGTCGATCCGCTCCGGCTCAGGAAGACGATGGCGACGCCGCCGCCAGGGAGCCCCGTCGGGGGCACGGGCGCGTAGGTGAGGCCGGCACCGCTCCCCTGCGGCTGGTACGCGAAGGTGCCGCCGAGCGCCTTGCCGTCCCGCTCGAGCGAGATCTGCGCGATCTGGTTCGATGTGTTGACGAGGAACGCCGCGTAGCAGCCCCCGCGCGAGATCGTCAGCGAGTCGGGGGGGACCGCGTAGAACTCACAGCCCATCGCGCTCCGGTCGGCGCCCGCCATCTCGCACGTCGTGATCTCGCCGGACGGATCGTCTCTTCGCGGATCGTTCGAGAAGTCACCGTTCCCCGGTGCGCTGGGATCGCTCGCCTGGGCGCGACCGTCATCGAACGCGCTCCGCGAGTCCGACCCACACGCGAGGGCGAGACCGAAGGAGACCGCGGCAGCGAGGGCCGCGAGGACGAAGGACCTCGAGAGGGATGGCTTCACGGCGCGCATCATCGGCCTCTCGACATCCACCGGAAGTGATCAGGGCGATCACCCGCGCTCGCTTCGCCGTATCATCTCGCCGTGGCGCGTCGCCCCGCGATCTCGCTCCGTGTCGCGGTCGCCCTCTCTACCGCGTTGCTCGTCGCGCACGCCGAGCGCGTGGCCTCGGCCGACGCGCCGACGGCGACAGCCGGCCCTGTCCGCCGTCCGGTCCGCTTCGCCCTGGACGTCGAGGACGCCTCCGTCTTCGCGTCCTGCGGCGGCGCCGAGGGTCTCGCGCGCGACGTCGAAGAGCGGGTGCATCGGCCCGTCTTCGACACGATGGCCTCCGCCGACATCGTCTTCGAGGTCTCGCTCGCGGCCGAGACCCGACCGCCTGGCGCGCGCATCGTCCAGCGAGGCCGCGGCGGAGAGGACCTCGGCGAGCGCGTCGTCCCGCTCCCCGATCCGGAGTGCACCAAGGCGCGCGGGACCGTCGCCGTCGTCCTCGCGATCCTGATCGGTCCGCCGCGCGAGATCGAGGAGCCCGCCGCGCCCCCGGCGCTGCCGCCCACGCCGGCGACGCCGCCCGTACCGCCGCCGCCGCGTCCCGTCCCCCCGCCTCGACCGACGGCGCGCCCGTCCTCCGAACCTCCCCCGTGGACGATCCGCTCGAGC
Organism: Polyangiaceae bacterium; assembly: GCA_022842465.1. Lineage (GTDB taxonomy): Bacteria > Myxococcota_A > Polyangia > Polyangiales > Polyangiaceae > Labilithrix. The sequence goes on along the minus strand of JALHPN010000379.1, from coordinate 1,318 downwards.
GCCGACCTCGTCGTCGGCTCTGGCGTCCTCCCCGGCCTCGGCTGGGGCGTGCAGGCATCTCTCGGCACGAACCTCCCCGTCCTCGCCCTCTCCGTCGTCGCCCGGGGGGCCTACTGGCCGTCGCAGACGACCGGGACGCGCCCGACGAGCGAGGTCGACCGGCTCGGCGGCGCGCTTCTCCTCTGTCGCGACCTGATCGCGAGCTCGCGCTTCAGCTCGACGGGATGCCTCGGCGCTGGCGCCGCACGCCTCCACACGACGTCGTCCGATCTCACGCGCCCGACCTCGGACGGCGCCATCGTCGAGGTTCTCGCGGAGGGCGCCCTCGGCTACCGTGCCTGGCGAGGACGACGAGTCCTCGTCGAGCCCCGTGTCACCCTCCAACTCGAAGCCCTCGTCCGACGCGATCGCTTCCTCTATCGCGACTACGCCGGACAGTCCCGCGTCCTCCTCCAGCCCGCCCCCGTCGCCGTCCAGGGAGGATTCGGCGTCGCCGTCCACTTTTGGTGATGAAACGGGCGCAGGCCCGCCTTTTGACGGGTCGAGGAAGGACGAGATGGTCGCGCTCGAGAGCCCGCTGCGCCTGCAGCCTCCGCCGCCTGTGAGGGCTGTCGCCCCCGAGTCCGGGACGATGCCGGCGGCGACGCGAAAGCCCGCCCTCGCGGAGATCTTTCGCGAGCACGGGGCCTTCGTGTTCCGGCTGCTCCGGCGTCTCGGTGTCCCGGAGGCCGACCTCGACGATGCGACCCAGGAGGTCTTCGTCAGCGTCCACCGCGCGCTCGATCGCTACGAGGAGCAGAACCGCATGCGGGCGTGGCTCTCGCGCATCTGCGTGCGAGAGGCGTCGCGCCAGCGGAGGCGCCGGCCGCCGGCTGGTACGGTCGACGTCGACGAGCTCGCCGCGGCGAGCGCGCCCGGCCCGGAGGAGGTCGCGCAGGCGAAGCAGGCGCGCGCCGACTTCGAGCTCCTCCTCACGGTGCTCGACGAGGAGCGGCGCGCCGTGTTCGTCCTCTACGAGGTCGAGGAGATGCCCATGGAGGAGGTCGCCCGCGCGGTCTCCTGTCCCCTCGCGACGGCGTATTCGCGCCTTCGCTCCGCGCGCAAGCTCGTGATCGCGGCGGCGCGCCGTCTCGAAGCCCAGAGGAGGCCGCGATGAGCGCGTCCGATCCGCGTCGCCTGCTCGACTACGGCGATGATCTCCGCGGAGTCCTGAAGAACGCCCTCGATGCCGAGCGGACCGCGCCCCTCGAGGGCGACGTCGACCTGGCCCGTCTCGCGCGCATCGGCGACCGTCTCGCGCAGGCGACGGCCGCCGCGG
>JALHPN010000378.1 GCA_022842465.1 Polyangiaceae bacterium | reverse complement strand
CGGGCCCGGCGTCGGGCACGTCGGGCGTCACCACCGTCGCCGCGCGCGCGGCCTCGCGCTGGCGGGCGAGGCGCGCCTCCAGGTTCTTCACGACCGCGGCGATCTCGTCCTTGTCGGGCGGGTTCGACTCGAGGTAGCGCCGGAAGTTCGCGACCGCGTTCTCGAGATCTCCGGCCTCCGCGTGTGCGCGCGCGATGTTGTAGAGGACGTTCGGGTGCGGCGAGATCTCGTACGCGACCTTCAGCTCCGCGATGCCGTCGTCGTACTTGCCGGCCGCGATGGCCTCCATCCCCTTCTTGAAGTGCGCGCGCGCCTCGGTCCGGGCGTCGGCGAAGGCCGGCGCGGGCGCGAGCAGGATCGCGAGCGCGGCGAGGAGGACGGCGACCAGCGCGCCGAGCCGCCCGAGCCAGGGCGCACGGCGACGTGGACGCGCCCCCGTGCTCCGCTCGACCGTCATCGCGGGCGGGAGACTACCGCAGGGACGGGCCTGGATCCCGCGAAAGATGCGAGCCCCGGCGCGGCGTGAGCCTCGGCGCGGGCTTCAGCTCAGCGGCACGACGAGCTCGAACGAGTCCTTCGCCGACGCGCCGCCCGCCCGCGCCTCGACCTCGATCGTGACCGTGCTGAACGGCACGTAGGTCCCGCCGGAGAGATCGACCTCGACCTCGACGCTGCCGGACGTCGCGCTGGCGGCCATGAGATCGAACGCACGCGTGAGCCGGCTCGCGTCCCTCGCGTACGCGAAGGTGCCGCCCGTCTCCGCGGCATACTCCTGGATGTCGCCGACGAACGAGAGGCCCGGGATGTCGAGCGCGCCACCGAGGCCGAGCGTGTAGATCGGGATCTGGGCGCCCTTCGCCTTTGCGATGACGTCCTTCGCGGTGACGGGCTCGCTCGAGTTGTCCATCCCGTCGGTGAGGACGAGGAGGCCCTGCTGCCAGCCGGGCTTCCTGGCGAGGACCAGCGCGTCGAGCGCCGCCATCGCGCCCTTGTGGAGCGCGGTGCTGCCGGCCTCGCGCACCTGCGCGGTCGCAGCCTTCGCGCTCGCAGGGTCCGGCGAGAAGGGCGCGAGCGCACGCACCTCCGTGTCGAAGTCCCACACCGCGAACTCGCTCCCGGAGAACCGGGCGGAGACGAGGTCGACGAAGCCGTTCGCAGCGGGCACCCGCACCCGCCCCGGATCGCTCGACGACATGCTGCCGCTCGAGTCGATGCTGACGGCCATCTGGAACGGCTGAGGAGCGGGCGTCTTCGTTCCGGCGACCCGCACCTGCGCGCTCATCGGGAACGGAACGCTCGCGCGCGCGGTGACCTTCAAGAAGATCCGCGTGTCGAGCAGCGGCTTGTCCGTCACGTCCCTGGGCACGGCGACGATCGACACGATCCCGTCCGAATGGAACGACCTCGAGACGCGGGTGCCGACGATGTCGAAGCTCCGGATCGCCGCGAGCGCGAGGCTCGCCGAGTCGTCCGCGCCCGTCGTGGCCTCCGCGACGCCGAGGTCGGGGAGGTCGATGGCCCCCTTCCCGATGATGCTCGTCGGGTCGGCGACGACGTCGCCCGTGCAGCCGACGGTGGCGACGGCGAGCACACACGCGGCCGCGAGGACCGATGCGAAAGCCTTCATGAAATCTCCTGGTTAAGCGGGCGGAGGCGGCGCCCCCGGCCAGGAGGATGGACGGGCCCGCCGTTCGTGGATTCAGTGAACCTCGCGGCGCTCGTCGCGAAGCATCGGCTTCCCCTCAGCGCGGAGGCGCGAACACGTCGGGCCAGCGCCCGCCGCTGGGCTCGCTCGGCACCTCACGCGGGGTGGTGCGCGTCTGTGCGATCTGCGCAGCCTGGCGGACGACACGCAGCGCGTCGGCGAGCACGTCGTTCGGTGCGAGCTTGCCGCTGTCCGCCTCCCAGAGGCTCGCCGTGACGAGCGTCCCGTCCGAAGCCGCCACGTGGAACCTCATGGTCACCTCGTCGGGGACCCCCGTTCGGCTCGGGAGCGCGGTCTTCTCGACGCGGAGACGCGCAGCCACGCGCTGGACCTCGCGCAGGTGTGGATCGCCCGCGAGCGAGAGCTCGTGGCGCATCAGCGGGCCGCGCTGCATTCGCTCGTAGACGACGCGGCCGTCGCGCGCGATGGCGATGCGCTCGCCGTCGCGGTGGAAGAACGAGAGGTTGTCGAAGGCGAGCTCGAGCGAGGCGGAGGCCGCCGACGAAGCGCCGGCGTCGGAAGGCCGAGGCGCGCCCCCGGTGGTGAGCGGCGCGGGCACGGCCTGCGCGCCCGTCGTGGGCGGTGCCGACGGCGCGCACGCGACGAGGCCGAGGGCCGAGAACGAGACCAGGAGCTCGCGACGACGGAGGGTCATGACCTAGGGCGCCCCGCCGCCGAGCCCGCCGCCTGTGCCCCCGCCGCCCGTGGCGGCGAGCTCGCTCCAGAACGTCGCCTGCCAGTAGCTCGCGAGCGCGTTCAGCTTGTCCTCGTCGCTGCCCTCGCGGAGCGCGTTCCCGTTCTGGAACGTCATCCGGGCCGCCGACGGGATGAAGCCCGCCGAGCCCTTCGCGCGCGCGGCGGCCTCCTTCGCCGTGCGGCGAGCGAGATCGAGCTGCGCCGTCAGCGCGCGGCGGTTCTCGAGGACGAGCTTCCCGTCCTTGTCGAGGCTCGCGGAGAGCGAGTACCACTTGTTCACCAGCTTCGCGCCGCTGATGTACGAGAAGCTCGCGGCGCCGAGGCGCATCAGCTTCGCGCCGTCCGTCGTCGCGGCGGTGCCCGTGTACTCCGAGAGCATGTTCGCCTTCCGGGCCAGGTAGTAGTCCGGCTCCTTCGCCGCGATGATGCCCTTCGCCTCGTCGGCGCTGACGTTCTTCTCGCGCGCGACCTCGTCGGTGATGAGCGCGTCGAAGTACGCGAGCACCGCCGCGGACGCCGACGCGTACCCCTTCACGGTGCGATCGACGCTCGCCGAGTCCATCGGCGCTGCCGTCCCCTCGTCGACGATGAGGTCCTGGAGATCCTTCGCGAAGTCGAGGTACACGCGCGCGATCTCGTAATAGAGCATCGTCGTCGTCGCCTTCTCGACGACGACCTCCTTCACCTTCTGGGCCGGGACGTTCTTCAGCTGGCCCGCCTCGGCGGCCTTGAGGATCGACTGCGCGCTGCCGAGGAAATCGTCGCCGATCATCGTCGCGCCGCGCGCCATCACGTAGTGCGTGAAGGCGAACGTCGTGGACACCTGCCCGCCTCGCGTCTTGCCGTGCGCCTTCACCTCGAGCTGTGCGCCGTACGACTCGACCTCCGGTTTCACGTTCGACGACGTGTTCACCGCCGCGATGAGCGAGTTGATGTCGTTCCGCTGCACGTGGAAGATCGCCGTGACGAGCTTCGTCGCCGAGGAGATCTGGATCGCGGTGTTCGCGTACTGCTCGAGCGCCGGCATCATGAAGCCGTTCCGCTCGTACTGCTGCGCCTGCGCGAACGCCTTGTCCGCCTCCTGGACGAGCGGTCCGACGATCTGCGAGGCCGCGCCCGTGCGCTTCACCTCTGCCTTGAGCCCTCCGATCTCGCGGTCGACGCGCGCCTTCCACGTCGCGACCTTCGCGCGCAGGAGCGCCTGGGACTCGGCCGACGGCTCCATCTCCCCGTCCGCCACGGGAGCGGCGCGCGGGAGCGTGTCTCCCGTCATGAACTCGTACGCCTCGTAGACGTCGCTGATCTCCTTCACCTCGAGGCCGAGCCCGGCGCCCACGGTCATCAGGTCGACGGTCTGGCCCGTCTTCATGTCCTTGTGCTGCCGCGCGCCGATCGGGAACCCGAACCGCGCGAGTCCGTCCGCCTTCGCGCCCTGCATCTTCTGGACGATGCCGCCGACCGGACCCGCGGTGCCGTCGGGGTTGATCGTCCCCGTCATCGTCGTGTCCGTCCGGAGCGTCTTGCCGCGGAGGAGCGCGATCATCGACGAGGTCGTCAGCATGCCCGCCGAGGGACCGTCGACGTGGCCGCCGACGTGGACGTTGAACTCGTAGTCCGACAGCGAGCCGCCCGTCGTGCGCGTCGTGTTGAACGCGGCGAGCCACGTCGCCGTGCGCCACTGGTTGCCGCCGCCGCCGGCGAACTCCTCCGAGACGCCGACGGAGACGGTGCCCGCCTTGTTCGGGCCGACGCGGATCCGCGCCGGCGACGTCCCGCCCTTCGCCGTCGGCCCCGGCTCGCCCGCGTACCACACGAACCTCACGTTGGCCTCGCGTGCCTCGGTGAGCACCGGCCCGCCGCCGGCGGCCACCGGCGCGCTCGAGCTCGAGGCCTCCGCGCCCATCAGGTAGAGCGCGCCGCCGGCGAGCCCACACGCGCCGAGGAGCGCGACCGGAATGGCGATGAGCCACAGCGGCGGCCCCTTCTTCGGCGGCGCGAAGCCCGGCCCCATCACGCCGGGCGGTGCGCCGTACCCGTGCCCGGCCCCCGGCATCGCCCCGTAGCCGTGCACCGGCGG
>JALHPN010000377.1 GCA_022842465.1 Polyangiaceae bacterium | reverse complement strand
TTGACCGGGAGAGTGCGGCGGCGAGGCCCGCCGGCCCACGAAAGACGCTCGAGGCTCCTCCGCCTGCCTCGCTCCGGGACGACCCGGACTCGGGGCAGCCGCCCGCCAAGAAGGGCGCGCCGAACGGGAGCGCCACGAACGGGGCCTCCGAGGCGCCTCGGTCCGACGTGCCGCCGAGCATGTCCGGCCCCGTCCGCGCCTGGCTCGAGGCGAACAAGTCGCCCGCGCCCGGCTCCGGCCGCGAGCCCTTCCGCGTCCCGAGCGAGCTCGTCACCCAGCACACCGATCCGTCGCTCCTGCCGGAGACGCCCGCCGACAGCAGCGGCCTCTTCGAGCTCGTCGGTCCCGTGGCGCGGCGCGCCCTGACGCTCGGCCTCGCGACGCGGGAGCCGAGCTTCCACGTCTTCGTCGCGGCCTCGCAGCAGGTGATGATCGAGGACGACGTCGTCCGCTTCGCGCAGCGCTTCGCCGAGGGCCGCGAGCCCGCGCCCGACCTCGTGTACGTCCACGACTTCGATCGCCCCGAGGCTCCGCGGCCCCTCGTCCTCCCGACCGGCGCCGGCCCGACGCTCGTCGAAGGCATGGACGCGCTCATCACGCGTCTCCGCGAGGAGGTGCCTGCCATCTCACAGCACGAGGAGGTGCGCAAGGCGACGTCGGCGCTCGCGCGGGAGCTCGAGGCGAAGAACCGTGAGGTCCTGACCGGGCTCGAGAGCACGGCCAAGACGCTCGGCTTCGGGATCCGCGCCGTGCAAGGCGGCGTGCAGACGTTCCCGATCCTCCACGGCAAGCCGCTCTCCGCCGAGCAGTTCGGCGCGCTCGACGAGTCGACGAAGCGCGCCCTCGGCGAGGCCGAGGACCGCCTGACGCTCGAGGTCGAGAAGTCGGCGAACGTCGTCCGCGAGCAGAACGCGCGCTTCGACGCCGCGCGCGAGGAGGCCATGTCTCGCCTCGCCGCGGCCGTGATCACGTCGACGATGGGCGACGTGAAGAAGGCCTTCGACGGCTACGGCGACGACGTCGCGCACTACCTCGACGCGGTCGAGAAGGCGCTCGTCGCCTCGTGGGAGGACTTCGTCCAGCCCGAGCACGCGCACGGGCAGGGCGGGGAAGGCGAAGGGCCGGAGACCCCGGACCACGATCCGGAGCACGCGACGCGCCTCAACCGCTTCAAGGTGAACCTCCTCGTCACGCACGAGGAGGACGCGCCGCCGCCGGTCGTCTACGAGACGAACCCGACGTACCCCAACCTGTTCGGGTACCTCGAGCGCCGGGCGCGGTTCGGCGCCCTCCTCACGGATTTCACGCGCATCAGGCCGGGCTCCCTCCACGCGGCGTCCGGCGGCGTGCTGGTCGTCCGCGTCGCCGACCTGATGACGGACCCGATCATCTGGGAGCGCGTGAAGCGCATCCTTCGCGAGCGTCGCATCGGCGCCGAGGATCCGCTCGGTCCGCTCGGCCTCTACGCGACGACGTTGAGGCCGGTCCCGGTCCCGGTCCGCGTGCGGATGGTGCTCGTCGGGCCGCCGGAGCTCTACGCCGCGCTGCTCGACGCCGACGCCGACTTCGCCTCGCTCTTCCGCGTGAAGGTCGAGATCGAGCCCACCATCGTCCGGACGCCCGAGGCGCTCCGCGCGCTCGACGCGTACCTGATGCACATGGCGCGGGACCGCGGTTGGGGCCGCCTCGAGCGCGGCGCGCGCGCGCGCCTCCTCGACCTCTCGACGCGGCTCGCCGGTGACCGTCAGAAGCTCTCCGTCTACGTGTCGCCGCTCGAGGAGACGGCGGCCTTCGCGAGCGCGCTCGCGGTGGCGCGCGAGGTCGGCGAGTCGGACTGGGCCGACGTGGCGCCCCCGTCGCGTCGTCGCTCGGGGGCGAAGCAGGAGAAGGGCGCGGTCGTGACGGGGACCGACATCGAGGTCGCCTGGCGCGAGCGGCGCGACCGCGCGGGCGCCGCGGAGCGGCACATCCGCGAGCTCACGATCCGCGGCGAGGTCTCGCTCGACACCGAGGGCAGCCGCGTCGGCGTCGTGAACGGCCTCTCCGTCTACTCGGCGGGCGACGTCGAGTTCGGCCAGCCGATGCGGATCACGGCCGTCGTCGCGCTCGGACGCGAGGGCATCGTCGACGTCGAGCACGAAGCGCAGCTCGGCGGCGCGATCCACACGAAGGGCGTCGCGATCATCCGAGGCTACCTGTCCCGCGTCTTCGGCCAAGAGCGCCCGCTGAGCCTCAAGGCGCAGATCGCCTTCGAGCAGAGCTACGGCGAGATCGACGGCGACAGCGCGTCGTCGAGCGAGCTCTTCGGGGTGCTCTCCGCGCTCTCGGAGGTCCCGATCGACCAGGGCGTCGCCGTCACGGGCAGCGTCAACCAGCTCGGTGAGATCCAGGCCATCGGCGGAGTCTGCGCGAAGATCGAGGGCTTCTTCGAGCTCTGTCGGTCGCGGGGCCTCAACGGCGCGCAGGGCGTCCTGCTCCCGCGCGCGAACCTCGAGCACCTCGTCCTCCGGGAGGACGTGGCGCAGGCGATCGAGGAGGGGAAGTTCCACCTCTACGCGGTCACCTCCGTCGCTCAGGGCATCGAGGTCCTCACCGGCGTCCCGGCCGGAGAGCGCGACGCGGCCGGCCGCTTCCCCGCGTCGAGCGTCTTCGGCCGCGTCGAGCGGCGCATCATCGAGATCGCCGAGCGCCTCCGGGAGGCGGAGGGCGGTCATCACGCGGTCCCGCCCGCGCTCGAGTCGATGGACGACGTCAGCCATGCCGACCTCGAGGGCGGCGCCGGCGACTATCGGACCCGGGGTGCTCTGCCGCCCCGCTCCCCGAGCCGGTGACGAGCGCCGTGGGAGAAGACGCCGCGACGCGGAGCGCCCTCGACGCGCTGGGCCCGCTGCTCCGTCCCGAGCTCTCCGATCTCACGGCCTACGTTCCGCATGACCCGCCCGGCATCCGGGTGAAGCTCGACGCGAACGAGGCGCCGCCCGCGCGCTCGCCGGCGATCGCGGAGTGCGTCGCGCGTGCGATCGCGTCGACGCGGATGGAGCGCTACCCCGATCCGCGCGCGGATCGGCTCCGCGAGGCGATCGCGAAGCGTACGGGCGCGCGTCCGGTCGATCTCCTCCTCGGTACCGGGTCGGACGAGGTCATCTCGCTCGTGGTCAATGCGCTCGCGCGGCCGCGAGAGCGGGCGCCGCAGGCGGTGATCTTGTCGCCGACGCCGACCTTCGTGATGTACCGGATCACGGCGCGTGCCCACGGGCAGAAGCCGGTCGAGGTCCCGCTCGACGCGAGCTGGGATCTCGACGTCGCGACGACGAGGCGCGCGATCGAGATGATGGCGCCGAACGTCGTCTTCCTCGCGACGCCGAACAACCCGACGGGCAACCGGATGAGCGAGGATCGCGTGGCGGCGGTGATCGCGAACGCGTCCTCGTCGTTCGTCGTCCTCGACGAGGCCTACGTGGACTTCGCGGGCGCCTCACTTCGGACGATGCGCGAGGGGAACCCGCACGTCGGCGTCCTCCGGACGCTCTCGAAGGTCGGGCTCGCGGCGCTGCGCGTCGGCTGGCTCGAGGCCGACGAAGCGCTCGTGCGCGAGATCGACAAGGCGCGCCAGCCGTTCAACGTGAGCGCGACGAGCCAGATGGCCGCCGCCGCGGTCCTCGAGGACGCCTGGGACGCGCTCCAGGCCGAGGTCGAGCGGGTGGTGGGCGCACGCGACGAGCTCGCGGCGGCCCTCTCGGGGCTCGACGGCTTCACCGTCACGCCGAGCGCGGCGAACTTCCTGTGGGTGAGAACGCCCGGGGCCGCGGAGGCGGTCTTCGACCATCTCGTCGCGGACGGGATCCTCGTCCGGAGCTTCCACAAGAGCGGTGGTCGCATGGCGTCCCAGCTCCGCATCACGATCGGCACGTCGGACGCCCACGAGCAGCTCGTCGCGTCGCTCGCGCGCTTCGAAGGGGGCTCGAGGTGAAGGTTCGCGTCGCCCTCGGCGGGCTCGTCGTCCTCGCGCTCGCGACCGGATGCACACGCTCCCCGGTCGTCACCCGCGTCTACGACGGCCGCGTCGTGCCGGGCCGCTTCGTGCCCCCCGAAGCGTACGCGGCGTTCCTCCGTGGGGTCCTCGCCGAGGAGGGCGGAGACCTGGCGGGTGCGCGGGCCGCCTACGAGACCGCGCTCGAGGAGGACGACGACGACCCCATGCTCCTCGCGCGGCTCGGCGAGGTCGCGTGTAGGATGCAAGGAAGCAGCGCTCGGAAGCTCGCCGCCCGCTCGTTCGAGCGAGCTCGCGAGCTCGACCCTGCCTACGCGGGCACCTTCGCCGCGGAGGCCCGCTGCGCCCTCACGCGTGGAGACACGGCGGCGGCGAACGAGTCGGCGCGGAGGGCGGTGGCCGCGGACGAGACGAACGCCGAGCTCCAGGCGCTTGCCGTCCGCGCCGAGGCGAGGCGCCCGGCCTCCCCGGAGGCGCGGGCACGCGCGATCGCGCTCACGAGCGCCCACGGCGAGCGGGTATCCGCGT
>JALHPN010000376.1 GCA_022842465.1 Polyangiaceae bacterium | reverse complement strand
TTCTGCTCGGCCGCCGTGCCACTTGCGTGGTCGGTCGTGCTCGGCATCGCGCCTTCCAGGAGCCCACTCTAGAGTCGTCTAGATTGAGCGTACGATTCAGTTTTCAAGGACCGAGGCAGCGGAGCTCGTCTCCGTCTGCGTTGGGGTCGCGAATCTTAGTCAGAACCGCGAACCCGTCAACTTCTTTTTTTGCCCACCGCCGATTTCGGGAGCGGCGGGCCGGAACCGACAGCGCTCGAGCTTCCCCGACCCGCTGACCGCGTCCCGTAGGGCGACGCACCTAGTAGTTACGGTCACCCGAACGGTCAACCTTTTCGTGCGGCCGCGCTCATCTCGCGAACATCGACCGATGCACGCAGGTGAGCCTCCGGCTCGAGCCCCACGCCGCTCTCCCCATGGGGAGAAGTGGTGGATGGAGCCGGAGCTTGACCAGTTGTCTCCAGGGGTTGCGCCCTGGTTCGAGCTGGGGAGAAGGCGCGTTGTCCACAGGCTTTCCCCTCGGCCGCCTCCACCTCGCCTTCAGGGTCGACGGAGGGGCTTGGTTCCCGACGCGAGTGCGGCGTCGGCGAACCGGGGAGCGCGGAAAATAGTCAGGCGGGTACGTGAGTCAAACGCAAAGCACACATCGTGTGCTGTTTTGTCACACGCTCTCGTAACCATTGTCTATTTTCGCGTGCATGGAGCAACGGTCGTCGAGGCGCCCCCGGCGGCCTCCCGCGGTGGCGGCGCCGGCGGCTCGACGGCGTGCGCTCAGCGAATCGGCGCATCGGCGTACCAGATCCGGCGCGCCTCGCGCACGAGCGTGAGCTCTTCGCCGTGCGCGGTTCGCACGCGGAATCCGCGTTCGCGCGGGATGAGGCCCATCACGCTCCCGAGCACCTCCACCGCGAGCGGCTCCTCGCGCCCGGCGACGCGCAAGAGGCGCGGGCGACCACGCGCGTCGACCTCGACCTCGACGTTCCACCACGAGGTATCGAGGGGCGTCATCGCGCCGGTCGGAAGTGGCCGACGGCTGCTCGGGACCGGGCTCATCGCGTCCGGTAGCGGCGTGCATCCGTCGGCGCGGCGGCCCCGCGGCGCGGAGACCCGCCCCTCGACGGACGCAACCGTGAGGCTCCAGCCCGCCTCTTCCGCGAGCTCCCGTTCGCACACCGCGTAGGCCCGGCGCGAGGCGGCGAACCCCGCCCGGCGGCGAAGGAGGACGACGACCGCGTAGCCGTCCGGCAGCATCCGGCAGACGATCGAGCCGCGCTCACCGCGTACGATCATCCAGCTCGTCGCTCCGGCCGTCGCGCGACCGATCACATCGAGCGCGAGCCGCACCTCGGCCGCGGCCACCCGGAGCTCGAACGAGCCGAGCAGCCCCGTGTAGTCGACGGTCTCGCCCTCCTGGTCGACCAACGCCGCGGCGTAGGCACCGGGCACGCGCGCGACGAGCCGCCTGAGGATGGCCGCGAACGGCGTGACGTCGGTGTCACGTCCGGGCGGCTGCCTCGACGGGCGCAGCCGTCGGACCGACGTCGTCACCGCCGCCTCTCGGCCCCGTGCAGCTCGCGCATCGACGTGTCTGCCGAAGGGAGCACCTCGATCGGCGTCTGCGTCCGCTGCGCGTCGACGACGGCCTGGTACGCCGTCCGCGCGCGACGCATGACGACCTCGTCGCTGAACGCGATCCGCCGCGTCTCGAAGGGCATCCGCTGCTCGGGCAGGCGCTCGAGGAGACGGAGCACGTGGAACCCGAACTCCGTCTGGACGACGCCGCTCGTCTCTCCCGCCGCCGTGAGCGCCGTGCCCGCCGCCACGAACGCGTCGACGTAGCTGCCGCCCTCCAGCGTCCGCCCCGTCGCATCGAACGGGACGAGCTCCTCGGCGGTGATGGAAAGGCCGAGCGATTTCGCCTCCTCGGCGAAGCCCTCCGCGCGCTTCTTGAACGACTCGGCGTCGGTCACGACGAGGAGCTCGGGTCGCATCCTGGTCGCGAGCGCCCGCGCATCGGCCTCCTTCGCCGCAGCCTTTCCGTCCTTGGGTAGCTTCACGACGGCGTGCACGACGCGCGAGCAGGGCGGTCGGTCGACCTCCGCCCAGTGCCGTCGGGAGAGCTCGTTCACCTCTTCGTCCGTCGGTGGGCCGAGAGCGCGCGCCTCCGCAAGGAGGCGATCGGATGTCGTCCGCGCTCGCGCGGCGACGAGGCGCCACCGCAGGTCGGGCGAGGTGTCGAGCCCGCGCTCGCGGGCGGCGGCCGCGGCGACGGCGTCGTCGACGAGTCGTCGCGTCGCCTCCTCGGGCGTAATCCGCTGCGCACGAGCGACTTCGGCCACGAGGCCGCGTGTGAGGGTCTCCGTGCCCACGCGGGCGACGACGTCGCCGCCGAGCGCCGCCCTCTCGGCCGCTGGCTTCCCCTTCTCGCTCAGAGCGCACGCGCTCGTGGCGAGCAACGCCGTGAGGACGAGAGCGGGGAGCGGCACCCGCGCCCCGCCGAAGGCGGCACGGCCGCGCCCCAGGCTCATGCGCTCGCCCCCGGACGCGCCACCTGGACTCCCGCTCGAAGCGCGACGACGCCGACCACGAGGAAGTAGAGCGCCTCGACGTCGCTCGACCGCGCGAGGGCGTACGCTCCGAAGGTGAACGCGGCGGCCGCGGCGACGACGAGCAGCGCCGCAAGGAGATCGAGCAGCTGCACGGTTCCGGAAGATACTCCGCCCGCGCCCGTTCCGCGAGGGGGCCCGCTCAGCGCGTCGCCTGGAGGGCGACGCCCGCGCTCATCACGATCGCGAGCAGCACCATCCACGGCGTGGCCCGCCGCACACGCAGACGCGAGGAGGCCGGCGTGCGCGGCATGTGGCGCGTGAGCGCGATGGAGGTCATGCCTCCGAGGACGGCGATGCCGGAAGCGACCGTGACGAGCCTCACGAGCACGGCGCGCTCGGGAACCGCGACGTTCCAGCCGACGAGCTGCATCGCGAGCGCCAGGACGACACCGACGGCGACGTACGCGCCGTCACCCCGCGGAAGCTCGGACCGTGGCTTGAGCGGCGAGCCGGCCACGATGCGCGAGCCCGCGCCGACGTCGGGCCGGAGCGCGGGTCCCGCCGACGCGAATGCGAAGAGGCCCCAGCCGACGAGGCCGAGGGCGCCGCGCACGCCGTCGAGGCGCGCCGACGAGAGGGCGGCCGGCGAGAGCGCCCAGACGATCGCGCTCGAGAGCACGAGACCCCAGACCGACCAAACGCGCGCCAAGGTCGCGCCACGGAGCGCGGCAGGCCAAGCCGCCGGCAGGAGCTGCCCCGCTGCTCGCCCGCCCGCGCCGGGCTCGCGTGACCACGTCACCGCTCCTTCGACGAGCGGCGCCGTGAGGAGCGCGACGAGGCCGACGCCCGCCGCGAGCTTCGCGGGCCATGGAGCGCTCCGCGCCCAGGCAGCCGGCGCGACCGTGATCGCCCACGCGTAGACGCCAGGGATCGCCGCCTGCGCGGAGGCCCCGAGATCGGAGAGGCGCGAGACGAGCGACCCCGACAGCGATCGCGGACGTTCCCCCGCGAGGCCGGCCGCGTCGTCGTGTTCGGCGTCGGCGGCGTCGCTCTCGCCCCGCCCCGCGTCGTTCATGAGGCCGCGTGGTCCCTGACGAGCCGATCGATGCGGACGAGCCCGTCTCCCTCGACCTCCTTCGCGGCGGAGAGGCCGAGCGTGCGCCAGAGGTCCTTGTCGAGCAGCTGGCTCGGACGGACGTTCTGCGTTGCGGCAAGCATGACGCTCTTGATGCCGGGGTGCTTCTCCTCCAGATCGTTCAGGAGCGCCCCGACCTGCTTGCGCTGCAGATTGTCCTGCGATCCGCAGAGGTCGCACGGCAGGATCGGGAACTCCTTCGCACGTGCATATGCCGCGATGTCCTCCTCCGCGCAGTACGCGAGCGGTCGGATCACGACGTGGCCCTCCGCCGACACGAGCTTCGGCGGCATCGCCCCGAGCTGCCCGGAGAAGAAGAGGTTCAGGAGGAGCGTCTGGAGGATGTCCTCCCGATGGTGGCCGAGCGCGATCTTCGTGCATCGGAGCTCGCGCGCGACGCGATACAGGATGCCCCGGCGAAGGCGCGAGCAGAGCGAGCAGAACGTCTTCCCGGCGGGGATCTTGTCGGTCACGATCGAGTAGGTGTCCTCCTCGATCATGTGAAAATCGTAGCCTTCGGCGCGCATGTAGCTGCGCAGGCGGTCGGCAGGGTACCCGGGGTGGCCTTGGTCGACGTTCACGACCACGAGCTCGAACGCGACGGGAGCGCGACGCGCGAGCTCGCGCAGGAGGTGCAGCATCGTGTAGCTGTCCTTGCCTCCGCTCACGCAAACCATGACGCGATCGCCGTTCTCGAGCATGCCGAAGTCGATCAACGCGCGTGACAGGGCACGCGTCAGGCGACGCTCGACACCGGCGAGAGGCTCCACGTTCATGGAAGCCTCCGGCTAGCAGCTCGGCGCGAGACCCGCAAGCGCGAGCCCCGCCGCCGTCTGCTCGCGGCCACGCGCCCGCTCAGCGGCGCTTCTTGCGCGCAGCGGTCTTCTTGGCGCCAGCCGGAGCGGCCGGTGCGGCCTTCGCCGGTGCGGCCTTCGCCGGTGCGGCCTTCGCCGGTGCGGCCTT
>JALHPN010000375.1 GCA_022842465.1 Polyangiaceae bacterium | reverse complement strand
TCCCGCGGGGAGTCTAGCGCGCGCGGTCCCAAGCGTCGCGGTTCGCGCTGACGCCTCGGTCCGCCGTCAGTAGTCGTCGGACGAGCCGCCGCCGCCCGAGCGGCCGCCGCCGCCGCCATAGCCCGAGCCGCCCCCACCACCACCTCCGCCGCCTCCTCCGCCGCGGCCGAAGAGGATGACCCAGAAGAGGATCTCGCGGAACGTGGGCGAGATGATCGCAAGGATGATGACGAGGACCAGCCCGATGCCGATGGCGATCGTCTTCACACCGTTCGGAACGGCGCCTGGGGCGGGGGCTCGCTTCGCCGGGCCCTTCCCCGCCTCGCTCGCTCCCCCGGGCGTCCCGGTCGTCAGCTCACGAAGGATCGCGGCCGTGCCTCGGTCGTACGCCTCGAAGTAGCGGCTCTCCTTGAGCAACGGCCCCATCACGTCACGGTTGATGTGGCTCGAGCCGAGGTCCGTGAGGGCGCCGCCGACACCTTTGCCGGTCTCGATGCGCAGCTTCCGCTCGGCGATCGTGTTCACGACGAGGATGCCGTCGTCGCCTTTCGCAGAGCCGATGCCCCACGTGTTGAAGGTGTCGTACGCGACATCCTCGATGTTCGTGTCGGGCGGGAGGGCCGAGAGCGTGAAGACCACGATCGCGAAGCCCGTCTGCTTGCGCGCAAGGTCGAGCTTCCGATCGAGCGCCAGCACCTGGGCCTCGGTGAGGACCCCGGCCTTGTCCACGACGTGCCCCGTGAGCGGTGGTGGCGTGTACGCCTCGGCTCGTCCTCCGGCGAAGAGGAGCGCCGCGAAGACGAGAAAGGCGGCGAACGCTCGGATCACGGGCCGCGTCATCGCGCTGAATGTAATCCCACGGCCGCCGCAGGGCACCCCCAAGTTCGACCGCATCACGGTCGAGGTAAGTCCCCTCACGGCAGGTAGGGCGTGGCGTCGCGCTCGTTCTTCGCGCCGGGTCGCGTCGCGGTTGCGAGCGGATCGCGCACGTCGTCGGGCAAGGACCAGTCCTTGCGGAAGAAGCCGCCGGCCCGGAGGGCGCCGGCTCCGAGGAGGATCTGGCCGCGGGAGGGCCCGAGCCCCGCGTCCCACACCACGAAGTCGGGCAGCAGATCCGGGAGCGACGTCGCGCGGAGGAGCCCCGGCACGTCGGCCCCGGCTACGACGACGACGTAGCGATCCTTGCGCGCCGGATTCGGCCGCACGAAGGCGGCGCCGACCTCGCGCCCGGTGATCCGCTCGGCCCCGATCGTGACCGCGCCGTCCTCGACCTGGATCGGGAAGGGCTCGATCTTCTGGAGCTCCGCGAGGACCCGGTTCCTTCGCCCGACGAGGACGAGCGCCTTCTCGTGGGCGAGCGCCTCGCCGCGGGCGAGGAAGTCGACGTCGCTCACGACCGGATACGCCACGGTGAGCCCGGGCCGCACGCGCGCGAGGACCCGGGCGATCTCCTCCGCCGCGCGGCCTTCGTCGCCGCCGCTCGTGTGCACGACGAGCGAAGGCTCGAAGTGCACGTCGCGGAGGGGGCCGGTGACGGCCCCGTGCTTGACGACCTTCTCGCGCGCGGGCGGCCCCTTCGACCAGGCGCGAGCGCCGCCGCCCTCCGGCACGTGCATCGCGAGCCGCTCGCCGGCGCCGAACGCGAGCGTCTTGCCGTCGATATCCACCTGGATGTCCCCGTCCGGGTCCAGCACCTGCGCGTCTCGCTCGAACGCGAGCGCGGCCAGGTTCGAGGTGCTCGCCGTGATCTTGCTCCGGCTGCGCACCCGCGCGTCGATCTCTCCCCAGGCGGCGTCGTTCGCGAGCTCCTCGACGCTCACCCACGCGCTCTTGCCCCAACGCGTCCGGGCCGTCCGGAACCGGACGTGCACAGGCGAGAGCGTCGCCTTCTTCCCGAGCAGCCAGCTCAGCCCGGCGAGGTTCTCGTACGTCGGCTGCCAGACGTTGTGCCCGAGGTCCGGGTGCTCGTGCCGGACCGGGAACCCGAGCTTCTCGTAGCGTTCGATGAGGACGCCGCTGTTCTCCTCCGGGAGATCGCGCGTCCCGTGGACGATGTAGAGCGGGAGACCTTCGCCGTTCTCCGCCCAGAACGCCGCCGAGCGCTCCTCCGCGAGGAACCTCTCCCACGGGCGCATCGGTCGGCCCGCCACGTCTCGGCGGACGAAGAGGCTGTGGTAGCCGCAGAGCGGCGCGGCCGCCGCGTAGACGTTCGGTCGCCGGAGCGGGTTTGCTCCCGCGCCGATGCCGCCCATCGACGGGCCCGTCATCGTCACGCGCGCGGGATCGACCGCGAAGGTCCGGCGTGCCCAGTCGACGGCGTAGACGACGTCGGCCTCGCCGACGTCGCGGTACATCGTGTTCCCTCGTCCGCTCGGGGCGACCACGATGGCGGGCACGGCCGGCAGCGCCCCGACGTGCCTTTCTTCCCAGGCCTGGTCTCTCTTCGGGTCGTCTCCGCCGAAGAGCCACCGGATCATCGCCATCGGGAAGCCGTTCATCCCGTGGAGGGCAACGACGAGCGGCAGGGGCTTGCCGAAGGGGTCGTAGGAGGGCGGGAGATAGACGCCGACCTCGGTGAGCTTTCCGTCGAGCGGCGAGCGCAGGGCGCGACGCATGGCTCCCGTGCGGCCGACGTACGGATCGGCGCCCCTCTCGAGCGCGGCGGCGAGCGCGTCGAGCTCGCGTGCCTCGTCGAGCTGCGCGACCTCGTCCGCGTCTCCGCGCGAGACGAGCTCGGCGAGGCGCTCGGCGAGGTGGAGCACGGAGCTCCTCGACCCTTCGCGGAGGAAGGGCGCGTCCTCCGGCGTCTTCGCGAGCGCGCGCACGGCGCGGGCGATCGCCGCTTCGCTCCTCGGCCGTGACGGGAGCGTCGGCAGGGCGACGCGCCCGGCCACGTCGACGTGGACGGTGCGCGAGGCGTCCGCGCTCGCGGTGAAGGGCAGGGCGACGACGAGCTCGGAGACGCCGTGCGCGTTGACGGCGACGTCCCCTGCGGCGACGTCGAAGGCCCGGTCGATCCTGGCGCGCACGGCGAGCGGGACGCCGCGCGGCGCGCCTTCGGGGAACCTCACCACGAGCCGCGGCGCGTAGCGGGGCGGCTCGGCGCTCGTGTCGAGCGCGCGTTCGACGGAAATCCACGACATCTTCGCCGCGAGGGCGCGCGCGTCGTCGGCCGAGGTTCCGGGAAGCCGCGCGTAGAGGCCGGGGCTCGGCGCGAGCGTCTCGTCGACGAGCCTCGCCCGGAACGCCCAGGCGCCGTCGCGCTGGCGGAGCTCGAGGACGAGCGAGTGGTCGCCGGGGGACAAGTCGAGCGCGACGACGTCGTCGTCCTCGCGGACCGGCCGCGCCTCGTCGCGTGTGTAGACCACCGCGCCGTCGACGCGCACGCGGACGCCGTCGTCCACGCCGAGGAGGAGGTGGTGGCGCCCGCCGCGCGCGACGTGCACGACCGCGCCGGCGTAAGCGACCAGATCCTGTCGGCCTCGCACGGACAGGGTCTTGACGAGATCGATCGGCCCTTCGCCGCTCGACGCGAGCTGCCACGGCACGCCGGAGGCGGACGCTCCGAGGGACGGCGCGAGGATCGCCGGGTCGACGCCCGCCACTGCGAAGCCGCGACCGGCGGGGTAGGGGCCGGCGACGAGCCACGCTCCGAGGACGCCACGCGTCGACGGCGCGATACGCACGTCGCTCGCGGGCGCGCGCGCCTCGGCGTCGAGCGCGGTGAGGGGGAGGAGAGGGGAGCCCGCGCCACCGCCGTCCGCCGCGGCGGGGGTGACGAGGGCGAGCGCGAGCAGCGCGACAGGCGCCCCTCTCCGCACGGTCACTCGACGATGACCTTGCCGGTCATCCCCATGGAGCAATGCGGGGTGCAGAAGTAGTCGAAGGTGCCGGCCTCGTCGAAGGTCCGCTCGAACGAGGTGCCCGACGCCGGCGGCCCGCTCGTGAACTTGCCGTCGCTGCTGCAGCTCGTGCCGGACACGACGTCATGCGTGCCGCTCGACCACACCCACCTCACGGCCTGGCCCTTCTTGATCGTGACCGTGGCCGGCGTGAACGCGTTGCTGGCGACCTGGACGGTCGCCGCCGCTGCTGCTCCGCCGCCGGAGGACGCGCTGGTCGTGCCCGGGTCGTCGTCGCTACCGCAGCCGACGACGACGAGCGCCGCGACCGGCACGAGGAGAGACACCATCTTCGCGAACGTCGTCATGCCGAGCTCCTCTCGAGAGGGCGAGACCCTATCGTCGCGCTCCTGGAGCCGCAAGGTCGCGCTCAGTCGGTGAGACCCTGGGCGAGCGTTCGCGCGTCGTCCTTGAAGAGGATCTCGACCTTCTTCGCGTCCAGGATCCGCATGACGACCCCATCGCCGAACTTGGCGTGGCGGATGAGCTCCCCCTCGGCGAACGTCTCGCTCACGCGGTACGCCCGGAAGTCGCGCATCGCCTTGCCGGCGATCGCCTTCTCCCAGGTCTTCTCCCGATCGAGGATGGCCTGCTGGGCCTTCGTGACCGACGAACGCGTCGAGCGCGGCCCGGCCGCGCTCGACGCGACGATGGTGCGCCCGCCGCCGGCCGCCGGCGCCTTGTCGCCGGGCGCGCGCGCGCGGAAGTTGTGATGACCACTACACGTGGAGCACTCGACGCGAGCGGGCGTGACCCCGTTC
>JALHPN010000374.1 GCA_022842465.1 Polyangiaceae bacterium | reverse complement strand
GACCTCGCCGAGCACGCGCGGCGCGCGTCCGTCTCGGTCGGCGAGCCCGGCGCCGCAGAGGCCCTCGCGACGACGCTCACCCGGACGGCGTGGGCGCTGGCGCGCGCCGGGGAGCGCTCTCGGGCACGGGCGCTCCTGCAAGAGGCACGGGCGCTCGCGGTGACCTCGGCGGGATCGCCTTCTCCGCCGCCGGGAGCCTCGGGGACGCTGCCGAGCTCGGGACCCAGCCGGTCGCCGTGATGAGGCGCGCTCCGCGGGCGTACGCGACGTAGGACCAAGCCCAGTTGAGCAGCACGAAGAGCCGGTTCTTGAACCCGATCAGGTACCAGACGTGGACGACGAGCCACGCGAGCCAGGCGATGAACCCGTGCATCTTGATGCCGCGCGCCCACGCGATCGCGCGCGAGCGGCCGATCGTCGCCATCGACCCCTTGTCGACGTAGCGGAAGGGCCTCCGCTCGGTCGTCTCGCCGGCGATCTCGCGGCGGATGATCTTCGCGACGTGACGCGCCTGCTGCATCGCGACGGGGCTCACGCCCGGGAGAGGCTGTCCGTTCTCGACGAACTTCGCCATGTCGCCGATGGCGAACACCTCCGGATGGCCCGGGAGCGAGCAGTCCGAGCCCACCTCGACGCGGCCGGCGCGGTCCACCGGGACGCCGAGCGAGCGCCCGAGGTCGTTCCCGCGCACGCCCGCGCCCCAGACGACCGTGCTCGACGCGATGCGCTCGCTCCCTCCGCCCCTGCCGAGCCCCGGCAGCTCGTCCGCGTGCGGTGCCTCCTCGATCTCGACGCCCTCGTCGTCGATCGCGACGACGCGCGAGCGCGTCCTCACCTCGACGCCGATCTCGGAGAGTTGCTCGACGCCGCGCTGCGCGAGGTCGACCGGGAACGACGGGAGGATGCGCTCGCCCGCCTCGACGAGCACCACGCGGGTCTCGCGTGGATCGATGGATCGGAAGTCGCGGCTCAGCGCGAAGCGCGCGAGCTCCGCGACCGCTCCTGCGAGCTCCACGCCCGTCGGCCCGCCCCCGATGACGACGAACGTGAGCAGCCGGTGGCGCTCGGCCGCGTCGCGCGTGATCTCGGCTCGCTCGAACGCGAGGAGGACGCGGCGTCGGATCTCGAGCGCGTCTTCGAGCGTCTTCAGGCTCGGAGCGAACCGCTCCCACTCGTCGTGCCCGAAGTAGGTCGACTGCGCGCCGAGCGCGAGGATGAGGTGATCGTAGCCGAGCGACTGCTCTCCGAGGTCCACCGTCCGCGCGCCGAGGTCGACCGCGTGGATCGACCCCAGCACGACCTTGACGTTCTCCTGCCCGCCCAGGATGCCGCGGATCGGGGACGCGATCTCCGCGGGCGAGAGGCCTGCCATCGCGACCTGGTAGAGCAGCGGCTGGAAGAGGTGGTAGTTCGAGCGGTCCACGACCGTGACGTCGCAGCGCGCGCCGTCGAGCGCCTTCGCCGCCTCGAGCCCGCCGAAGCCTCCTCCGAGGATGAGCACCCGCGGTCGTTCGCTCTTCATCGCCCATGGATGTGGGGTCTCTACGCACCGTGTCAAGGCGCGAGCGCAGGGGCATCTTTTCCCGCCTCGTCCGGTCGATGGGGCACCTCCGCACGGGGCGAAGTTGCCGAATCGGCACGTGCGCTCGGCGCGCGTGCAACATGCGCCTGCGAAGGTGAGCACCGTCGGAAGAAGGAGGACGTGATGACCACCCTCGAGACCATCGCCGTCGTCGCCGCCGTCTATGCCGTCGTGTTCCTCGCGAACCACGTCTCGCGACGCGTCACCGCCTGAAATCCTGATATCCTGCCGTCGATGAGCGCGTCGCGTCGGCTGGTCGCGCTCGCCCTCGCGGCCTCGGCGCTCTCCGCGGTCCTCGGGCTCGCGTGCGCAGGGGACGAGGACGGGACGCCGTTCGCGCCGCGCGAAGGCGGCGTGACCGACGCCTCGCCCGACGCCGACGCGGCCGTGGAGGACGCGGAGACGCCGCTCGGCGATCCGTGCGGCGACACCACCGGGCTCCTGTCTGGCGCGGCGTGGCCCGTGCGCGGCGGGTGTCCGAAGCGCGCGAGCTACGCGGCGAGACGGCCGCCGACGAACGCGACCCTGAAGTGGTCGGTCGCCGAGCCTGCGTCGACGGATGCGGTGGTGGAGGGCTCGGGCCTCGCGTGGGTGGGGACGGAGGCGGGACGGATCGTCGGCGTCTCGCCGTCGGGCAGCGTCGTCGCGTCGCTCGCGCTCGGCGGAGCGATCCGGAGCACGCCGGCGCTCGCCGCGTCGGTCGTCGTCGTCGTCGCGACGGACGGCGAGCTCGTCGGCGTGCGGCGCGGCTCGGGGATCGTCCCGGGGGATGCCGGCGCGGACGCGGGCGCGGTCGACGCGGGGGAAGACGCTGGCGACTCTGGCGCGAGCCCGACGGCGCGCGTCGTGTTCCGGCTCGCGGTCCCGGGGCTCGGCGGCGCGTCCTCGCCCGTCATCGGCCCCGAAGGGCTCGTCTACGTCGGGACGACGGCGGGGCTCGTCGCCGCCGCCGCCGACGGGGCTGCGATCCGGTGGACGGCGGACGCGGGCGACACGACGGCGTCGTCGCCGGCGATCGGAGACGACGGGACGATCTACGTCGGCAACGCGGCCGGCGCGCTCGAGGCCTTCGACGGCTCGGGGGCGCGCGTCTTCCGCTGGGAGTCGGGCGCGTCGGGCGCAGGGTCGCCGGCGGTCGGGCCGGACGGGACCGTGTACATCGCCACCGCCGACGGCGCGCTCCATGCGGTGACGAGCGATGGCAAGCCCCGGTGGCGCGCGACCGTCGGCGTCGTCGCGGGCGCGCCGGCCGTCCGCGCGGGGACGGTCTACGTCGGGAGCGCGGACGGGAAGATCCACGCGCTCGCGGCGGCCGACGGCACGGAGACGTGGGCCTTCACCACCCTCGGCGCCGTCGCCGCGCCCTCGGTCAGCGCCGACGGGAACGTCCTCGCCGGATCGGCCGACGGCAAGCTCTACGTCGTCGCCCCGTCCGGCCTCCTCGTCTACGCGGCGAATGTCCGCGGCGCGGTGCGCGGCGGCGTCTCGTTCTCGGGCGACGGCACCGTCGTCGTGCCCGCGGGCTCGGGGATCGTCGCGGTCGGTCCCTGACCGAGACGGTCGACCTTGACAGGTTGTCTACCATTCGGTAGGGTAAGCGTCGGTCGAAGGGAGACGCGCGTGGGGTGCGCCGCCCGCTTCGCCCATCTCGTGGGGGGATGACATGACGACGGAACGTTCGGGCCCGGTGGACGTCCACGCGCTGACGTGGCTCCTGCCGAAGGGCATGCGCTCGCGACTCGGATCCTTGGCCGACGCCGCCTCCGTCCTCGCTTCGGTCCGCGACGCGCGCGTGCTCCGCGCGCTCGCGCCGGCCGGCTTCCGGGGTCTCGTCCTCCGGGAGGGCAAGCAGGGGCGGCCGACCGAGACGCGCGCGCGTCACATCGTTCACTTCGACTGGAGCTACCCGTCCGATCATCCGGGCATGCGCGCGCTGTACGGCCGCGCGAAGAAGGGACAGTGGAACAGCGACACGGCGCTCCCGTGGAGCACGAGCGTCGATCCGTTCGACCCCGCGGTGCGGCTCCTGCCCGAGGGCTTCATCGACTTCGACGCCCTCGCTCGGGCGGGCGCGCGGCTCGAGGGGAAAGAGCGCCTCGAGCTCGTCCACTGCCTCACGTCGTGGATGCTCTCGCAGTTCCTCCACGGCGAGCAGGGCGCGCTCTTCGCCGCGGCCCAGGTGACGGAGGCGGTCCAGTTCTTCGACGGGAAGCTCTACGGCTCGACGCAGGTGATGGACGAGGGGCGCCACGTCGAGGTCTTCCATCGCTACCTCGATCAGAAGCTCGGCAAGCTCTACGCGATCAACGACAACCTCTTCGTGATCATCGACGCGCTCATGAGCGACGGGCGATGGGACATGAAGTTCCTGGGCATGCAGATCATGGTGGAGGGCCTCGCGCTCGGCGCGTTCGGCACCCTGTACAAGCAGACGAGCGAGCCGCTCCTCCGCGAGCTGCTCCGGTACGTGATCCGCGACGAGGCGAGGCACGTGCACTACGGCGTCCTCGCGCTTCGCGAGCACATCGGGCAGCTCTCCGAGCGCGAGCGCCGGGAGCGTGAGGACTGGACGTTCGAGGTCGCGCTCCTCATGCGGAACCGCTTCCTCGCGTACGAGATCTACGAGGAGTGGTTCGAGGGGATCATGTCGCGGAAGGCCTGGCGCTCGTTCATCACGAGCACGCCGGGCATGCGCAGCTTCCGCCAGACGATGTTCACGCGGCTCGTGCCGAACCTCCGCGAGATCGGGCTCGTGCCGGCGAGGATGCTCGCGCGGTACGAGCAGGCGGGGCTCCTCCAGTACATGGGCGGGCTCGCGGCGGATCGGCTCGACGGCGACGGGATGATCGCGGAGCTCGACGCCGAGCGTGATCCGAAGGGAACCCGCGGGACGGCCGTCCTCCAGGCGTGAGCCAGCTCAGCGCGTGGTGCGCCAGAGGACGAGCGCGAGGACGACGGCGCCGATCGCGGCGCCGAGGAGCGTGACGAGGAGGACGAGGAGCCAGCTCGGGAGGCCGCGGGGAGGGACGCCTGCGGGCGGGAGGCTGGGGGTCGTGCTGGGGCGGGGGGCGTAGGCGGGGGCCGGTGCGAACGCAGGGGCGGGGGCCGGTGCGGGTGCGGGTGCGGGTGCGGGTGCGGGTGCGGGTGCGGGGGCGACCGGGATACGCG
>JALHPN010000373.1 GCA_022842465.1 Polyangiaceae bacterium | reverse complement strand
AGCGTGCGCGCGGCCGTGGCCGTCGCCGCCCGCGGCTTCGCCGCGCTCCCGCCCGAGGTCGCGACCTGGCCGCGGACGAGGCCGCCCTGCGCGATCGCGATGCGCGGAGCGCGGAGGTCGCCAACGACGCGCGCCGACCCCTCGAGCGACACGATCTCCTCGGCGACGAGGTCGCCCTTCACCGCGCCGCGGACCACGATCCGGCGCGCCTGGATGTTCGCGGCGACGAGCCCACCGGCCTCGACGACGACCTCACCCGAGACCGCGACCTCACCCTCGACGCGTCCCTGGATCTCGAGATCGCCGTCGCCGGTGATCCGGCCACGGACGAACGACGCGCGGCCGATGACGCTCGTGTCTGCCATGAGCTTCCTCTCACACGTCCATGTCGACGTTGCCCTTGAACTGGGCTCCGTCGGCGATCGTGATGCGCGTCGCGCGCACGTTCCCGACGACCTTCGCGCCGTTCTGGAGGTCGACGCGATCGCTCGAGTTGATGTTGCCGGTGATCGACCCGGCGACCGAGACGGGGCCGCCCGTCACGTCCGCCTCGACGACGCCGCCCTGCTCGACGGAGACCGACTCCTTCGCCGTGAGCCTCCCGCGCAGCGTGCCGCCGACGACGACGTCCTCGTCGCTCGTGACCTCGCCCTCGATCGTGATGCCCGCGCCGATGACCGTGCTCGCCATGGTGTCCTCCGCGTCCTATCGCATCTTCAGCGGCGCTTGCCGCTCGTGCCGCCGCCCGAGAGCTCGGGGGGGAGATCGAACTCGGCCTCGAGCCGACCGTTCACCTCCGCGCCCTCTTCGATCGCGAAGGCCTCGGCGGTCACGTCGCCCCGGAGGTGACCCGACCCGCCCACGACCACCGTGCGCGCGCGCACGTCGCCGTCGAGCGTCCCGTTCACCGTGACGGCCTCGGCCTCGACGTTCGACGTCGCGCTCGCGCCCTCGGCGAGGACGAGAGCGCCCCGCAGCGTCACGTCGCCCTCCACGGTGCCCTCGACGAGCAGATCGCCGTCGCCCGTGATGCGACCGCGCACGCGCGTCCTCGAGCCGATCACTGCTTCGCGCCCGACGTCGCCTCGTCCTGCCCTCGCCATCGCCGCCCGCTACTAGTACAGGCGGGCGCCCCTGTCACCCCTCTCCCCTGCGCCCGCTTTCGGGCTAAGCTCCCGCGCTCCGTGAGCAAGGCCACCGCGCTCCTCGCCCTCGTGCCGCTCGTCGGCCTCGTCGAGCTCGCGCTCCACGTGAAGCAGACGTCGAGCGACGTCGTCCCGGAGAGCGACTGGGCGGCCGCGCGCGAGGCGGTGAAGAAGGACCTCCGCCCGGACGACCTCGTCGCGTTCGCGCCGCTCTGGGCCGATCCCGTCGGTCGGCAGACGTTCGGGGACGACATCGCGACCGTCGCCCGCGAGGCGCGCCCCGACGAGACGCGCTTCCCGCGCGCGTACGAGGTGTCGATCCGCGGCGCCCACCTCCGCGAGCTCGAGGGGTGGAAGAAGGTGTCGGAGACCTCCCACGGGAAGGTCACGGTCACGCTCCTCGAGAACCCTGCGCCCGCGAAGGTGCTCTCGGACCTCGTGGCGCTGGCCCGGCCGGAGACGCTGACCGTCTCGCGGCTCGATCCGAACGGGGGCGAGCTGCCGTGCACCTTCTCGCGCAGCGCTTCGGTCGGCGGCAGCACGGTCGTCCCCCAGGGCGTGCTCGCCCCGGCGGAGCGATGGACGTGCGCGTCGGGCTACGTCGGCGTCGCCGTCCTCCACGCCCTCGATCACCGCCCTCACCTGTGCATCTTCGCGACGCCGACGGGCGGCGGGCTCAAGCTCGTCTTCAAGAACGTCGCGTTCGGCGCTTCGCTCCACGGCCACAGCGGCGTGCAGTGGATGACGGAGCGGGTGCCGACGCCCGAGCGGGTCCAGGTCGCTTTCTCTGCCTTCGATCGGCCCGTCGGCGAGCACGGTCACAAGATCGGCGTCGGCTGGGTGGGGTTCGAGTTCCCGACGCCCGAGCTCGTCGGCAAGCGGGGCGACCTCGTCGCGGAGGTCTCGGGCTCGCAGACGCAGCGGCACTACTGCTTCGAGGCGGACACGCGATGACGGACGAGCAGGCGGAGAAGGAGAAGCTCGATCTGCGCGCCTGGGCGCGGAAAAACCTCGATCCTCTCGTCGGCCTCGGGCTCGCCGCGACGTACGTGGCCTCCCTCCTCGCCACGGCACGGAGCCTCGGCTTCTCCCGCGACGAAGGGTTCTATTTCTCGGCGGCGACCGACTACAAGCGCTGGTTCGTGCTCCTCTTCTCGCATCCGTCGCGTGCGCTCGAGCGTGCGGCCGTCGACGCGAGCTGGGGCGCGAACCACGAGCATCCGTCGCTGATGAAGAGCCTCTTCGCGCTCTCGCACCTCTTCCTCCACGACAGGGCGAAGCTCTTCGACGACGCGAGCACGGCGTTCCGGTTCCCCGCGATGCTGTCGATGGGCCTCGCGATCTGGGTCACGTACATGTTCGGGACGCGCGCCTACTCGCGCTCCGCCGGCGTCGCCGCTGCCGTGGCGCTGATGCTGATGCCGCGCGTCTTCTACCACGCGCATCTCGCGTGCTTCGACGTGCCCATCATGGCGATGTGGATCACGTGCGTGTACGTCTACTGGCGCGCGGAGAGCGGCGCGGAAGGTCCGGGGATCGCCCTCGCGGGCCCCGGCAACGCGCGCCCCTCGGGGCTCTCCGGCGCGATCGTGGTCGGCGTCGTTTACGGCCTCACGCTCGAGACGAAGCACAATGCGTGGATGCTCCCGGGCGTGTTCCTGCCGCACGCGCTCCTCGTGCACGGTCGCGCGATGTCGCGCGCGGCGGGGCGCTCGGGCCGGCTGCCGATCCCGGCGTCCCTCGTCGCGATGGCGACGATCGGCCCGGCGGTGTTCCTGCTCCTCTGGCCCTGGCTCTGGAACGACACCGTCCCGCGCCTGCAGGCCTACGTGCAGTTCCACCTGCACCACGACTACTACAACATCGAGTTCCTCGGCCGGACGTACTTCGATGCGCCGTCGCCGAAGGCGTACATGCCCGTGATGATCGCGGCGACGGTGCCGACCGTCACGCTCCTCCTCTTCGCGGTGGGCGCGATCGACCGGCTCCGCGCGATCGCTCGGAGGACCCGAGAGTCGCTCGTCGCGAGGCTCCCGCGGACGGTCCCCGGCGATCGGCTCCACACCGACGCCTTGATCCTCCTCGCGCTCGTCGTGCCGCTCTCCGTCTTCCTCCTCCCGCGGACGCCGATCTTCGGGGGGACGAAGCACTGGATCACCGCGTACCCCTGCCTCGCCATCCTCGCCGGACGCGGCTTCGACCTCGTCTGGAAGGCGGCCGAGCCGTGGCTCTCGTCCCGTCTCCGCTTCGCCGGAGACACGCGGAAGAGGCTCGTCGCCGAGATCGCGGCCGGTGCGCTCGCGTTCAGCGGACCGCTCGCGGTGACGGCCCACTCTCACCCCTTCGGCCTCTCTTCGTACGTCCCGTTCTTCGGGGGCACCGCGGGCGGCGCCGACCTCGGGCTGAACCGCCAGTTCTGGGGCTTCACGACCCAGAGCCTCGCGCCGTACTTCGCCGCGAACGCGCCGCAGGGCGCCGCCGTCTACATCATGGATACCGCGTGGCCCTCGTGGCAGCGCATGACCGACGAGAAGCGGCTCCGTCCCGATCTCCGAGGGGTCGGATCACCCGCCGAGGCGATGTTCTCGCTCGTGCACCACGAGCAGCACATCAACGAGGTCGATTACAACATCTGGACGGAGTACGGCACGACCGCGCCGGACTACGTGCTCACGCACGACGGCGTCCCGATCGTCTCGGTCTACAAGCGGCCAGCGCAGCGCCGCTGAGTCTGACGTGTCCACCCTCCGAGGCCTGGTCGTCGTCGTGCTCTTCGACGTGCTCGGCGAGGTCCTCGCGCGGCACGCGCGCGTGCCGCTCCCCGGCCCCGTGGTCGGGATGGTGCTCCTCGTGCTCGCGATGGCTCTCCTCCCGCGGATCGGAGACCTCTGCGAGGCCGGGGCGACGCTGCTCCTCCGGCACATGACGCTCCTCTTCGTGCCGGCGGCCGTCTCCGCGCTCGGTTCGCTGGCCCTCCTCCGCGCGGAGGGGGGGCGCATGCTCGTCGCGCTGGTCGTGAGCACGAGCCTCGCGCTCGCGACGGGCGGCTTCACGTTCCTCCTCGCCGCGAGGCCTCGGCGCCGCGACGAGGGGCAGGGCGGCCGATGACGGTCGAGGTCGTCCTCCGGTCGCTCGTGATGCTCGGCGCGACGGGCCTCGCGTACGCGGTCGCGACGTGGCTCCACGAGCGCGCGCGGCGGCACCCTGTCTCCAACGTCGTGCTCGTCGCGGTGGTCCTCGTCGGCGGCGGGCTCTGGGCGACCTCGACGCCGGTCGCGGACTACGCGTCGGGTGCGCGACCGCTCACGCTGCTCCTCGGGCCGGCGACGGTGGCCCTCGCCCTCCCGCTCCATCGGTCGATGGGAGATCTGAGGGCGGCCACGCGCCCCGTCGTGCTCGCCGTCCTCGTGGCGGTGACCGTGGCGACCGCGAGCGCCGTCGGCCTCGCGCGCGCGCTCGGGCTGTCGCGCGAGACGATGCTCGCGATGGCGCCGAAGACGACGACGACGCCGATCGCGATGGCGGTCGCGGAGCGCCTCGGCGGCTCACCGGGGCTCGCGACGTTGTTCGTGATGATCACGGGGATCTTCGGCGCCCTCGTCGCTCCGAGCGCGTTCGAGCTCCTCCGGATCCGCGACGCGCGCGCCCGTGGGCTCGCC
>JALHPN010000372.1 GCA_022842465.1 Polyangiaceae bacterium | reverse complement strand
GCCAGCCGCCGCCGCCGGGTCCGTGCCCGCGGTGCCGCGGGTCGCCTCGCCGGGCTCTGCCTCGATCGGCCCGACGTAGCAGCCGGCCGCGACGGCGAGGACGAGCGCGATACAGACGGCGGGGGTCGAGACGAGGCGCATCGAGGTTCCTTTCGAAGGACGGGGAGGCGAGCCACCCTCAGCAACCGGGATGCCGGCGCCCGCGGGACGCCCAACCACGCGGAATGCCGCGGCCGGCAGGTGGCAGCTTCTTGCCAGGGCGAACGGCGCGCGGCGGAAACTCGCCCGTCGGGAGAGCCGCGTTCGCCGGTGACGCGGCGTTCGTCGGAGGCACGCGCGTTGCTGGACCGCGCCGCTCCGGAGGTCACATGCGCCACGTCGTCGTCGTCGGTGGAGGATTCGCAGGGCTCGGTGTCGTTCGCGCGCTCGCGAAGGAGCCGGTCTACGTCACGCTCGTCGACCGCCAGAACCACCACCTGTTCCAACCCCTGCTCTACCAGGTGGCGATGGCGGGGCTCTCGCCGGCGGAGGTGGCGACGCCGACGCGATCGCTCCTCCGCTCGCAGGACAACGCGCGGGTCCTCATGGGTGAGGTCACCGAGATCGACGTCGCCCGGCGCGAGATCGGCCTCGCCGCGGGCGCGCGTGTCCCCTACGACTACCTCGTGCTCGCCGCGGGCGCGGTGACCAACTACCGCGGGCAGGATCGCTTCGCGCGTCACGCGCTCGGCCTGAAGGACCTCGAGGAGGCGATCGAGATCCGGCAACGTGTCCTCCTCGCGTTCGAGGCCGCCGAGCGCGAGCAGGACGAGCGTCGTCGTCAGCGACTCCTCACGTTCGTCGTCGTCGGCGCGGGCCCGACCGGCGTCGAGCTCGCCGGCGCGCTCGCCGAGCTCGCTCGCTTCGTGCTCGCGCGCGACTTTCGGCACATCCAGCCCGGCGCGACCCGCGTGGTCCTCGTCGAAGGCGGCCCTCGCGTCCTGCCGTCGTTCTCGGAGGAGATGTCGATCGCCGCGGAGCGGCAGCTGCTCGATCTGGGGGTCGACGTGCGGAAGAACGCCCGCATCGAGGACATCGGCGAGCGAGGGGTCGTCCTCGGAGGCGGCGAGATCGCCTCCGCGACGGTCATCTGGGCAGCGGGCGTGAAGGCCTCGCCGCTCGCCGCGATGGTGGGCGCTCCGGTCGACCGTACGGGTCGCGTCCTCGTCGCGCCGGACTGCTCCCTCCCCGGACGATCGGAGGTGTTCGTCATCGGCGACATGGCCCACTTCGCAACGCGCACGGGGCCGCTCCCCGGGATCGCGCCCGTCGCCGTCCAGCAGGGCCGCGCCGTCGCCAGGAGCATCCGCGCGGATCTCCGCGGCTCGCCCCGGACGCCGTTCTCGTACCGGAGTCGCGGAGCGATGGCGACGATAGGACGTTCTCGCGCCGTCGCCGAGCACGGTCGGCTCCGCGTGAGCGGAATGCTCGCGTGGCTCTCGTGGCTCGTCGTGCACGTCTTCTTCCTCGTCGGCTTCCGCAACCGCCTCGTCGTGCTCCTCGACTGGCTCTGGTCGTACGTCACCTACGGCCGAGGCTCGCGCCTCATCGCGGGGCGCACGCCCCGGCGTGTGGTGCCGGATCTCGCCACCGTCCTCGCGACGGCGCCGGAGGAGGATCGCTCCGGGACGCTCCGCCTCGTCGCACCTCTTGCTGCCGTGGCCCCCCCGGCTCCGGCGCGGCTCCGCGCCCCGATGCGCGCGCGCGGTTGACCGAGCGACATGGCGCTTGCGCCCTCGTGCGCGATCGAGCCACATTCGAAGCGCGCATGCCCACCGATCGTCAGGACCATCTCGTGACGGAGCAGATGGCGGGCGAGCTCCACTCGAGCACGCGCCTCTCGGCCACGGTGTTCGTCGGCGAGCGCAGCTACACGCTCGGGTTGCCGACGGAGGGGGTCGTCGTCCTCGGTCGGTCGAGCGACGTCGAGCTCCCGCTCCCGAGCGCGAGCGTGTCCCGTCGCCATGCGCGGCTGGTCCTGCACGACGACGGCGCGCGCGCGACGGTCGCCGATCTCGGCTCGCGCAACGGGACGCTCGTGAACGGGCTCCGGGTCGACGGCGAGCGCGCCGTCCAGCACGGCGACGAGGTCTCCCTCGGCGACGTCCGGCTCCTCTTCTTGCGCGCGTCCGCCGTCCCGCCGAGCACGATCGTCTATCAGCCACGCGCGCTCTTCCAGCAGACGCTCGCCTCCGAGGTCGCCGCCGCGACGCAAGCGGGGACGCCGCTCTGGCTCTTCGCCCTCCAGCTCCCCGAGCCGTGGGACGGCGCAACACGATTTCTTCGCGCGCTCGAGAGCCTGCCGCGGGTGGGGCACTACGGCATCCTCGGTGACACCGTCATCGGCGTCGCCGCGCCGCGCACGCGGGACGACGAGGCGCTCGAGATCGAGGAGATGTTCGTCAAGGCGATGGGGGAGGTCGGGCTCGCGCCGGCGTGTGGCGTCGCGGGCCTTCGCCGTGGAGCGAGCGCGACGGATCTCATCGACCTCGCGCTCGAGAAGCTCGAGGGCGCGCCTCCCGGCGCGGGAGACCTGCTCGGCCCGGTCGCGCTCGATCCCGTGATGGTCACCGTCCTCGAGCAGGCGAAGCAGCTCGCCGCGAGCCCGCTCCATCTCCTCCTCGTCGGCGAGACGGGGGCGGGCAAGGAGGTCCTCGCACGGTTCGTCCACGAGGCGAGCGGCCGGACGGGGCCGCTCGTCTGCGTGAACGCCGCGGCGCTTCCCGACGCGCTCCTCGAGAGCGAGCTCTTCGGCCACGAGCGTGGAGCCTTCTCGGGCGCAGCGCAGGCCAAGGTCGGCCTCATCGAGGCCGCGCACAAGGGGACCCTCTTCCTCGACGAGATCGGCGAGCTGCCGCTCACGATGCAGGCGAAGCTGCTCCGCGTGCTCGAGGACTACAGCGTCCGTCGCGTGGGCGCGACGACGGAGCGCAAGGTCGACGTGCGCTTCGTGAGCGCGACGAATCGCGATCTCGAGGAGGAGGTCCGCGAGCGGCGCTTCCGACAGGACCTCCTCTTCCGGTTGAACGCCGGAATGCTCCGCGTGCCGCCGCTCCGCGAGCGGAGGACCGAAATTCCCGCGCTCGCCGCGCTCTTCCTCCGGCGCGCGGCGACGGCACGTGGGATCGCGCCGCCGGCGATCGGGGCCGCCGCGCACGACCTCCTCTCCGCGTACGCCTGGCCCGGCAACGTGCGCGAGCTTCGCAACGCGATGGACCGCGCGTTCGCGCTCTCCGGCGGCGCCACGATCGCGCCGAAGCACCTCCCCGAGAGCATCGCCTCGGGTCTCGCCGCGGCGCCGATGTCGGCGCGAGGCGTTCCCACGGTCATGCCTCCCGCGGCGACCGACGGGGCGGGGGCGCCGATCCGGGAGACGATGGCCCAGTACGAGCGCGATCGGATCGTCCGCGCCCTCGACGAGGCGGGCGGGAACCAGACGCGGGCCGCGGAGCTCCTCGGCATCCCGCGGCGCACGCTCGCGTACCGCATGCGACGACTCGGCCTCCTCGCCTGACGGCCTCCGGCCCTTCGTCAGGCGGCCGGAAACGCTGTAGTCTTCGGGTCCATGCGCGCGGAGCCCACCCAGCTCGAGCCCGGCGATCGGCTGGGCAGCTACGAGCTCCTGCTCGTCCTGGGGCAGGGCGCGTTCGCGACGGTGTGGCTCGCGCGGCTCACGGGCAAGCACGGCTTCGAGAAGCTCGTCGCGGTGAAGACGATCCGTCCGGAGCGCACCGGGGACGAGGACACCTACAAGATGTTCGTGGCCGAGGCGCGGATCGTCGCGCAGATCGAGCACCCGAACGTCGCGCGCGTCTCGGAGCTCAATGAAGATCGCGGCGTCTCCTACTTCGTCATGGAGTACGTGAAGGGCTCGTCGCTCGCCGACTTGCGGGCCGCGGCCAAGCGGCGGGGAGAGAACGTCCCGCTCGCGGTCGCGGTGAGCATCCTCGCCGACGCGTGCGCTGGGCTCCACGCCGCGCACGAGCTCGCGCGCGGTGACGAGTCCTTCGGCATCGTCCATCGCGACGTGTGCCCGCAGAACATCCTCG
Organism: Polyangiaceae bacterium; assembly: GCA_022842465.1. Lineage (GTDB taxonomy): Bacteria > Myxococcota_A > Polyangia > Polyangiales > Polyangiaceae > Labilithrix. Next base: position 741 of record JALHPN010000372.1, on the reverse strand, counting down.
TGAGCGAGACGGGGATCGCGAAGGTGCTCGATTTCGGTGTTGCGAAGGCGCGGCCGTTCGTGCGCGAGCAGAGCGCCGTCGGGCTCGTCACGGGCAAGACGCGCTTCATGGCTCCGGAGCAGGCGTCGGGAGCCCTCCGCATCGATCGGCGGGCCGACGTCTGGGCGCTCGGCGCCGTCGCCTACGAGCTCCTCGAGGGGCGTCCCCTCCACGACGGACCGAACGACGTCGCTCGCCTGCACGAGCTCGTGCACGGCGGGAATGTGCGCCCGATGGGGCCGGGGGTCCCGGAGGCCGTGGCGCGAGCCGTCCTCGGCGCCCTCCAGCGCGATCCCGACGAGCGCTACCCGACGACCGCGGCGATGCGCGAGGCGCTCCTCCAGGCGCTCTCGACGTTGGGCTTGCGCGCCGACGCGGCCGACGTCGCCCGGTTTCACGCGCGCATCATGTCGGAGCAGCGAGCCGCGCGTGACGCCGACGTCCAGCGCGCGACGGCGGAGCTCGAGGCGAGGGACGAGGATCGCACGACGGCGCGCCACACGCCGGGACGCTCCGCCGAGCCGATCTCTCCCCCGATGCTCGCGGCGCCGGCGGCTCCGGCCAGTCGCCGCGTACCCGCGACGCGAGCGTGGATCGCGGCGTCGCTCGCCCTGCTCGTCGCTCTCGCCTTCGTCGCGACGCGCTCGCCGTCCGCGCGGGAGGGCGTCTCCGACCGCGCGCCTGCCGACACCGTCGCGCCGC
>JALHPN010000371.1 GCA_022842465.1 Polyangiaceae bacterium | reverse complement strand
CCGCTCTGGCCGCCGCCCCCGGGCGCGCCGGCGCCGCCGCCCCCGGCGGGGCCGGCCTGCGCGAAGGCGACCGTGACCGTCGACGCCGGGAGGAGGAAGCCGAGCGCGATGGCGAGCGGGAGGCCTGGGGTACGGAACGCGAAGCTCATCGAGTCTCCTTCAAGGCACGCGCGAAGCTCATCGAGGATCCTTCGACAGCTTCGGTTCGGGGGGGCGCGCGCGATCACGCGAGCGAGTGGACTTCTTGGGCGGCTCGGCCTTCGGCGCTGCGTCGTCCGCAGGAGCGGCCTCGACCTTCGTGGGCGGCGGCTCGCTGGGGTCGCCTTCCGGAGCGGGGCCGAGCATCTCGATCCGCGTGTCCCGCCGCGGGGCGAGGGCGCGAGGAGGCCGCTGCGCCACGCTCGGCGGGCCCTGCACCTCGATCTTCGGGCGGGTGGGCGACACGGCGTTCGGATCGTCGTCCTCGCCGCCTTCGTCGCCGCCGCCGAGGCGGATCGTGCGCGTGATCGGGGGCTTGACGCCTCCGTCGCCGGTCTTCGCGCGGGCGCTGGCGATCGAGGCCGAGGCGTCGCGATCGTCGAGGGCTCCGCTCGTCCGGTCGGTCTCGGCCTGGACGCTGGCCAGCCCTTCCCGGAGCTCCTTCGCGTGACGGTCGGCCACCGACTCGTGCGCGCACCCCGTCGCCGAGGCGACGAGCGCGAACGCGAGGAGGCAGGCCGGGAGGACGCGGAGCATACGCATGGAAGCGTAGGGCTCCCCCCTTGGCCGGGCCAATTTCTCGCCCCGGAGCCCGGCCGGGGGACGCTCGCGTCCGTTTGCGGCCGCTCTGGCGCCCCCGAGCCTTTACCAGGAGGGGATCCTGGGGCAAGCTCGGCCCCATGGCCCCGTCGAGGCGCAAGCTCGATCTTCGGAAGACGCTCTTCCTCCTTCCGAACATGATCACGCTGTCGAGCATCTTCTGCGGCTTCGACTCGCTCCGGGTCAGCGCGAACGCCACGGGCGACGACGACTACTACCGGGCCTCGCTCCTCCTCGTGTACGCGCTCTTCTTCGACATGCTCGACGGCCGCGTCGCGCGTCTCACGAAGACGCAGAGCGCATTCGGCCTCCAGATCGACTCCCTCGCAGACGTCATGTCGTTCGGGGCGGCGCCGGCCCTCCTCGTCTACCAGTGGTCGCTCCACCAGCTCGGCACGGCGGGGCTCGTCGCCGCCTTCGTGTTCGTGGGCGCCGGCGCGGTGCGGCTCGCGCGCTTCAACGTCCTCTCGATGGGCGAGAGCGGGAAGCCGACGAAGCCAGGCAAGTACATCGTCGGGCTCCCGATCCCGGGAGCCGCGGGCATCCTCATCTCGATCGTCGTCGCGAACCACGCCATCGCAGGTCCTCTCAGCGGGCCTGCCTACGTGTGGCCGTTCGCGGGCCTCACCTTGTTCCTCGCCTTCTGCATGGTGTCGACGATCAAGTTCCGCTCGTTCAAGGACCTGAAGCTCAACGGTCGCACGGTGGCGCTCGTGCTCTTCGCGGTCATCTCGAGCGCGGTGGTCTCGATGCAGACGAAGCCGGCGTTCGTGCTCGTGTGGCTCCTCTCCTTCTACGTCGTGATCGGCGTGATCGAGACGGTGATCGCCCTGCCGCGAGACCTCGCCAAGCGTCGCGTCGGGCGCGCCGCGCTCGAGAAGGACGCGCCGGTCCCGGAACGTCCCAGCCTCCCTCCGGGTTGATCGGCGCGAGGAGCGCCCTCCGTGCTCGACGACCTCTACCATCTCCGTGAACGTGCGCGCGCGGCCCTCCAGCGCGGGGACCTCGACGACGCCGCGAACTCGCTCGTCCTCGCGGCAGCGCAGACCCACGTCGCGGAGCACGACTACCTCTCGGTGCTGCGTCCGCTCGCCGACGTGCTGGCGAAGCGGGGCGACCCGCGGAGCGCGCTGACGGTCCTCTGGTACATGGCCTTCTCCGAACCAGATGGCTGGAAGAAGGCGCAGGGGTACCTCGCCGGCGTGCCGTCGGTCGATCGCGCGCGGACGCTCGCGGCGGTCAACGACATGGCGGGCGCGGCGCGCGAGATGGAGAACGCGGGGCTCGTCGCGGCGGCGGCGATCTACCGCGAGAAGGCGGATGACTGGCGCGGAGCGAGGGCGCTCTGGTCCCGGCTCGCCCAGGTGGTGGGCGGCGGCGCGGACGCGTACAACGCGGCGCTCGTTCAGTTCAACCTGTCGCGGTGCGCGAAGAAGTGCGGGGACGGACGACAGGCGCGCGAGGCGAGCGTCGCGGCGGTGCGGCTCCTCGAGGAGGCGGCCGACTACTTCGAGAGCGTCGGCCAGCGGGAGCGCGCCTTCGACTGCTTCCAGGTGCTCGTGCAGATCGGCCGCGAGAGCGGGATGTTCGAGGACGTCCTCGAAGGCTTCGTGAACTGCATCCGCATCCTCCGCGAGGACCACCTCAAGTACTTCGCGCTCCAGTACTTCGAGGACGCGCTCCAGGCGGCGAAGGAGCGTGGCGAGCTCTCGGCGGCAGCGACCCTCGCGCGCGAAGCGTCCGAGTACGCCCGGGCGCTCGGCATGGCGAGCGCGTCGGCGCATTACGTCGTGATGCAGGCGGAGCTCTGGCGCGACGTGGCCCGCCAGCACCTCGAGCGCGGCGCGCCGCCGGAGATCGCCGAGAACGCCATCCTCGCCGCGATCCTCGCCTTCGGGGAGGTCGGCCACTACGGACGTGTCGGTGCACTCTACAAGGAGCTCGCGCTGATGAACCTGGAGGCCCAGCGCAAGAAGCACTACGCGCGGGCTTCGCAGCGCTACGACGGCGTCCGCGACGAGCCGATCGACACCGCTCCCCTGCCCTCCCACCTCCGGCAGGACAACCACTTCCCCGACGTCTGGCACGTCGACCTCATCGAGTGGGAGCAGCAGGGCTCCGCGGCCGAGGCCTGCGCGGACGTCCTCCTCGACAAGCGCTGGCCCGACCTCATCCGTCGCAAGGCGATGCTCGCGCGGCTGACCGCGTTCGCGGTCGAGGGTCGTCCGGAGGACGGGAGCGGCCAGGCGGTGACCGCGCGCGCGCGGCTCGCCGACCAGCTCGCGCAGCTCCAGCTCTACGCGGTGCTCTCCCCGCTCGAGAAGCTCTTCACCCGCCAGGAGCGCCAGGTGAAGGTCGCCGTCCTCGGGGCGATGCAGCAGCTCTTCTTCAAGCGCAGCTTCGTCACCGTGCGGAGCGGCCTCCGCGACGCCGACCCCGCCGTGGTCGACCAGGCCGCGAAGGCGGTCGAGTCCCTCTACTTCCAGCACGCCTTCGATCCCCTCTCGCGCATCGTCCGCGAGTCCCCTCAGTCCCACGTCCGCGCGGCCGCGCTCCGCGCCCTCGCCCGCGTCGACACGATCGAAGCCGCCGAGTTCCTCCTCGGCATCCTCGAGCACGGCGCCCCGGCCGACCGCACCGCCGCGCTCGAAGGCCTCAAGCGCTCGCGCGGCGCCCGCTTCGTCGAGCTCGCCCGCAGCTCGCTCCACACCTCGACCCCCGAAGTCCAGGCCGCCCTCCGCGACGTCCTCCGCACCCGCGGCGTCGCCGCCTAGGGCGTCCCCGCCGCGCCGTCAGCCGCGCCGCGAGGACCTACGCGACGGCTGCGTCGCCTGCGCCCCGGCGGAAGACGCCCTCGCGCCGCCCTCGCGGAGCGACCTGGCGTAGAAGGAGTTGCAGCCGAAGTGGCCGGTGGCGCCCAGAGGAGCGTCGAGCTTCTCGAAGCCGAAGCGCTCGTAGAGGCGGCGCGCGGCGGACATGGCCGTGAGCGTCTCGAGGTACATGCGCGTGAAGCCCGACGCGCGCGCGCCCTCGATGCAGCGCTCGAGCAGCTCGCGGCCGAGGCCGAGGCCGCGCAGCTCGGGGAGGAAGTACATCTTCCGGAGCTCGCACGTCCCCTCGTCACCGCCGACGAGCGGCGCGAAGCCCCCGCCGCCCACGACCGCGTCGCCGCGCACGACGACGAAGTACGCCGACCGCGGGCCGGCGTAGGCGCGCGGCATGTCGTCGACCTCCGGGTCCACGATCGCGAAGCCGGGCCCCTCGGCGCCGAACTCGGGCATCACCGTCCGGATGAGCCGCGCGATCGCGGCGCGATCCGCGCTACGTGCGGGCCGCGTGGCGTACTCGCCCCGCCGACGTGAGCGCTCGAGCGCCTGCGCGTAGAGCTGCATCCCACGGAGCACCGTGCCGCGCCCGTCCTCGTCGAGCATCGCGAGCGCGGCGTCGACGCGCTGGCTCGCGCTCTCGTGCACGCGCGCCACCTTCTCCTCGCCGCGCGCCGTGAGGCGGAGGCGCCGAACTCGCTTGTCGGCCGCGTCGGCGTCGGCGCGCGTCCAGCCGCGCGCCTCGAGCTCCGCGACGATCCGGCTCGTCCGCGACTTGTCGAGCCGGAGCACCTTGGCGAGCTCGCCCTGGGTGAGGCCCGGCCTCGCCTCCACCTCCATGAGCGCGTGGCAGTGGGAGTGTGAGAGGCCCGAGGCGGGCTCGCGCTCCTGGAGGAAGCCGAGCTCCCGGACGAGCTCGCGGGACGCGTGACGGAGCGGAAGGACCTCGCCGTGCATGCGCAGCACCCTAGCGCATTCGTTGACCTTGGCAACCATATCGTTGTCTCGCGCAACTTCAAGACGTTCGCGGGCGCTGCGCTCGCTGCGCTGTAAGGCGTTCCCCGGCGGATCGTTGAGGTCCCTGCATGACGATGCTCCGCTCGGTCACAGGCTTTCTTCTCGTCACCCTCCTCGCCGCGGGGACAGGCTGCGGCGGCGCCGCCCACGCGATGCCCGCCGCCATGGCGCGCCCCCCGCTGGCGCAGGCCGCCG
>JALHPN010000370.1 GCA_022842465.1 Polyangiaceae bacterium | reverse complement strand
CCGCGGCGCGGACCGCCCGCGCGGCGGCGGCGGTCGCGCGGCGGCGCGAGCCGATCTCGAAGATCGCGAGGACCCACTCGCCGTCCTTCGCCGACTCGCCGGGGGGGAGCGGCAGCGCTCCCGGCGCGTCGGCCAGCGCATCGGAGAAGGCTCCGATGTCTCCGAAGCGAAAGACGACGGACCTCACGGGCGCCATGTCTAGCCGCTCGCGGTTTCTCGTGCAAACCCACGTGCGACCGAGGGTCCCCAAGGGGCCGAAGCTTTGCTAAGCTGCGCGCGTTCGCATGTGGACCAAAGCGCTAGCTGTCGGGATCTTTGGTATTTTCACGCTCTCCGGGGCGACATGCGGCAAGGAGACGCCCGAGGACGCCACGAAGGAGAAGGAGGGCCCCGACGTCCAGCTCGAAGGCGTCGACACGAAGGCCCTCACGCCGCGCGAGAAGAAGGACTGGAGCAAGTACGTCTCCGAGCTCCTCGCGCCGTGCTCGAACGTGCCCGTCCCGATCGCGCAGTGCGTGAAGGAGAAGCGTGACTGCTCGAAGTGCGTCCCCGCCGCGAAGTACGTCCTCAAGGGCGTGAAGGACGGGCTCGCCCGCGACCAGATCGAGAAGAGCTACAAGAACCGCTTCGACGCGGACAAGGTGAAGAACGTCCCGATCGACGGGTCGCCGGCGATGGGCCCCGACAACGCGCCGATCACGATCGTCGAGTTCGCGGACTTCGAATGCCCGCACTGCGCGCAGGTCGTGCCGCTCCTCGACAAGGTGCTCGAGGACCGGAAGAACGACGTTCGCTTCGTCTTCAAGTTCTACCCGCTCCCGGGTCATCCTCACGCCGACATCGCGGCGCGCGCCGCGATCGCGGCGTGGCGTCAGGGGAAGTTCTGGCCGATGCACCACGTGCTCTTCCGGAACCAACAGCACCTCGAGCAGACGGACCTCGACAGCTACGCGAAGGAGCTCGGCCTCGACCTCTCGCGCTTCCACGCCGACCTCCAGGCTCCGGAGACGGCCGCGCGCATCGCGCAGGACAAGAAGCTCGGCGAGGACGTGAAGGTCGAGGGCACGCCCACGATCTTCGTGAACGGTCGCCTCTACGACGGGCACCAGGACCTCGGCGAGTGGATCGCGATGGACCTCGCTTTCCTCGGCGTGAGCCCGGCGCCCGGTAGCGCGCCTGCCGCGAGCGGCTCGGCGAGCCCCCTCCTCGACGCCGGCGCGACCCCGAAGAGCGCCCCGAAGACCGACGCGAAGGACGCCGGAGCCGCGAAGAAGTGACCCGGTCGCTCGGCGACGGCTGCGGCTGCTTCCCGACGGGACGTCACTACCCCGGCATCGCGCACCTCCTGAAGGTCGAGATCCGCGGGGTCGTCCCGGGCATCGGGGCGGACACGCCGTGGCAGGAGCTCGAGATCGCCCTCCTCGACGTGGAGACGACGGGGCGTGATGCGTCGGTCGACCGCGTCGTCGAGGTCGGCATCGTCGTCGGCAAGAACGGCGTCGTCATCGACAAGAAGAACTGGCTCGTGAACCCCGGGGTCGTCATCCCGGACGAGGTCATCGCGATCCACCACATCACGAACGAGATGGTCGCGAACGAGCCTCGCTTCGAGGCCGTCGCCGGGGAGATCGCCGCGTTCCTCCGCGGGCGGATCCCCGCCGCGTACAACGCGCTGTTCGACCGCGCGTTCATGACGAGCGAGTTCTCCCGCGCGAAGACGGACAAGGAAGGCATCCCGGCCCTCTCGCGCGACGTCGACTGGCTCGACCCGCTCGTCTGGGCGCGCGACATCCAGGACGGCGAGAAGAGCCGAGCCCTCGGCGACGTCGCCGCGCGCATGGGCATCTCCCTCGAGAACGCCCACCGCGCCCAGGACGACGCGGAGGCGGCGCTGAAGGTCCTCTACGGCCTCGCGCGCGATCCGCGGATGCCGCGCGGCTACGGGGCGCTCGTGCAGGAGCAGCGTCGCCTCTCGCAGGCGCAGGCGGACGCGCGACGCCACTGGCGGAACTGAAGCGGCACGCCTCGCGTCACCTGCACGGAAAGCTCGCCCGGGCCGTCCGCGCGCGACCCCGATCGAGCACGGCCGTCCCCCCGCGGACCCGCCGAGAACCTCGGTGGAGCGGCCGGAAGGGCGATTCCTTGGTGACGCACCGCGTGGTCGTGCCTATCATCCGCCCCCTCAGTAGGAGGCTCACGTGAGCGAGAAGGTCGAAATCAAGCTGAAGGACTCGACGTTCGAGGCCCCGATCGTGGTCGGATCGGAGCAGGAACGGGCGATCGACATCGGAGCCCTCCGCGCGAAGACAGGGCTCGTCACCATCGACCCGGCGTTCATGAACACCGCGTCGACGAAGAGCGCGATCACCTTCCTCGACGGTGACAAGGGCCTCCTCCGCTACCGCGGCATCCCGATCGAGCAGCTCGCCGAGAGGTCGACGTTCGTCGAGACGGCGTACCTCCTCATCTACGGCACGCTCCCCGACCAGGCGGAGCTCACGCGCTTCTCGACGCTGCTCACGCGCCACTCGCTCATCCACGAGGACATGAAGCACTTCTTCGACGGGTTCCCGTCGACCGCCCATCCGATGGCGGTGCTGTCCTCGATGACGTGCTCGCTCTCCACGTACTACCCGGAGGAGCACGACATCCAGGACAAGGACAAGATCGACATGACGATCGCGCGCCTCATCTCGAAGGTGCGGACGATCGCGGCGTACGCCTACAAGAAGTCGATCGGGCAGCCCTTCATCTACCCGCGCAACGACCTCAAGTACTGCGCGAATTTCATGCACATGATGTTCGCGGTGCCGGCCGAGCCTTACGCCATCGACCCGGACATCGAGCAGGCGATGAACCTCCTCTTCATCCTGCACGCCGATCACGAGCAGAACTGCTCGACGTCGACGGTGCGTCTCGTCGGCAGCTCGCGCGCGAACCTCTTCGCGTCGGTCGCGGCCGGCATCCTGGCGCTGTGGGGCCCGCTCCACGGCGGCGCGAACCAGGAAGTCATCGAGATGCTCGAGCAGATCAAGGCAGACGGCGGCAACGTCAAGAAGTACGTCGAGCTCGCGAAGGACAAGAACTCGAACTTCCGCCTCATGGGCTTCGGCCACCGCGTCTACAAGAACTTCGATCCCCGCGCGAAGATCATCAAGCAGGCGGCGGACAAGATCCTGAAGAAGCTCGGTCAGAACGACCCGCTCCTCGACATCGCGAAGGAGCTCGAGGAGGCGGCGCTCAAGGACAGCTACTTCGTCGAGCGGAAGCTCTACCCGAACGTCGACTTCTACTCGGGCATCATCTACCGCGCCCTCGGGTTCCCGACGAACATGTTCACGGTGCTCTTCGCCATCGGTCGCCTCCCGGGCTGGATCGCCCACTGGAAGGAGATGATGGAGGACGGAACCACGAAGATCGGGCGCCCGCGCCAGATCTACACGGGCCCGACCGAGCGCGCGTACGTCCCGGTCGCCGAGCGCGGGAAGAAGTAGTCATCGCCCACGCGCGGAGGCGAGACGCCCCGGCGACCACCCGTCGCCTGGGGCGTTCTCGATCCGGCGCCAGGTATCGTCAGTCGCGACGGTCGCCGAGGATTTGCTTCGACGCCTCTTCGCCGGGCATCGCCGCGGCGTGCGCCGCGAAGGTCAGCGTGAGATCGAATGAACGTCCGCCGAGGGCTCCCTCGACGTGGACGTGGTCGACGGGCGCAAAGTCGTCGCGGTGTGCTCGGAGGAGGACGGACCGTAGATACGCGCACTGCTCTCGGGGGAGGGCGATGACGAACGTCGTGCCGTGCAGCTCTGCGGAGAACCGGACCGTCGCAGGAGGACCGAGGGAGAACACGAACGCCGCGCCATCCGCGGCGATGCGTGCATCGACGACGGCGCCCTCCTCGAGCAGCGAGAGCTCGAGAGCCCAGGCACCGAACTCCGCCGCCGGGATGTCGACGACGACCTCCGTGTCGCCGAAGACGACCGCGGCGCGGGAGCTCCTCAGGCGCGCCATCGAAGCGCGGGCATCATCGCGGCCACCGGAGGTGCCAGTTCTCGAGGACCTCGCCCGTGCGCGGGTCGAGCCGCTCCATATGGACGTGTGGACCGTCGTTCGGGCCGTGCCCTGCGAGGTCGTTCGGCTTCGCGCGGTACTGCCAACGTCCGTCCTGACTCCGCCACTTGCCAGGCTCGATCTCGACGGGATCATGCCCCAGGCGCTCGCGCGCGAGATTCCGCGCCTCTCGCTCCGAACCGTACTGCGCCGAGCGATCGACGGTGCGTGCCGTCGCGCGGTCCGGCGGGAACCGGCCGTCGCAGCGGTTGTGGACCCACGCGGCGGCGTTGCCGACGAAGTACGTGTGCGCGTGCTCGACCTCGAAGTTGAAGACGGGCATCGGCGCGCCGAGCGACGCGAGGGCGGTCACGCGCGCGGTGCCCGTCGCCGTGTCGACCACGTCGCCGGGGGAGAGCTCTGCGACGCCGCGGAAGCCCTTGTCGTGGACGAAGAACGGGTGCTCGGACGTGACGGTGAGGTGCTCGCGGCGCCCGCCGTCGGCGGTGAGCTCAAGGTCGACGGTGTCCGACGCCTCGCGCACGAACGTCTGGGCGACGCGCTCGAGGGCGGTCGCGCCCGTCTCGGGATCACGCGCGAGGACGATGTCGCCAAGGACGATCGTCTCGATCGGCTTCGGGCCCGAGGCCGTCATGACGGGCGTGCCGGCGGCGAAGCAGCTGCCGGCGCGATCACAGACGCCGCCCGGGCAGCCCTCGCGCTCGGCGAGGCGCGTATCGCCCGGCGTCGGACGGTTCGCGCGGCGCGCGGCGTCGCCCGCGTCGTCGACGCGATCCGCGGCGCGCGCCACCGCGCCGAACC
>JALHPN010000369.1 GCA_022842465.1 Polyangiaceae bacterium | reverse complement strand
AGGGGCCGACGTCGCCGCGCCGCCGCCGCGCCCGCACGCGCTCGACGCGAGCACGCCGTCGCCAGGCGCAGCGCGCCCCGTGGGGACGTGGGAGGTGAGCACCCGCCTCCTCGAGCACGTGACGCGGGTCCGCACACAGGGCGACCCCGCCTCCGCCGCGCGCATCCTCGGTCTCCACCCGTGGAAGATGAAGCCCGCCTTCGTTCCCCTCACGGGGGACGCGGCGCGCTGGGTCAGCAGCATCGCGCTCCGCACGAGCACGAGCGAGACGCCTGCGACGCCCGGCAAGCCGTCGGCGCCGGACGCGCGGACCTGGAACATGAACGAGGGCAGCTTCGATCAGCGCGAGGCCCTCGTCGCGCCCACGGAGACGACCTTCTCGTTCCGGATCGAGGTCCCCGCCGGCGGCAAGCTCACGTTCGCGGAGGGGACGGTGAACGCCACGCCCGACACGACCGTCTTCGTCGTGACGGTCGTGGACGCCAAGGGCGACGCCCACGAGCTCCTCCGGGATCGTCTTCCCCCGGCGCGTGCGCGCCGCTGGACGGAGAGGAGCGTCGACCTCGCGGCGTTCGCCGGCCAGAGCGTCGAGCTCCGGCTCGCCACGGAGACCGCGCCGCCGACGCCGGACGAAGCAGAGGGGCCTCCGCCTTCGCCCCCGGCGCCGCCGGTCGCGCTCTGGGCGAACCCGACCATTCTCGCGCGGACGCAGCCGCAGGTCCCGTACAACGTCCTCTGGATCGTCGTCGATGCGCTCCGCCCCGACGTGCTCGCGAGCTTCCACGACGACGCGGAGGACGCCGCCCTCGCGCGCGCCGAGCTCCCACCGCTCGAGGCGGCCCTCCCGAAGATCCCCGGCCTCATGCCCGTCCTCGACGCGCTCGCCGCGAAGGGCACGCGCTTCACCCATGCGTACTCCGGCGGCGCGTGGACGCGGCCCGGCACGCTCGCCATGCTCTCCGGTCTCCGATCGAGTGAGCTCGGCATCGACACGACGAGCTGGGTCCTCCAGAAGGCCGACGTCGCGCGCTTCTACGCGTCCGAGCCGCCGCTCCTGCCCCTCCTCGCCCGTCGTCAGGGCATGGTCTCGGCGGCGTTCGTGAACAACGACTTCATGGTCGGCTACGCGCGCGTCGGCGTGGAGATGGGCTTCGAGCGGGCCGCCGTTCACCGCTTCCGCACCCGGGACACGCTCGAGATCACGAACGACGCGACGCGCTTCCTCCGCGCGCACGGGGACCTGCGGTTCTTCGCCTTCGTGAACTACAGGTCCCCCCACGAGCCGTACGAGCCCCCGAAGGAGCTCGAGAAGCGGGTGCCTCCGACGCCGGCCGGCCCGGCCGACGCCGTCACCCGGCGCTACATGGCCGAGGCCGCGAAGGACGACCAGGCGATCGGCGTCCTCCTCGCCGCGCTCGACGAGGCGGGCCTCCGCGAGCGGACGATCATCGTCGTCACGGCGGATCACGGCGAGACGCTCTCGAGTGCGCACGCCGGGACGTCCGCGCTCGACGAGATGCCCGTCCGCTACCACCACGCCGTCAGCAACTACGAGGAGACGACGCGCATCCCCATCCTCGTCGTCGCGCCCGGCGCGCTCCCCGAAGGGAAGGCGGTGACGGAGCGCGTCCGGAGCGTCGATCTCGCGCCGACGATCCTCGAGCTCCTCGGGCTGGAGCCGAACCCGCGGATGACGGGCAAGTCGCTCGTCCCCCTCGCGCGCGGGCAGGAGGAGGAGGGCGAGCGCGTCGTGGTCTCGGAGGGACGGGGGACGCGCGCGATCCTGTACGGACGTCATCGCCTCCTCACGCGCGAGGGCCTCGCCCGCACGACCCGCGTAGGCGGCAAGGTCGTCGTCGCGAGCGAGGAGCTCTACGACCTCGTCTCCGATCCCGGGGAGCGACGCGACCTCGCTAAGGCCGAGCCCGAGCTCGTGGCCGAGATGCGCGCGCGTCTCGCCGCCGCGCTCGCGAACGCACCCGTCGCCGGCGCCCCTTCACCCTCGGCCGTCCAGGGAGCCGCTCTAGCGCCCCCCGTCGTGCACCTACGCTTCGCCTCCGGCGGTCGGACGCGGCGCGTGTCCGGGTCGATCGTCGTCGGGGACGCCCGCACGCCGGCCACGTCCGTCCTCGTCACGCCGGTCGATCTCGGGAGGGACGCGTGGAAGGCGTACGACAGAGGGAGCCGGGTCGACGTCGCCTTCACCACGAACCCCTCCGCCATCGTCGGCTTCGACCTCGTCGTCGATCCGCCTGCCGCCCCCGTCGCGTGGGACCTCTACCTCGACGAGGAGCCGTGGCCCGCGGCGCAGGTCTTCGGCGGCCCATACGGGCTCGTCGCGCCCGGTCTCCGGAGGGGACTCGTCACCGACGAGGCCCGGCGCCTCGCCGGGGCGCCGGCGGTCCCGCCGCTCGATCCCCGACGGGACGGCGGCCTCTTCGTCGTGCGCGCCCGACGAGGTGAGCCCCGCGAGGCCGAGGGCGCGGCAGACGAGGGCGTCGACGAGATGACACGGCTACGCGAGTGGGGGCTACGCGCACGGCTCGGGGGCGAGCGGGGCCCCTGATCCCGCGTCCTCAGGGCGCGACGACCTGGACCGCGCCCTGGAGCGCCGGCGCGTCCGGGCTCTCGAAGCCGTAGACGCCTGCCCTCGGGAACACGACGGTGGGGGCATCGGGATCGAAGCCCGCGATCGGGTTCGGCTGATCGCCCGTCCGCGAGGCGGCGACGCGGTACTGCGTGAACGATCCCTGGAACGTGACGCTCTGTCCGATGAGGATCGTGAGGCACCGCGGCGTCGGGAGCGGGAAGGCCCACGCGATCGTGCGCGACGCCGCGGCCGCGCTCCGATCCTCGAACGAAGTGCACGCGTTGATCGGCCCCGCGTCCGCCGCGCTCGATCCGGAGTCGGTCGACGTCCCACCTCCGTCCGTCGCGCCGCCGGAGCTCGACGAGCTGGAGGTGCTCGCGTCGGGGGCCGGCTCGGGCGCCGGGTCGTCGCTGCAGGAGGAGAGCCCGACGACGAGGACGAGGCCGGCGAGGACGCGCGATCGCATGAACGCATCGTAGCGAACCCTCGCGCGTCTGGGGTAAGGTGCGCGCGGTTTTCCCTCCTCGTCATGCGTCTCGCGTCCCTGCTCGGCCCCGATGTGAAGCAGCTCCTCAAGGAGGATCCGGATCAGATCCGCGAGCTGCTCGACGAGATGCACGCGGAGGACCTCGCCGACCTCATCGCGGAGCTCGGTCCCGACGAGGCCGCCCAGCTCCTCGCGCGCATGCCCGCCGAGGACGCGGCGCCGATCTTCGAGCGCCTCGAGGAGCACGAACAGGAGGAGATCGCCGAGCTGATGCCGCCCGCGAGCGTGGCGCAGATCGCGAGCGAGATGGCGCCCGACGATCGCGCCGACCTCTTCAGCGCGCTGCCCCCGGCGATGGGCGAGGAGATCCTCGACCAGCTCGAGAGGGTCGACCCGGAGGCCGCCGAGGACGTCCGCGAGCTCGAGAAGTGGCCGGAGACGTCGGCGGGCCACCTCATGACGACCGCGTACGTCGCGGTGCCGCCGCAGGTGTCCGTCGGCACGGCGATCGAGGCGGTGCGCGTGCACGCCGAGAATCACCACGAGAACATCTACAACGTCTACGCGCTCGACACGCAGGACAAGCTCGTCGGCATCGCGTCCCTTCGCGATCTCCTCCTCGCGGGGCCGAACCAGCCGCTCCTCGAGGTCCTGACGACGAACATCATCACCGTCGAACCGGACCTCGATCAGGAGGAGGTCGCGCGCCGCATGGCGAAGTACGACCTCAACGTCATGCCCGTCGTCGAGGCGAGCGGCGTCATCCTCGGCGTCATCACGATCGACGACATCGTCGACGTCCTCACGCAGGAGCAGACGGAGGACGTGCAGCGGCTCGGCGGCGTCGAGCCGCTCGAGGGCGGCTACTTCCAGACCGGGTTCGTCGAGTTCATCAAGAAGCGCGGCTTCTGGCTGCTGGTCCTCTTCTTCGGCGAGTTCTTCACCCAGACGGCGCTCCGCCACTACGACCCCGTCTTCGACGCGATCCACGGCGCGGCGTACTACGTGCCGCTCCTCATCTCCGCGGGCGGCAACTCGGGCTCCCAGTCGTCGACGCTCATCATCCGCGGGCTCGCGGTCGGCGACGTGAAGTTCCGCGACTGGCCGCGCGTCTTCGTGCGCGAGCTCGCGATCGGCTTCGTGATGGGCCTCGGCCTCGGGCTCGTCGGGTTCGGGCGCGTGCTCATGTACCCCGAGCAGGGGTTGAGCTTCGCCATCACCGTCGGCGTCACCATCATCGGCATCGTGACGACGGGCTGCACCGTGGGCTCGATGCTCCCGATCCTCCTGAAGCGCCTGGGGCTCGATCCGGCGACGAGCTCGACGCCGTTCATCGCGAGCCTCGTCGACGTGCTGGGCATCATCATCTTCGTGCAGTGCGCGAAGATCGTGATGTCCGCGGTGCTGGCGGCGCACGGCGTCCCGTGAGACGCGTCGCGCTCGCCGGTCTCGCGCTCGTCGCCCTGTCGTCGGGCTGCGTACGGAAGAAGAACAAGCCACCGCCGATGCGTCTCGTCGCGCTCGGCGAGCGCCACGGCTGCGGGCAGACGACGGCGGGCGAGCTGCTCTGCTGGGGCGACAACGCCCGGATGCAGGTCGGCGACGGCACCCGCGAGCGCCGCCTCCTGGGCGTCCGGCCGACGGGCGGACCGAGCAGCGTGCGCGCCTTCGCCCTCGGCGGCGTCCACTCGTGCCTCCTCGGCGACGACGGCGGCGTCCACTGCTGGGGAGCCGACGCGCCGCCGGCGACGATCGCGATCGCGGGGGCGACGGAGCTCGCCTCCGGGACGTCGCACACCTGCGCGCGCGCGGGAGACGCGGTCTCGTGCTGGGCGGCGGGCGC
>JALHPN010000368.1 GCA_022842465.1 Polyangiaceae bacterium | reverse complement strand
AGCTCGACCGCTCCCCGCCGGTGAGCGCGACGTCCGCGAGCGGCGCCGCGCGCGAGGCCGCGTCGGCGAGCGCGCCGAGCACGTGCACGAGCTGCTCGAGCGTCGCTGCGGCCGCCGCCTCGGAGACATGCGCGCGATCGTAGAGGACCTCGGCGAGGAGCGCCGAAGAGCCCCCCCGCGGCGTGAGCGCCACCACGAGCGGCACCTCGAGATCCCGACGCGACCGGGCCTTTCGCACGAACGCCGGGGGCGCGCCCGTGGGATAGCTCTCGAAGACGAACAGCGTCTTCGGCGCTGCCGCGCCCGTCGCGCGCAAGATGCCCTCGAGCCCGGAGAAGCCGTGCTCCTCGTCGCGCGATGCGTCCTCCGCGACGGCGCGGAGGAACGACGCCGCGTCCGCGTGCGCCTCGACGTCGACGGTGAACGGCAGCGTCGCGAGGAGCGCACCGACCATCGCCTCCGCGCCCGGGAGCTCGCCGGGACGGCCCGCCACGGTGCGCGCGAACGTCACGCTGGCGGCGTCCGTCGCGCGCGCGAGGAGGAGCGCGAGCGCGCCCGTCGCGAAGGTCGCGAGCGAGACGCCGGCCTGCGCGGCGCCCGCTGCGATGCGCGCGGCGAGCTGCGGCGACAGCACGATGGACCGCTCGGCGCGCCCGCTCGAGGGCTCCCCTGCGACGCGTTCGAGGCGCGCGAACGGGATCTCCGTCCGCGGCGCACCCGCGAGGCGTGTCCGCCACGCCCGCTCGGCGGCGCCGTGGTCGCGCGCCGCGAGCCAGCCCAGGTAGTCGCGGAACGGAGGCGGCGGCGGCCCGAGCGCTTCGCCGCGGTACGACGCGAAGAGGTCACGGAGGACGATCGGGAGAGACCACCCGTCGAGGACGGCGTGGTGATGGGTGACGACCAGGGCGCCGTAGGTCACCCACGTGACGCGGAAGAGCGGAGCCACGGCCACGTCGAAGCCGCGGGCGCGGTCCGCGTCGAGGAAGGCGTCGAGGGCCGCGTCGTCGTGCACGTGGCCTTCGACGGCGAAGGCCTCTGCGAGGTCGTCGAGACGCGCCACACGCTGGCGGCTTCTGGCGAACGACGTCCGGAGCGCCGCGTGCCGCGCCACCACCGCGCGCGTCGCGGCGCGGAGAGCCGCCACGTCGAGCGGCGCGTCGACCGCGAAGGCGACCTGCTCGACGTAGAGCCCAGGTCGCGCTCCCGCGACCGACTCGAAGACGATGCCGGCCTGCGCGCCGGTGAGCGGATACGCCTCCTCGCAGACGTCGCTCTCCTCGCGGAGGATCTCCGCGAGGCGACGGAGGCAATCCATCGTCCGCGCAGCGAGCGAAGCGACGGCCGCGGTCGCCTCCTCGGGATGGCGCCACTCCACGACGAGCGCCCCGCCTTCGACCCGCGCGACGACCTCGAGCGCATGCGTCCGCGGCGCAGAAGCGTCGCGATCGGCCGGGGAGGACGTGGAGACCACCCGCGCCCCGAGCTCCGCGTCGGCGACGTCGATCACACCGAGGAAGTCGAAGGACACGGGCGCCCGACGCGCGCGACGCGAATCCTCCGTGTGGGCCGCCGCGAGCCGCGCGCGGCGGGCCTCCATCACGGCGTCGAGGACCGACGTGCCCGCGTCGACGTCGAGCGCGAGCTCGCTCAACGCCGTCAACCATCCGACCGTGCGCGAGAGATCGCCGCCGCCGCGGCCGTGTCCCTCGCGGTCGACGAGGAGGCCGCGATGATCGACGGCGCGCGCGAGCGCCGAAAGGAGCGCGTCTTCGAGCGACGCGTCGGCGAGGCGCGCGAGGTCCTCGGCGAGCCGGCGCGTCGCCGTGGCCGTCGCGGTCGTGTGGAGCCGCGCCGCCCGGCCCTCGACGAGATCCGGCGACCGTCGCGCCCATGCGAGCGCGGCGGGGAGCGGCGGCGCATCGCGAGGCTCGTCTACGCCGGAGCCCCCGACCGACGCGGCCCAGGTGCCGAGCGGGACCGGGACCGGCGCGATGCCGAGGTCCGTCCCTCTGCCCCGCGTCGCCGCGCGGTACGCCGCGAGGAGATCGCGGACGAGGATCCGCCACGACACCGCGTCGACAGCCACGTGGTGCGCGACGAGGACGATGTCGCCATCCCCCGTCGCGACGGCCCGCGCGATCGGTCCTTCCTCGAGGTGAAGCGTGCGCTGCGCCGCGACGACGGCGTCCTCGAGGCCGGTCTTCGGCACGATCCGGAGCGGCAGCGTGGCCTCGGGCACGCCGCGAGCGACGACGCGCGCGCGCCCCGACGCGAGATCGATCCGCAGGCGTAGGGCCTCGTGCGTCGCGACGATCCCGTCGAGCGCGCGGCCGAGGGCGTCCGCGTCGAGCGCGCCCTCGTCGAGGACGACGTGCACCGACTGGTTCCAGTGATGCGGATTCGGCAGGCCGCGCGCGAGGAAAGCCTCGGCCAGCGGGGTGAGCGCGACCGCGCCATCGGACACGTCGACGGCCGGGGCGAGGGCGTCGCGGACGCGAGCCGCGGCGGCGAGGCCGGCGAGCGTCGGATGACGAACGAGATCGCGGACGGTGAGGGCGAGGCCGGCCTCGTTCGCGAGCCCGACGACGCGAAGCGCGAGGATCGAGTCGCCACCGAGCGCGAAGAAGGAGCGATCCCGCGGGACGGCGCGCACGCCGAGGGCACGCGACCAGATCGGCGCGAGGATCGCCTCCGCGGGACCCGCTCCGACGTCGTCCGCTCCGGACGCGTCCACCTGGGCGACCGGATCCGGCAACGCGGCGCGATCGAGCTTCCCCGTGGGACCGATCGGGAGCGCAGCGAGCGCGACGACGTGCCGCGGGATCATCGCATCGGGCAGCCGCTCGGCGAGAAAGGCGCGGAGCTCGGTCGGGTGGCCATCCACGACGACGTACGCGACGAGGTGAGCATCGCCGTCGCTCCCGCGCGCGACGACGACCGCGTCCTTCACGTCCGGGTGCGCGCGGAGCGCCCCCGCGACCTCGGTGAGCTCGATGCGCACGCCGCGCACCTTCACCTGGTCGTCTTGCCGCCCGAGGAAGAGGAGCTGCCCGTCGGCGCGCCACCGCGCGAGGTCCCCCGTGCGATAGAGCCGCGCCTCGGGATCCCTCGAAAAGGGGTCGAGGACGAAGCGCGCCCGCGTCTGGGCGTCGTCGCCGAGATAGCCGCGCGAGACCTGGACGCCTCCGATGCAGAGCTCGCCGACGGCGCCGAGGGGGACGCGCCGGCCCTCGGCGTCGAGGAGGCGCACGTACGTGTTGGGCACGGGCGCGCCGATGGGGACGACCGCGGCGCGCTCGCGGGCCTGCGCGGTCCACCGCGTCACCTCGATCGTGGCCTCCGTGGGCCCGTAGAGGTTCGTGACCGGCACCTCGGGCCACCGCGCCCGCACGCGGTCGAGGAGCGAAGGGGAGAGCGCCTCGCCGCTCGCGAAGACGTGCCGGACGGGCCCGAGGGACGCGCCGCTCGCGTCGACCATCACGCGCAGCATCGAGGGGACGAAGTGGGCGACCGTCACCCGCTCCCGGGCGAAGAGCGCGGTGAGGTAGGCCGGGTCCTTGTGACCGCCCGGCCGCGCGACGACGAGCCGCGCGCCGGTCACGAGCGGCCAGAAGAGCTCCCACACCGACACGTCGAACCCGAACGGCGTCTTCTGGACGACCGCGTCGTGCTCGTCGACGGGGAAGAGCTCCTGCATCCACGCGAGGCGGTTCACCACGCCGCGGTGCTCGACGAGGACCCCCTTCGGCCGCCCCGTCGAGCCGGAGGTGAACATCACATAGGCGAGATCGCGCGCGCCCCGCGGGTACGGCTCTCGCGGCGCGCGCGCCGTGCCGACGTCCGCCGCAGAGAGGACCGAGTGAGCCCTCTCCGCCATCACGTCGCGCCGAACCGCAGGCAGGTCCGGGTCGATCGGCACGTACGCCGCGCCGCGCTTCAGGACGCCGAGGAGGGCGACGACCATCTCGACGGAGCGCGGGATCGCCACGCCCACGAGATCGCCCCGCGAGACGCCGCGCGCGGCGAGATCGCGCGCGACGGCGTTCGCGCGCGCGTCGAGCTCTTCGTAGGTGATGGCGACGCCCTCGAACACGAGCGCGATCCGATCCGGCGTCCGGTCGACCTGCGCCTCGACGAGGTCGGCGAGCGTGACTCGGAGATCGTAGTCACGCGGTGTCGCGTTCCACCGCGCTTCCGTGGCGCGCTCCTCGTCGGTCCAGAGCGAGAGGCCCGACAGGCGCGCGTGGCTCCCTCCGGCGAACGCCGACGCCACGTGGAGGACGTGCTCGAGGAAGCGCGTCGCCAGCGCCTCGCTGATCCGCTCCGCGCGACGCTCGAGCACGAGCGACAGCGCGTCGCCGGCGCGCGCGACGACGAGGAGGATGTCCGTCTGCGCCGCTCCGGGCGTGACGGGGACGATCTCGGCGCCGATCGCGCCGAGCGCGCGCGTCGTGCGGGTCGTGTCCTGCTCGACGAAGAGCGACGCGACGAGCGCCGTACCGTCGTCGTGCCGCTCCGGCGCGACCACGCGGACGATGGCGTCGAACGGGACGTGCTGCGACGCCAGCGCCTCCGACGTCGCGAGCCGGGCTCGCGTGACGATCTCCGCGCACGAGGGATCGCCGGCGAGGTCGATCCGGACGGGGACCGTGTTCACGAGCACGCCGACGCGACGGTCCTCCGGGCTCCGGCCCGCGACGACGATGCCGGAGACGACGTCGCCCGTACCCGCGAAGCGCGAGAGCGTGGCCACGAAAGCCGCGTGGAGGAGGAGGTTCGGGGTCGTACCGAGGGCGTGGGCCCGGGCGCGGAGCCCCGCGACGAGCGCCGAGGGAACCTCGCGCAGGACGCGCGCCGCGCACGGCGCGAGCCCGGGCACCTCGTCGTGCGGGAGCGTCGTCGCCGTAGCGCCAGCGAGGCGCGCC
>JALHPN010000367.1 GCA_022842465.1 Polyangiaceae bacterium | reverse complement strand
CGCGCCTTCGCGGAGGCATCGCCGGAGGCGCGCGTCGCGTCGGCGCGATCCGAGGCCGTCGACGTCGAGGCCTACGATCGCCGCGCGCTCGCGGCGCGCTTCGCGGACGTGATGCGCGAGGCCGCGCGCGACGCGGGCAGGGCGAGGCGCGCATGAAGCTCGCCTCGATCCTCGGCCGCGTACGCGACAAGCACCTCGAGACCTGGGTGGGCGGCTGGGCGCGCCAGCTCCCGCGCGCGCGGGCCGCGCGGCGATGGACGAGCGACCGACCGCGCCACCTGCTCTTCGCCTTCTGCGATCACTACGAGCCGCTCCACGGGGACGTCGGTCACGCGCGGGGGTCGGAGCGCGTCCGCGCCTGGGAGGAGAGCTACCCGGCGCTCGCGCGAGGGTTCCGCGACGCGGACGGCTCTTCGCCGCGCCACAGCTTCTTCTTCCCGGGCGAGCAGTACGATCCCGCCTGGCTCGACGCCCTCGCGCGCCTGGCGAAGGCCGGCCTCGGCGAGGTCGAGCTCCACCTCCACCACGACGGGGACACGGCGCCGAAGCTCCGGACCGATCTCGCACGCTACGTCGAGCTCTTCGCGCGGCACGGGCACTTCACGCGCGACGACACGGGCCGCCCCCGGTACGCCTTCATCCACGGCAACTGGTGCCTCTCCAACGCGCGCCCGGACGGCCGATGGTGCGGGGTGGACGACGAGCTCCCGCTCCTCTGGGACACGGGCTGCTACGCCGACTTCACCTTCCCGTCGGCGCCCGACGTCTGCCAGCCCGACGTCGTGAACCGGATCTACTGGCCCGTCGGCGACATGGCGCGAAAGCGCGCCTACGAGCAGGCGGAGCACGCGCGGGTCGGCAAGACGTACGACGACCGCATGCTCCTCGTGACGGGACCGCTCACGCTCGCGCGGCGGCCGGGCTCGCTCGCGCTGCGGATCGAGTCGAGCGCGGTCACGGCGAAGGATCCGGGCACGCGCGCGCGCGTCCGCTCGTGGGTCGAGCAGGGGATCCACGTCGACGGGCGGCCGGAGTGGGTCTTCGTGAAGGTGCACACGCACGGCGCCCCGGATCGCGAGGCGGCCTCGCTCCTCGGCGACGGCGGGCGCGCGATGCACGAGGCGCTCCGCGACTACAACGACGGCGCGCGGTGGAAGCTCCACTACGTGACCGCACGCGAGATGTTCAACGTGGCGATGGCGGCGATGCGCGGAAAAGACGGCGATCCGAACGACTACCGCGACTACGTCTGGGGAAAGCCCCCCGCCGCCCGCGGGGAGCGCTGATGGACCTCTACACCTCGCTCGTCGCCGGCGTGCTCTTCCCCGCGTGGGAGGGGACCGTCCGCGGTCGCCCGACCGTCACCCTCCAGCACCACCTCGAGCGCTCGCAGTGGCGATGGCGCGAGGAGCTCGAGGCGATGCAGCTCGGCGCCCTGCGCCGGCTCCTCGCGCACGCGTGGGCGAACGTGCCCTTCTGGCGTTCGCGCATGGACGCCGTCGGCATGCGTCCCGAGGACGTGCGGAGCCTCGCCGACTACCGGCGGCTCGGCGTCGTCGAGCGGCCGGCGCTCCGCGAGGCGGGGGAGGCACGCGTCTCGACGGCGCCGCCGTTCCCGACGATCTCCAAGACCACGAGCGGCTCGACGAGCGAGCCCCTGGTCGTTCGTTACGACGCCGGCTCTGAGCACTGGCGGCAGGCGACGAAGTACCGCGGCTACGGCTGGGCCGGCTACCGCGTGGGCGTCCGCACGCTCCACTACTGGGGGACGGGCCACCCGCCCACGGGCTGGAAGCGCGCGAAGATCACCGCCGATCGCGCGCTCCGGCGCGAGCGCTGGATCAACTCGAGCCGGCGCGGGGAGGCGGAGCTCGCCGCGGTCGTGAAGGAGATCCAGCGCGACCCGCCTTCGGTCATCCTCGCCTTCTCCCAGGCCGCGGGCGATCTCGCGCGCTTCGTCCTCGATCGGAAGCTCCGCTGCCCCGAGATCACCGTGATCTGCGCGGCCGAGCGCCTCTTGCCCGCCGATCGCGAGGTCATCGCCCAGGCCTTCGGCGCGCGCGTCTTCGAGACGTACGGATCACGCGAGGTGATGCTGATCGGCGCCGAGTGCGAGGCGCACGACGGGATGCACCTGTCGATGGAGAACCTCCTCACCGAGATCATCGTCCGGAACGGAGACGGGAGCGAGCGCCCGGCCGAGCCTGGCGAGACGGGCGAGGTCGTGCTCACCGACCTCCACAACTACGGGATGCCCTTTCTCCGCTACGCCTCCGGCGACTACGCGACGGCGATGGGCCGCGAGACGTGCGCCTGCGGCCGCGGCCTCGCGCGCATCCAGGGCGTCGAGGGCCGCGTCGCGGAGACGCTCCTCGACGGCGAAGGGAGCCGCGTGTCGGGTCTCCTCCCCGTCGTCGCCGTCGTGTACGGCGGCGACGGCGTGAAGGCCTTCCAGCTCGTCCAGCACCGCGACCGCGCCGTCACCCTCCGCCTCGTCGTCGACGCGCTCGGGCCCGACCTCGACGCGAAGCTCCGCGCCCTCCTCGCGCCGCACCTCCGCGGCGTCACGATCCGCATCGAGCGCGTGCCCGAGATCCCGCTCGCCGCTTCGGGGAAGAAGCAACTCGTGATCATCGAGCGCTGAGCGCCTGGGCGCCGGCCCCTCCGGCCTCTCGTCAGAACACGCAGGCCGCGAGCTTCACGCCCGTCGCATCGCCGAGGTAGTAGTCGCCCGAGGTCGCGCAGCCCATCGTCCTGTGCACGGCGCAGCTCGCGCGCGGGACCGCCTTGCAGTGGAGCGCGACGTTCCCCGGCGCGTTCGCGAGGAGATCCCCGGTCCCGAACACGATGTTGCGGTTGGTGGCGTACTTGAAGCAGGGCTCGCCCGACGCGCGCGCGTTGCAGATCTCGAGCGCCTCCGCGTCCGCGGTCGCGGCGCTCGCGCTCGTGAAGTACCCGCCGGCGCCCTTGCGTGACAGGTAGATGGAACCGCTCTGCGGCGGAACGTCGGAGAGGTAGTCGCTCTGGATGGTCGTCCACGCGCCTGCCATGGATCCCGGGAGGTTCGTCGCGAGCGTCCTGCGGCCGTAGTCGATCGTCGGCTCGAGCCGCGGCGCGACCGGATCGAACGAGACCGTCGCCCCGGAGATGAACACGGTGCAGGGCGAGAACCGACTCTGCATCTCGCAGCGCTCGAGCGCGACGCGCATGGCGTCTGCGGCGCTGCTCGGTGCGAGGCCCGTAGGCGTCGCGCGGTATCCGGTTCCTACCGTTCCGTCCAGGCCGATGGCGAGGGCCTTGGGGTTCGGCGCGGCGTTGTAGGCGGTCGCGACCGCGGCGGCGGCGGCAGGCGTCATGAACGGCAGCTCGGAGAGCGCGGCGGGCTTCGCGAGCACGAAGTCGGGCGTGAGCTTCTCCTCGTCGACGGCGAAGGTGCCGGCCTTCGCGAGCAACGCGCACGGCCTGGCGCCGCCGATGACGAAGCAGGCCTGCTTCGCGATGAGCTCGTTCTCCTCCTGCGTGGCGCCTGCGTGCACCGCGACGAACCCGAGCCCCTCCGCGTTCACCGCCACCGCCCTCGGCGCCGTGCTCGTCGCGTAGCCGAAGACCTGGAGCATGGTCTCGACCATCTGCGACCGCTTCGCGACGCGCGCATAGTCGAAGGCCTCGCCCGCGCGGAAAGCGGCCCGCCCGCCACCGCCGTCCAGCATCGACCCCGGCGGCGTGGTGGACCCGTCCGGGGCGCCCTCCTGCGCGGACTCCGCACCAGGGCTCAGGGGCTTGGGAGGCGGCAGGGCGTCCTCCAGGGGCGACGACGAGCACCCGGCGACGAGGGTCGTGGCGATGAGGACGGGCAGGGCTTTCATCCTTCCCCGCGGGCTACAAGGCGCGTGCCGTCGCGGCGCGCGGCCTTTCTCGCGGACGCACGCGCGCCGCTCGATGCAGGCTCTTGCCGGACCAGGCAAGCCCCTGCCGACTCGAGCAGAGCCCCGACACATCCTCGCGAGCATCGTCGAGCGCGGACCGCTCCTAGTGGTCGGGGGTGCGGCTGCATTACGCTGCGAGCCCATGGATCGCCGCATCGGCTTGGTGGGCCTCGTCGCCGTGTCGTTTGCCGCCGGAGTCGCCGTGCACGCCGTCTTGCGCATGCCGATGGATCCACCGGCGCCGGTCCCCGCGGCGGAGACCGCGACGAGGGTGCCATCGGCGCCGCCCCCTCTGGCGCCTCCGTCGCCGGCCGAGCTGGAGCGGGCTTTCGGCGACATCTACAAGGACGCGGCCTGGGGAACCAACGCCGAGGGCGTCGGCAACTCGGGATCGGGATCGCTCGCGCGGACGACGCACCTCTATCGCGTGTTTCTCCGGCAGTTCATGAAAGACCACGAGGTCCGCTCCGTCGTCGACGCCGGCTGCGGCGACTGGGAGTCCACCCACCTCGTCGATTGGACGGGCATCGACTACAAGGGCTACGACGTCGTCCCTTCCGTCATCGAGGCCAATCGCACGAAGTACGGGAAGCCGAACATCCAGTTCTTCGCGGGCGACGTCGTCAGCACCGACCTTCCTGCCGCCGACCTCCTCATCGTCAAGCACGTCCTGCAGCACCTGCCCAACGCCGCGGTCACGAAGTTCTTCGCGCAGCTGCCGAAGTACAAGCACGTGCTGATCACGAGCACCGTCGGCCCGCGCACGTTCGCGGGCGACAACCGTGAAATCGACGCGGGCGCGTTCCGTACGTTCGATCCCACCCGTCCCCCGTTCGGCCTTCCCGGCCTCAAGCTGCTCACGTACTGGGACGGTTACATGATGCAGCAGGTCGTCTACATCCCGCCGTCGACCGCGACCAAGTGATCAGGCGGCCCCGCTAGCGCGCGCGGCGACGTGCGCGGCGGAAGGCGACGAGGCCGAGGGCGAGGGCGCCGAGGGCCGCGCC
>JALHPN010000366.1 GCA_022842465.1 Polyangiaceae bacterium | reverse complement strand
GCTCGACGATTTCCCGCGCGGCGGCGGCGTCGGCCGCCGGCGGCGCTACGCTGGCCGTCCTCGGGCTCGGGCTCGTCGCGCGGACCTGGCGACGGCGCCGTGCCCGCTGACTCGACCGCGAGCCGCGTCACGCGGTGCATCGCCTGATCCGCGGGACCGCCCGAGCCGCCGGCGGCACAGGACGGCACAACGGCCGCGAGCACGATCCCCGCAGGAAACGGCGGCTTCCAGGATGGAACCAGAGCTGCAGTCGGCGCGCGTCATGCATCGCCCTCTTTCCTTTCTCCGCCGCCTCTCCCTCCTCGCCGTCGCCCCGTCCCTCGCTGCCTGCGGTCTCGCCGCGGGCGCGGCGTCGACCCCCGATCCCCCGACGAACGGCGCCTGCACGCCGCCGACCTTCGAGGCGGTCGCGGAGGAGGCGGAACCCGCGGGGATCCACGCCTTCTCCTCCGAAGCGGAGCTCGACGGCTACGTCACCCAGATCGAGGCGCGTGCAGCGGAGGACGACCGGGTCAGGCAGGCGGCCTACGAGGCCTACGCGAAGTGCATGGGCAATGCCGGCAACGGCGCCGTCGGTGCGGACGCCGGCGCGGCGGCATCGCAGGGGGCTGCCCCCGAGGCGAAGGGGACCAGCAACGAGACCATCACGAACAACCAGGAGGACGGCGTCGACGAAGGCGGTATCGTCAAGAACGTCGGTGGCTCGCTGGTCGTCCTCCGTCAGGGCCGCCTCTACGTCGTCGACGTGGCGGGCGCTGCGCCCGTGCTCGTCGACTCGATGCGCGTCGCGCGGAGCGACGCCCTCAACAAGTCCGTCTGGTACGACGAGATGCTCGTGAAGGGCGACCTCGTGTACGTGGTCGGCTACCGCTATGGCGCGCCGGGCGCGGCGTACGACTTCCGCGGCGCCACCGAGGTCGACTCGTTCCGGATCGTGAACGGCAAGCTCACGCGCCTCCGGTCGATGTTCCTCGAGTCGAACGACTACTACTCCGGGAAGAACTACGCGAGCCGCCTCACCGGCGGCAAGCTCGTCTTCTACATGCCCCATCACGTCGGCCGCCGCGGCGCGGAGCTCGCGTATCCGCGCGTCCTCCACGCCGACGAAAGCGGAAGCTTCGGCGCGATCGGTCCGATCTTCGGCGCGCTCGACGTGACGACCTCGCTCGTCAAGCCGCGCTACGCCGCCTTCCACACCGTCGTGCAGTGCGAGCTCCCGACGACGGGCGCGTTCGACTGCCACGCCCGCTCCGTGCTCGGCTCCAGTTGGCGTGAGCACTACGTCACGGGCGAGGCGGTGTACCTCTGGGCGAGCTCGCACGTCTACCGCTTCGATTTCGCGTCGCTCGACGTCACCGCGCACCGCGCGACCGGCGCGCCCGTCGACCAGTTTTCGTTCCGGAAGGGAGAGAGCGAGCTCTTCGTCGCCGTGAACGCGCCGACGGACCCGCAGAAGCCGTGGGGCGAAGCGACGGCGTCGCTCCTCCGCCTCCCGCTCGCCGCGTTCGACAAGCAGGGCGGTCAGGCGGCGGTCACCGGGGTCGCGCTCGGCCCGCAGGGGACGCGTCTCGGGATGAACCGCTTCGTCGGCGACACGCTCGTGGCCGGCGTCCAGCTGCCTTCGACCGGGAGCGCTGGCGGCTACGACCAGCCGGGCGGCGAGCTCGTCGCCCGCGATCCGCTGACGGGCGCAGAGTCG
Source organism: Polyangiaceae bacterium (assembly GCA_022842465.1). Lineage (GTDB taxonomy): Bacteria > Myxococcota_A > Polyangia > Polyangiales > Polyangiaceae > Labilithrix. Next base: position 3,237 of record JALHPN010000366.1, on the reverse strand, counting down.
CGCGCGCCGATCTCCGGCCTGGTCCGCCTCGAGCCGCTCGGTGAGGGACGTGTCGTGGCGATGACGTCTTCGACGGCGGGTCTCGCGATCGACACGTTCGCGACCTCGAACGTGACCGCGAGCCTCGGTCACGCGGCGCTCGACGGCATCCGCCAGGGCGAAGGGAGGAGCCACGGCTTCTTCTTCAAGCCGGACGCTGCAGGGACGGGAGCGGGGATGTTCGGCTACGCGGTCGTGAACGATCCCGCGCGCGGAGCGGCGTGGGGCTGGGGAAACGGCATCTCCAACATCGGCTTCTTCCGCGTCGGGGCTGCCGGCAACCTCGCGACGGCGGGCATCGTGTCGGCCGGAACGGCGACGACGCACTGCGAGACCTCGTGCATCGACTGGTACGGCAACACGCGGCCCATCTTCCTGGGGCAGCGGACCTTCGCGCTCATGGGGAGCGAGCTCTCCGAGGTCGTCCAGGGAGAAGCGTTCACGAAAGGCGCGAGCGCGGAGCTCGCGCCGCGCCCCGGCGACGAATGATCGCCGCGGCCGCTCGACGTGGAATCAAGGGGTTCCACACGTTGCACATGTAGTATCAGGTGCTACATGGAGTCCGCATGCGCCCCCTGCCTGCCTCCGCGTTCCTGCTCTCCTCCGCGGCCGCCGCGCTCGCCCTCGCTTGCTCGGCGGCGCCCTCCGACGAGGTCGCGTCGGCCGAGAGCGCGCAGACGACGATGCTGTCGTGCCGCGCGAAGCGTGAGGCCGCCGCGGCGCGAGCGAGCGAGACGCGCGCACAAGGCCATTGGCGCTACCTGCTCCTCGGCGTGATGCAGCCGGTCGCGGGCGTGCCCTCGATCCGCGAGCGGTTCGATGTGCTGCCGGACGACGATCCGCTCGGCCGCCGCCTCGACGTGTTCGCGTTCGCGAAGAGCGCGGTGGGCGCCGACGGTCTCCTCTCGCTCGAGCGCCTCGTCTCCGTGATGCAGGCGAGGCACGGCGTCACCCTCGCGCTCGACGCGTTCGAGACCAACGGGACGTACACGCGGCAGCCGGCGCAGATGAGCCAGGACGCGGGGCGTGACTTCCGCGCGACCCTCTGGCTCGCGAAGCACGTCTTCGCGACCGCCGGCATCGGCGTCACGGAGGCCGACGCCGAAGCGGACGCGGAGCGGGCACGTGAGGCCGCGAGCGCCTGGAAGACGGTGACGCTCCCGCTCTCCGCGTCCGACGGGTGGAGCACGCTCGAAGCGCTCGCCACCGAGTCGAAGACCGGCAACGGCCGCTTCAACTGCGGGACGTGGGAGGCGAACCACCTCGTGTCGCTCGCCCGGGCCGCTGACGCCGCGTACGGCCAAGACGGCAAGACCTCCTTCTCCGAGCTCGCGATCCATTTCTCGAAGACCTTCGACGCCACGATCACGCTCGAGCCCTGGAGCATCACCTACGCCGAGGAGCGCGGCCGGACGTCATCCGCGCTCACCGGCGAGATGGCGTTCCGCTGCGCGCACCAGCTCTTCCGCGCGGCGGCGCGCGAGCGTGCGGGCTTGCCGCCGTCCGCGTCCCCGGGCGTGGCGCTCGGGATGACCCGATGCGACACGATCGATCTCCTCGCCCTCCAGGGAAACGGCTCGCGCTTCACGGGCTCGACGGCGACCGCCACGATGGGGCAGAAGCAGTACGAGATCGTGATGCTCCGCGCGTCCGTACTCCAGGAACCCGTGCGCAAGCTGCTCTGCCTCGAGCCCGGCGACGAGCTGAAGCTCTACGTGCCCTACGGCGAGCACGCGATCAGCGAGTGTGCGCTCGTGAACGGCGTCTACACGGCGTCGAAGCAAGGGCTCACCGGGTTCGGCTACACGGACAACTGGGCCGCGGAGTGAACGCGCGGTCGCCCGGCTTGCGTGGCGGTGCGATGGTGTGAGCGTGTCGTCGTCGGCCCGAGGCCGTGGTGCACCACGCCCCCTGGGCTAGACTCCTCGACGAGATCCCGTGATGGGTGCCCCGCGCTTCGTCGGCCGCTACTTCCTCTTTCGCCCGCTCGCGGCCGGCGGCATGGCGACGGTACATCTCGGGTCCCTCCGAGCCGCTGCCGGCGTGTCGCGCCCCGTCGCGATCAAGAGCCTCCATCCACACGTCGCGGGCGAGAAGGATGGCATCGAACGCTTCCTCTCCGAGGCTCGCATCGTGTCGCGCATCCGCCACCCCAACGTGGTGCAGATCCTCGACGTGGTCGTGGAGGGCGAAGACCGGCTGATCGTCATGGAGTACGTCCACGGAGCGTCGCTGAGTCAGCTGATGGCGTCCGCGGCCGAGTCCGGCGACCTGCCGCCCTGGGACGTGGTGGTACGCATCGCCGTCGACATCCTCGAAGGCCTGCACGCCGCCCACGAGGCGACGAACGAGCACGGCAGTCCTCTCATGGTGGTGCATCGCGATGTGTCGCCACAGAACGTGATGGTGGAGGCGGAGGGCCGCGCACGCATCCTCGACTTCGGTATCGCGAAGGCGCTCGAGCGCTCCTTCACGACGGCGAACACCGGTGCGATCCGAGGCAAGCTCGCCTACTCCGCCCCCGAGCAGGTCGCGGGTCGCGCGGTCGACCGAAGGACGGATGTCTGGGCGGTCGGCATGGTCCTCTGGGAGATGCTCGCGGGCCGGAGGTACTTCGAGGACGCGGAGCCGGCCGACATCGTCCGGCGGATCGCCGCCGAGCCCGTGCCGCCACCGAGCAGCGTGCGTCCGTGTCCAGCGGCGCTCGACGCGATCGTGCTCCGTGCGGTCGATCGGGATCCCGACGCGCGCTACGCGTCCGCGCGCGAGATGGCGCTGGCGCTCGAGCGAGCCGGTTCGATCGCCGACTACCGCGTCGTCTCCCGGTGGGTGAGGGGGCGGGCGCGCGAGCGGCTCGACGATACCGCACGCCTCGTCGACGAGATGGCGGCCGAGCTCCGCAAGCCGGCGACGACAGCGTCGGTCAGCATCACGGGCGCTGCCGTCGTCGTGCCGGACGAGCGGCGTGGTGTCCTCCCGCGCCGGGTGATGGCCGCGGTCGTGCTCGGGCTCGTCGCCGTAGGCGGGGCCGGCGCGGCGCTCGCGCGCCTTCGGGCCCCCGTCGAGCCCCTCGAGGCGGTCTCGGCCGTGGTCCCACCCCGTCCCTCGACGCTGGTGTCGACGGCCGCGACCCTCGCGTCCGCATCGACGCCGCCGACGTCCCTCGCAGCTCCGGATGGCGACGCGGGGGCGCGCGTC
>JALHPN010000365.1 GCA_022842465.1 Polyangiaceae bacterium | reverse complement strand
GCCGCCCGCGCCGCCTCCCGCGGCCCCCGTCGCGGATGCGTCCGCGGAGGCAGGAGCGAGCGAGGCCGAGCCCACGACGGACAGCGGCTGCGCGCTCGTCCCGTCGAGCTCCGACGTCGGGAGCGCGGCCGGGGCCGGGGGACTCGTCGCTCTCCTCTGCGCGGCGCGCCTCGCACGCTCGTCGCGGCGCAGGCGTCGATGACGCAGGGAACGCCGTAGCCCGCGCCTCGGCGAGCGCGTTCGTGAAGGTGTAGGATGCAGGCATGTGGCTGACGATGCGGTCGCGTCGCCGGGACCAACGGCTCGGCGCGGCGTTGGCGCTCGCGATCGGCGCGTCCTCGAGCCGAGGCGCAGCGCAGACTGCCCCACCGCCCGCGTGGTGCGTGCCGGGCACGCCGCTCTGCGTGCAAGGGCAAGGGCAAGGGCAAGGGCAAGGTCAGGGTCAAGCGCAGGGTACGCTCGGGGGAAGCGCGTCGGGGCAGGTCGGCCCGGGGGGCGTTCAGGGGCAGGGCCAGGCGACGGGCACCGCGAACGGACGAGGGGCCGCGAGCGGGCGAGGCAGCGCTGCGGCGCAGGCGAGCGGCGGGGGAGGGGAGCGTCCGCGTCCGACGTCGAGCCGCCGACGCACACGGTCCACGTCGTCCGGACCGCCGCTCGCGCTCGGCATGGCTCCGTGCCTCGTCGCGCGCGTCGGCATCTGGTCCGGCTACAAGGGCGGCGCGTGCTTCGGGTTCGGTCTTCGCGACTGGTCCGGCGTCGGCTTCGAGCTCGACGGCGTCATCCTCGCGGGCGGAACGCGGACCACGATCGATCTCCTCCTTCGTCCCGTCCTCGTCATTCCCCTCGCCGGCCGCACGCCGTACTTCGATCAGCTGTCGCTCAAGATCGGGAGCACGGTGGTAGGAGGGAGCATCCCGACCGGCGGCGAGAAGAGCTACCTCCGCTTCGGCGGGTCGGTCGGCCTCGGCTACGACACCTCGCTCTCCGACGCGATCGTCTGGCGCGTGGTCGACGCGAGCTTCTACGGCGAGGTCCGCGTCGGTCCGCGGGCCGAGGCGTACATGGATCGGCTCCGAAACAGCTGGGACCTCGGGACGATGATCTCGACCGCGTTCTTCTTCCACTGACCGTGGTGGTAGCGTCGCGGCGTGACGCAACGACCTCGACGAGAGCCTGCGAGACCACGCGTTCCACGCTCGAGCACGGGCAAGACGGTCGTCGCCGCCGTCGTGCTCGGCGTGCTCGTCGGCTGGGCGACGATCTTCGCGATCCCCACGCTCGTCCGCATGGGCGTCGCTCCGCGCCTCGCGAGCCGAGCACCCTGGGCCGGCTTCGCGCTCGGCGCGGCGTGGGGCGTCTCGCTCGCGTTCTCACGGGGCGCCCGCGACGCGCTCCTCTACACGTGCGCGCCGCTCGTACTCGGCGGCGTCCTCTGGTTCGTCGGCGTCCTCGCCGGCGGTCTCCTCGTGGGCATGGGTCTCGGTCCCCAGCTCGCGGACTACGTGCCGCTCGCGGGCTTCGCCGTCGGCGTCGGGCTCGGCTGCGCGCCTGCCGTCGCCTGGATGGTCGATCGGCTCGACACGCGAAGACGACTGCGATGACGGCTTCGCTCGGCAGTCGTTGGCAGGCCTCGGGTACGATGCGCAGATGCCTCGTGTGCCCGCGCTGATGCTCATGTGTGTTCTCCTGGTGTCGGCCGCTCTCGCGTGCTCCGGAGGGGCAAGGGCGAACGGCGCGCTCGACGCCAAGAGCGAAGCGGAGGTCGACTTCCTCAGGAAGCGGTTGAAGCACGCGACGCTGCAGGTCGAGGCGGCGCCCGACAGCGCGTACGCGCGTGACCAACGCTCCCAGGTCTACCGGAAGCTGGGCGACGCGGAGAGCCTCCGCAAGGCGATCGCCGATCTCGACGTGGCCATTCGCGTCGAGCAGGCCGACAAGGACAAGCTCACCACGTTCTACGGAGCGCGCGCGTCTACGTACGCGGAGCTCTTCGCCGTGACGAAGGACCCGGCGACCAAGGCGGCGAGCATCCGAGACTTCGACCTCCAGGCGGACGCGAGCTCCGTCGGCTTCCTCGTGCGTGGAAGGACGCTCTGCGAGACCCTCGACGAGCCGCGGCTCGGCGAGAGCGCTCTGCTCGAATCGGCCCGGCTCAGCGGCTACGAGGAGAGCTACGCCTGGAAGGACAAGGCGCTCTACAAGGCGCTCGTGTCCTGCTACGCCATCATCGTCGCACGCACGCAGGGCACGCCTGGCGCGGAGCCCTACCAGAAGCTCCACGCGAGCGCCGTCGCCAAGCTGCGCGCAGCCGAGACGAAGCCGACGGAGCACAGCGCTTCCTGGCAAGCGGAGCGCGTGAGCTCCGGTCGAGCGCTGCGTGCCGTCGACGAGCAGATGTGGCGCGACGCGGCCGCTGCGAAGGATCGAACCCAGGCCTTGGAACAGGCGCGCGAGGCGCGACGGAAGCTGCTGGCGAACCGCCTTCAGTGCCGCGACTGCATGGGGCGCGGCTACGAATGGCGGTCCGTCCCGTCGCGGCTCACCGACTCCTCTTACAGACCCCAGAACAGCACGGTCACGGTCCGCGGCCGCACCGAGGGGGAGCGCGGCTTCGTCGCGTGTCACGCATGCCTGGGGCGTGGTTGGGTCGAGCGCGACGAGTGACGAGAGGCAGTACGGCCTGAGCCTCCGCGTCTCGAGACTTCCCTCGGTCTTCGCGATCGCACACGCGTGCGTGAACGACCCGCCCCCGTCGCGCGATTCACGGGCGCGACTCCCTCGAAGTGCGCAGCCTGCTCCGACGGAGAATCGGATGAAGGTCATGACCGCACTCGCAGCATCGTTGCTCGCGCTCGCGCCGCGGACGTCGCTGGCGCAGCCGGGGCCGAACGACCCCGTTTCTCAGGGCAGCACGGGGGAGGCGAGTGAGGAGGGCAGGCGAGACGGCCGCTTGAGGGACGAGGACGGCTCGCCGGGCCGCGGGCTCGTCTTCGAGCGCGGCGACGGCGACTTTGCGGTCAACGTCCGCACCCGCATCCAGGCGCGCGCGACCGCGGGCGGCTCCGCGCTCGACGAAGCGACCGAACGTCTCGCCGTGGGGCCATCGATCGCGCGAGCGCGCCTCGTCGTCCAGGGATACGCCAAGAAGGTGTGGCTCTACCGTGTCCAGCTCGGTGCGGCACCCGCCGATCTCTCCGGGGACCCGTCGTCCCCGCTTCTCGACGCTCACGTCACGTGGGCAGAGCTCCGTGACCTACGCGTTCGCGTCGGACAGATGCAGGTTCCGTTCGATCGTCAGAACCTCATCTCGGCGACGTCTCTGCAGACGGTCGAGCGCAGTCTCCTCAGCAACGAGTTCGCGCTAGGTCGTGACGTCGGTGTGCTTCTCCTGTCGAACGACCTCTTCGGCCTCGAGCGACGCGTCACCTACGCCGCGGGCGTGTTCGGCGGGAGCGGAGCCAACGAGCTCGCCGGGGGCAACGGCCCGCTCGTGGTCGGTCGCGTCGAGCTGACGCCGCTCGGCGACTTCGACGCCGGCGTCGAAGCGGACCTCGAGCGTCGGCGTCGGCTCCGGTTCGCCGTCGCGGTCGCTGCAGCGCGCCGGTGGGGCTCCGATGGCGTGCGTCCGTCGGGTGCAGAGCGCCTCGCGCAACGGGACGACTTCACGCACGGCGCGCTCGACGCCAAGCTGAAGTGGCACGGCGTCTCCGCGCTCGTCCAGCTCCACACCCGCCGCGCCGATGATGCCGCCGTGTCGTCCTCCGAGGGAGCCTTCGCGCCCGTCGGCGCTCTCGGCTACTTCGTGCAGGCTGGGTGGATGGTGACGAACGAGCTGGAGCTCGCGGCTCGTTGGGGCGCCGCGAGGGCGAGGGCGACGTCGGACTCACTGCGCGAATCCGTCGGCGCGGCGAGCTACTACGTGAGCGGCAACGACATCAAGCTGCAGGTCGAGGGTGTGCGCGTCTCCGGCGGCCGCTGCGCGCCGGCCTGCACGCAGGTGCGCTTGCAGGTGCAGATGAGCCTTTGACCGTCGGGGCCGTCACGGCTTCGGGGCGTCCGGCTTCGTAGCGGGCGAACGATTTGCCCCAATCGTGCGTTCCGGGCGTCGTCCTTCGGGTAAGACGTCGGCGACATGAGGAAGCTCGTCAGCCTCTGCATGGTGGGGGACCTGCCGGCGGGGAAGCCGCGCCTTGTCCGCGTGGGTGGCCAGCGACTCGCGTGCGTGCGTCGCGGTGAGCGAGTCGACGTCGTCGACGATCGCTGCCCGCACGAGGGCCACCCGCTGTCCATGGGCCTCGTCCGCGACGGTGTCTTGACGTGCCCGTGGCACAACTGGAAGTTCGACCTCGGGACAGGCCGCTGCCTCTTCGGCGGCGAGGCCGTCCGGCGCTACCCGGTCGAGATCGTCGCGGATGAGGTGTTCGTCGATCTGACCCTCGACGCAGGCGAGGCCGTCCTCCGGCTCGAAGAGGATCTCGTCCAGGCCGTCGTCGACGGTTCGATCGACGGGGCCGTGCGCGAGGGGCTGCGGCTCGCCCGCGTGACGGGCGACGCGCTCGAGGCTCACGTGCCGCTCCTGCGGATGTCCGCCGTCCGCACGCCTTACGGCTCGGGCGACGCGCTCGTCGCCCTCGACGCCGCGCAGGACCTCGCCGCACGAGGCCTGCTCGACGACGCGGAGGCGCTCGCCGTCGCGACGCAGGCGGTGGCGGACGAGACGCGGGCACGCGGGGAGAGGGCGCTGTCCGCAGCGACGGCAGCGACCCTCTCCGATCGCGACGCGTTCCTCGACGATCTCCTCGAGGAGCGCCGCGCCGATGCGGTGGCGCGCGTCCTGGGCCTGCCGCTCGCGACGCCCGTCGCGGCGGTCACCGAGGCCTGGCTCGTCCCGTTCGCCTCGCTCAAGCTCTGGGACCGCGGCGTGACGCTCGCGCGCGTCCGTGCGGCGGAGGGCGTGGCGGCGCGCCTCG
>JALHPN010000364.1 GCA_022842465.1 Polyangiaceae bacterium | reverse complement strand
CGCTGGGGCCGCCGGGGCGGCGCCCGCGCGCGGAGCGCCGGCGCGCGACGGGTCGATGAACGCCGCCGTCGTGTCGAGGAGACCGTCCGCGTTCCCGCGCATCAGCGAGATGCCGCCGATGCCGACGCCGAGACCGAGCGCGAGGAGCGCCATCGCCCACGATGCCGCGGAGCGCCCCCCCGAGCGCGCGCTCGCCGGCACCACTGTGCCCGGCGGGTCCATGCGCGCGTCCGAGTAGGGCGCATGCGGCACCATGAAGTGCGCGGGCATCGAGGGAGGCGGGTTCGACTGCATCACGACCCCAGGCACGCTCACGCTCGCCGGAGGGACGGGGACCCCGTACGGAGCGTACGGGTGACCCATCATCGGTCCGCCGTGGCTCTGCGAAGGCGGCGCGTACGGAACCGGATACGACTGGGGAGGCGCGCTCTGCGAGTGCGGAGCCGGGGGGACGTGCGAAGACGGCGGAACGCTTCGCGAGGGCGGCGCGTTCGGAACGCCGACCGGCGCGAACGCCGACGGGTTCATGCTCGCCGTCGTCTGAGCCACCGCGGCCGGCGGCTGGCTCCGCGGGATACCGAGCTGCACGGTCGACGGATTCGCGTCCGACGAGTGCAGATCGGCGAGCTCCTCGAGCAGCTCCTTCGGCGGCGGCGCCATGAGGTCGTTGCGCTTCGCGCTCCGGGCCGTCTCGAGCGTCGCCTTGATCACGGCGGCGGGCGACACGGTGGTCGGCGACGTGGGCATGCCCATCGTCGCGCCCTTCTTCTTGACGATCTTCGGGGCGCCGCGAACGGCCGTCTTTCCTTCGTCCTCCTCGCGCATGAACTTCCCACGCGGCGGCGGGACGGAGCGCGCCGAACGAAGCGTCGAGTTCGGGAGCGGCGCCGCGGGACGCGACGAGAGCGGCGGAGGAGGCGCGGACGTGGGCCGCGCGACGACGGCGACGCTCTTCGACGGCATGAGCGTCGTGAGCTCCTCGTCGGAGATCGACTTCGCGAACGGCCGCGGGCGGTCGCTCTTGTTGTCACCCGCGGGAGCCAGGCTCGCCTCCTCGGAGGCAAGGCTCTCCTTGGTGACGACTTCTCCCGACTCCTCTGCGCGACCCGGGCGTTTCGTGAAGGGCAGCATGATCCTCCGCTGTCGTCCCCCGACCTTGCGAACGTCACGCCAGGAAGCGCCGTTCGCACCTCCACTATATCGAGCTTCCAACCACTCCAAAACCGGCAGGATAAAGTTCTGTGGGACCGAGCCGTACAGCGTCCGCGGTTCTGCGCGCGGATCGGATCGGTGACGAACCGGTGGTCTTTCGATCCACCCCCCGGGGCCAACCCGAGTGACCAGGGCGACAGCGCGAGGTGATCCCCCACAGAAAGGCCGTGCCGCGCGTGTGTGTGCACGATGCGCGAGGGTGCGCGGGCCGGGACGCGACGCCTCGGTGACCGGGGATCACCCGGCCGGGGTCATCGTGCGAGGAAGACGAGCGCGAGCCCCCCGCCGACGACGAGGGCGGCGAGGCCGACCGCGACGGGGACCAGCCAGGAGGGGCGCTCCGTGCCGGGCAGCCCCGCCGGCTCGTCGTAGACGTCGTGGGACGTCGACGGGAGCGCGGCCGCGGACGCGACGTCTCTGCCCGTCGAGGCCGCGGGCATCCCGTAGGAGGACGGCGCCGTCGGCGGTGCGCCGTACTGAGGGGCCTGGGCTTGCTGCACGGCGGGGACCACCGGCGCCGTCCCCGTGCCCGGCGGCGCGGCGAACGGATCGGCCGCGACGTCGAGCGCGCGAGGCGCGACGACGGGCCCTCGCGCGATGCCCTCGGTGATCTTCTTCGCGAGCTCGGCCTGAGGCATCACCGCCCACGCGCGGTGGTCTCCCTCGAGGCCGTACGCGTTCCCGACGGCCGTCGCGAGCTCGCCGACGGTCTTCGTCCGGATGTTCGGGTTCTTCGCGAGCGCGACCTCGAGGACGTCGTCCATCGCCGTCGGCACCGGGTGCTTCGGGGAAGGCCCCGCCTTCTGGCTCGGCGGCTCCGGATCCTTCGTGAGGATCGCGAGGAGGATCGAGGGGCCGTTGTTGCCGGTGAACGGCACGGTCCCCGTCACGCACTCGTACGTGATCGCCGCGAGCGCGAAGACGTCTGCGCGCGCATCGAGCGTCTCGAGGCCCTGCGCCTGCTCGGGCGCCATGTAGAACGGCGAGCCGATCGTCGTGCCGAGGACGGTGAGCTTCTTCGCGTCCTTGTTCTTGTCCTTCACCGAGCCGAAATCGAGGATCTTGACGTCGTCCCCCTCACGCGTCCCGCAGAGGAACAAGTTGTCCGGCTTCAGGTCGCGGTGCACGAACTGACGGGCGTGCGCGTCGTCGAGCCCGATGGCCACCTGCGCGAGCATCCGGACGATGCGATCGGGCGCGAGCGTCTTCTCCCGCTTCAGGATGAAGCGGAGCTCCTCGCCGTCGAGGAACTCCATGACGAGCAGCCAGACGCCCGCCTGCTCGTCGCGCTGGAAGTCGAGCACCTTCACGATGTGCGCGTGAGGGAGCTTGCTCGAGATCTCGTACTCGCGCTTGAAGCGCTCGAGGGCGACGTCGTCCTTCGCGACGTCCGCGTGGAGCACCTTCACGGCGATCCGCGTGTTCGTCTGCTTGTCGATGCCCTCGTAGACGCGACCCATGCCGCCGTCGGCGACGACACGACGGAGCTCGTAGCGATTGCAGAGCCGTGTCCCGAGACGCGGGTCCTCGCCGTTGTTGGCGATGGGGACCATGCTCGCGGACTGGAGAGGGCTGCCGTCCGCGGGGCAGAAGCCCGCGTCGTCCGGGAACACGCGCATGCACGTCGGGCAGCTCTTCATGGCGTCACCCGCGAGGGGTCACTCCACCTTCTGCGCCGGCTCGGGCGGCGTGAAGTAGATGATGCGGTAGCAGGACGGGCACTGGTCGATGAGGGGCTCGCGCCGGAGCTTGTGGAACAGCTGCGGGGGGAGCGCCATGTTGCAGGCCTTGCAGGTGCCGTCGGTCGTCTGCGCGATCGCCGTCCCCCGCTTCGTCCGGAGCTGCTCGTAGCGCCGGTAGAGGACCGGGGGCAGGCGCTTCACGATCGCGTCGCGGCCCCCTCCCTTCTGGTTCTTGTCGGCCTCGAGCTGGGCGACCTTGGACTCGAGGTCGTCCTTCTTCGCGTTCAGCTCCTCCTGGACGCGCTTGTGCTCTCCCTCGACCGTCTCGATGGAGGCGCGGATCCCCGCGTTCTCCGTCTCGACGCGGGTGAGCTCGTCCTCGCGATCGCGAACGAGCTTGCGGAGCTCCTCGAGCTCGCGCTGCGCCGCCTGCGACTCGCGCTCGGTACGCGAGCGATTCAGCTTCTCTCGCGAGTGCTCGATCTGCGTCAGCATCGTCCGCAGGTCGATCTGCGCCTCCCCGCGCTGCTTGTCCGACGCCGCGAGCTGCGTCCGCTCGGCCGCGAGCCTGTCGCCGAGCTTCTTCAATCCCTCCGTGAGCGCCGAGAGGACGCCTCTCCCTTCGGCCAGCTGCTCCTCGAGAGCCTTCACGTCGGCGTCCATCGCCGCAAGCTCCTCCAGCGCTCGGATCTGCTCCGGATTGCTCAACCGCAAACTCCTTCCAATAGTGACAAGACCGTACTCCGTAGGCCCACCTGGGTTCGAACCAGGAACGGCCCGGTTATGAGCCGGGGGCTCTGACCGATTGAGCTATGGGCCCCAGTCACGCGAGAACGAACGCTAGTCCAACCCGGTGCGGGGGGGAAGGCCCAGAGCATGCTTCGTGCCGCGCGCCCCATTCTGTCCCTCCCGAGGGCGCTCGCCTGGCATCGCCCTTCTCACTCGCACGCGTAGCGTCGCAGCTCGACGGGCCCGTTCGCCGCGCCGCTCTCGACCACCTTCACGGCGTTGGCGGTCACGAGCCCCCGAGGGAACGCGGCCAGGGGTCGCGCGCTGCCGAAAGCCGTCTCCGTGGTCGGCTTCGCGCTGCCCACGCCCGGCCGGCCGAGCGGCGCGAGGACCACCCGCTCCTGCACGTCGGTCCACGCGAGCCACCGCTCCCCCGCGCCCGCGGGCGCGGGGAGGAGCTCCGCGCTCGCGTGCGCGACGCCGGCGGCGGCGAGCTCGCTCGTCTCGACACGATCTCCGTCGAGCGTGATCCCGAGGAGGCGCGCGCCGGCCCCCTCGCTCGGTGCGGTCTCGTCGACGACGACGGCGAAGACGTCCCCCTTGTCGCTCGCAGGCGCGCTGAGCGCCAACGACGCGACGCGACCGCGCTCGGAGGTGAGCCTCCGCGGCGCGCCTCGGGGCTCGCCCTTCGCGTCGAGGGCGAGGAGCTCCACCCAGCGGAACGCGCGGCGCTCGCCCGGGCCCTCCGCGACGTCCCCGGCGTCGACGATCTCCGGCCTACGCGCGAGCCAGGCGAGCCAGTACCCTCCGCCTTTCTTGCGGACGAGATGCGGCTCCTCGGCGTCCGACGTCTCCGGCGACACGACCCTCGCGGTCGAAGCGGGCGCCCCGAGCAGCTGCACCTTCACGACGCCGCGATCGGCGAGGATCGCCCCGAGCCTCCGCGGCGCGTCCTCGTCCCACGCGACGATCGGCCTGGCGTCGGGGGCGCCCTCCGTCCACGCGACATCGAAGGCGAACGACTCGTCCGCCTGCTGGACGACGACGCCGAGCGGCGCGGCGACCGCATCGAGCCGCGCCACGCGGAGCTCACGCGAGAGCACCGGCGCCGCGGAGGCCGGCGCGCCTGCGCTCGGGGCCGCCTGGCGCGCGTACCACGCCGCATACGCCACGCCGCCGCTCACACGCGGCGACGGAGGGGGGTCGTCCCCGAGCGCCGGTCCGACGTCGACCGTCTTCACCGTCGCGAGGTCGAACGGGATGCGCGCGACGGAGGCGACGCGTCGTGCGCCGTCACGGCGCGCGAGCCCGACGAGGAGGGCGCCGTCTTCCAGCGCGACGTCCCCGACGACGACGTCGT
>JALHPN010000363.1 GCA_022842465.1 Polyangiaceae bacterium | reverse complement strand
CGCTCTTCCGATCTCCGGGCCGTCGTCGAGGCGTCGTTGCCGGTGCCCGCGTCGGCGCCGGGCGAGGGCGAGGGCGAGCCGACGTCGGTCGCGACCGCGGCGTCGCCCGCCGGGGTGGGCTCCTCGCCGTCATCGCCGCCGGAGAAGCCCTCGCTGGCGAAGAGGAGACCGCACGCGCAGAGCCCCGTCCCGAGGACGATCACGGACCCTGCCGCGACGCCGCGGCGAAGAACGTCGACGGCACGCATGCGAGGACGAGCGTAGCAACGTCGAGGCGTCGAGCCGCGCGTGCCGTTTCGTCGTGGGGCGCGCAGCTGGCACCGCCTCACCGCGCATGAGCCATCCTAACCTCATGATTCGACGCGAGGATTGTCCGAGCCAGCACGAGGCGGGTTGCGCGTTGTCCGACATGTGGTACCTCGCGCACCCATGTCGGACACGTCTCGCCGGTTCGGTTCCTTCGCGGTCCTCTCGGGTGTGATCCTCGCCTCGCTGGTTGCCGCGTGCAGCACGGAGGCGTCTTCCGACGCCGACGAGCGCGCGCAGGTCGACCGCTGCGACGAGGACGGTGTCACCTGCCAGGCCTACGGCCGCAAGAACGCCGAGCAGATGCCCCCCGCGTACGAGATCGGGACCGGGAACGGCACTGCGGCCAGCGTCACCTTCAAGGAGATCTGGAAGGGCCCCGCCGGGCACCAGCCCGTCGACGTCGAGTTCAACCCGACGCGAAGCCGTGAGCTCTGGCTGACGAACTACGCGTCGAACAGCGTCACCGTCATCACCGACCCGGGCCTCCCCGCGCAGAAGGTGAAGATGACCCGTGACCCGGCGCACAGCCACTTCATGCACCGGCCGCCGGCGATGGCGTTCGGCATCGACTCGCTCTCCGGCTACGGTCAGCAGTGGGCTGTCTGCGGTGACGGCGACAACGGCGGCAACAACTTCATGGGGCCGACGCTCTACTCGTCGGACGAGCGCCTCATGGGCAAGCAGACCCCCGGCGGCCTCGGCGCCCACCTCGACATGCTGCACGCGACGCCCTTCTGCCGTGGCATCGCCTGGGCTGGCGCGAAGAACGCCTTCTTCACGTTCAACAGCTACAACAAGTCGATCGAGCTCTACGACTTCCAGACGAACCACGCGCCGGGTGAGGACGATCACTCGGACGGCATCATCCGTCGGTTCTGGACGAACCAGGTCAAGGGCGTCGACGGTCTCGTGAGCCATCTCAGCTACGACACGGCGACGAAGAAGCTCTACGTCGCGGACACGGGCAACAAGCGCATCCTCGCCCTCGATCCGGCCGCCGGCCGTCGCGTCGCGCCGATGCCGGGCGCGAACGAGCCCACCGTCGAGCGCCATCTCTACGAGGCCCCCGTGACGGTCCTCGTCCCGACCACCGCGAACCTCCAGGCGCCGAGCGGCATCGAGGCCAACGGCGGCGTCGCCTTCGTCACCGACGCGGCGACCAGCATCATCCACGCGTTCAAGCTCTCGGACGGCACGCTCATCCGCAAGCTCGAGACGGGGCTCCCGCCGGGCTCGCTCGCGGGCCTCAACTTCGGGCCTGACGGGAAGATCTACTTCGTCGACCGCCTCCAGAACCGCGTCCTCCGGATCGACCCCTGATCCACGCGAGGACCTCGCTCGTCGTGCTCGCCCTCGCGGCCGGCACGGCGAGCTGCAGGGCGTGTGTGAGCGCGAGCGACGACGCCGACGCGTCGTCGGGCCCGACGATGCCTCGAGGAATGCTCGTCCCGAGCAGCGCAGTCACCGGCGACATCGTCCCGAGCCCCGTCGCGCTCCCCGAGCGCGTCCGCCTCGCGTCGGCGCACGATGCCGGCACGTGGATCGAGCTCACGCCCACTGCCGGGGAGGTGCCCGCGCGCGGTGCGCCGGGCGCGCGCTGGGTTTCGCCCGACGTCATGACGCTCCTCCACGACGCCTTCTCGAGGGCGAAGCCGGGCTTCGACCCGTTTCGCGCGCATCTCCTCGATGCGCCGGCGCTCCGGCGGCTCGACGCGGAGCTCGCCGCCTTCGCCGGAACGTGGAGCGCGATCTCCACTGCGTCGTCCGCCCACGCGCGCTTCGAGAGCTCCGAGGTCGTCCAGGCGACGAAGAGCGACGAGGAGTGGCGCGCGCTCCGCGAGGCGCTCCTCCGCACGGTCGACGAGCTCCGCCGCATGGCCGTCGAGCTCGCGGGCCAGGGTCGCGGCATGTGGATCCTGATCTGATTCAGGGCAGGAGCGCGGCGCCGAGCACGCCGGCGCTGTCGCCGAGCGCGTGCTTGACGATCTTCGTCGCGAGCACGTCGGTGAACGTCCAGCGCGCGACGGCCGCGGCTCCCCGCTCGTAGAAGACGTCGAGGTTCGACACGCCGCCGCCGAGGACGACGACGTCCGGGTCGAGGACGTCGAGGACGGTCGCGAGCGCGCGTCCGAACACCTCCACGCGCTCGTCGAGGAGCGCTCGCGCGACGTCGTCCCCCCTCGTCGCGGCCACGGCGATCTCGGGGAGGCCGAGCCGCGCGCCCGAACGCTCCTCGTACGCGCGTTCGATCGCCGGACCGCTCAGGTAGGTCTCCACGCATCCGCGCCGCCCGCAGTAGCAGGGAGGGCCGTCGCGCGGCTCGAGCGTCACGTGCCCCCATTCCCCCGCGATCCCCTGCGCCCCTTCCCAGG
This sequence comes from Polyangiaceae bacterium, assembly GCA_022842465.1. GTDB lineage: Bacteria > Myxococcota_A > Polyangia > Polyangiales > Polyangiaceae > Labilithrix. Next base: position 2,387 of record JALHPN010000363.1, on the reverse strand, counting down.
CGCGCGGGCGGCCCGCGGGCCCCTCGAGCACCACGCCGCCGCCGACGCCGGTCCCGAGGATGACGCCGAAGGACACGCGTGCGCCGCGGCTCGCGCCCCACGTCGCCTCGGCGAGCGCGAAGCAGTTCGCGTCGTTCGCGAACGTCACCTCGCGGCCGAGCGCGCGGACGACATCGGCCTCGAACGGCATTCCGTTGAGGCACGTCGTGTTGGAGTTCTTGACGCGACCGTCTCTCGTCCGCGAGCCGGGCATGCCGACGCCGACGGGGGGGAGGTCGGCGACCCCCGCGTCGCTCGCGACGTCACGGACGAGCGCGCACGTCTGGAGCACGATGTGCTCGTAGCCGAGGTCGCGCGCCGTGGGGATGCGCCGGCGCGCGACGACCTCCGGCGCGTCCCCGCCGAGCCGGACGACGACCGCCTCGGTCTTCGTACCGCCTAGATCCACGCCGACACGAAGGTGCGGGTCGGCGTGGGCCATGCGTCAGTCCGCTTCCGCCTCGACGCCGCCCTTCTTGAGGGTGCCGCCGGCCGCTGCGAGCAGGTAGGCCTCGACGAAGGCATCGAGGTCGCCGTCGAGCACGGCGTCGACGTTGCCGACCTCGTAGGACGTGCGGAGATCCTTCACGAGCCGGTAAGGAGCGAGGACGTAGGACCGGATCTGGTTGCCCCAGCCGATCTGCGTCTTGCTCGCCTGGTACTGCGCCGCGAGCTCCTCGCGCTTCTGCATCTCGAGCTCGTAGAGCTTCGCCTTGACCATCTTGAGGGCCATGCGTCGGTTCTGGAGCTGCGAGCGCTCGGCGCGGCAAACGACCATGATGCCGGACGGGATGTGCCGCATGCGGACGGCCGTCTCGACCTTGTTGACGTTCTGCCCGCCCTTGCCGCCGGCGCGCATCGTCGTCGTCTCGAGATCTTCGTCCTTCACGACGATGTCGATCTCGTCCTCGATGTCGGGCTGGACCTCGACGGCGGCGAAGGCCGTCTGACGTCGAGCGTTCGCGTCGAAGGGCGAGATGCGGACGAGCCGGTGGACGCCGACCTCGGAGCGGAAGTAGCCGAACGCGTGATCGCCCGCGACGGTGAAGCTGACCCCCGCGATCCCGGCCTCGTCGCCTTCCTCGAAGTCGATGATCTCGGTCTTGTACCCGCGCCGCTCGCACCAGCGGAGGTACATGCGCATGAGCATCTGCGCCCAGTCCTTCGCGTCGACGCCGCCCGCGCCGGGATGGATGCTGACGATCGCGTTCGCGTGATCGACCTGGCCCGAGAGCATGCGCGCGAGCTCGGCCTTGCGGAGCCGGCTCTCGAGGTCCCCGAGCGACTGCCCCACCTCGGCGATGACCCCGTCGTCCTTCTCCGCCACGCCGAGCTCGAGGAGCTCCTTCGCGTCGTCGATGTCGCGGGTGAGCTTCTCCACGAGATCGAGCTTCTGCTCGATCGTCGAGCGCTGGCGCGTGACGGTCTGCGCCTTCTTCGCGTCATCCCAGAACCCGGGCGCGAGCGTCGCCTCCTCGAGTCGCTGGATGTCCTTCTTCAGTTTCGGGACGTCAAAGATGCCCCCTTAGCGCCATGAGACGCCTTTGGAGGTCCGAGAGCTTGTCACGCGATTCGACGAGCATGGTCCGCACACCATGGCCGATGCCCTCGGCCGCCGTCAAGTCGGGCCGGGAGCCTGCGGAGGGGGGACGACGACGACGAGCCCTTCGCGGACGGACGCGGAGAACCAGCCGCCGGTCAGGACGTCGAGCGTCGCCTCCGCCTCCGCGATCCGGAGGAGGAGGTCGACGTCGTCCCGCGCGCCCGACGTGGTGGAGCCCGAGCGCAGGTCGACCGACGCCCGCTGCCAGTGGAAGAGCGCCTCGAGCGCTCGCGCGGCGATCCGCATCCGCGCGTCCTGCCGCTCCAGCCGGATCCGCTCGAAGGACGGCTCGTCGTCCGCGAACAGCACCCGATCGAGCCGCCAGGTGAGCCGCGCCTCCAGCGCGAGATCGGCGCCTGCCGAGCCACGGATCCGGTTCGTGTCCGCCGTCGTCTCGAGGGACGCGCGCTCGTCCTGCCCGCGCACGGCGCGCACGCGCGCCTCGGGGAGGAGGGCGCTCCAGCGCGCGCGAGAGACGACGTCGTCGATCCGCCGGTCGTCGGGGCCGAGCCCAGCCGTCCTCCACGCCGCGAGGACGCAGGAGCGCGCGACCCGAGGCGGGAGGATCGACGTGGGCCCGGTCTCACGCTCGCGGAGGGCGGCGAGCTCGACTCTCGGGCTCGCGTTCGCGGTCTGGCCGGCGCGGTTCGCGATGCGCTCGAGGGGGAGGCCGACGACGAGCGCGCCGCCGATCTCCTCCGCCGCGAGCCCGTTGGACGGCCGCGCGAACGCGAGGAGGCTGACC
>JALHPN010000362.1 GCA_022842465.1 Polyangiaceae bacterium | reverse complement strand
GGCTCTCGGCCTCGCTCGCGCGTCCGCGCGCCCGGGCGCCGCCCCAGATCCACGGCAAGGTGGCGCCGACGCTGAGGCCGTAGCCGTGGAAGGGCATCGTCATCGTCGGTGCGAACCAGCCGGCGCCCACCGTGAAGGAGGGGATCGCGGCCTCGCGCTGGGCGGCGTCGCGCATGGCGTCGCCGGCCTCGCGTCGCGCGCGCGAGGCGGCGAGCGCGGCGCGGTTCGATTCGGCGAGAGGAAGGGCGGCGGTGGGGCTCGTGGTCGGGGCGACGGTCTCCGGTTCGGGGAGGGGAGTCGGCTCGATCGGCGCGCCTTCGTGGCGCCGGAGGAACCCGTTCAGACGCGCGGTCGCACGGAGGACCATCGCGCTCTCCACGGCGACGTCGGCGTCGAGACGGGCGCGCTCGACCTCGGCTTGCGTGACGTCGGTGAGACGACCCGCGGGCGTCCCGAGCCGTGCCCGTGCGATGGTGACGAGGCGCACGGCGACGTCGCGGTGGGCGACGTGGGACGCGCGCTTCACCTCCGCGGACTGGAGGTCGACGAAGGCGTGCCCTGCATCACGCGCGAGCAGGCGGAGCCGGTCACGGCCGGTCGCGATCGACGCGCGGGCCTCGGCCTCGCGCCCTGCCTCGCGTCGCGAGCGGACGCCGGGGGCAGGGAGCGTCTGCCGGAGCCAGACGGCGACCATGCTCGAGTCTCCGAGCGCGTACGGGCGGCTCAGCGGGACCTGCCACGCTTCGGCCATGACCTCGGGGTCGGGCAGGCGACTCTCGGCATCGCCTGCGGCCCGCGTCGCCTCCGCGCTCGCGGACGCGGCGCGGCCTATGTCGCTGCGCTCGACGACGAGGCGGACGGCGGTGGGCGCGTCGAGGGGGCGGGGGACCGCGGCGTCGTCGGCGCGCGCCGGCGTGGGCGCGCCGAGGATCAGCGCGAGGAAGAGAGTAAATGAATGTAGAATGCAGCGAACCATCGTCGCCTCGGTCGTCGTGCGAGATCACGTCTCGAGCGCGCGAGCGAGCGATCGCGGCGCGCAGGGCTTCGCTTCGGCAGGCGCACGGGCGTGCGCGCCGCCTCAGGTCTGCGAGACGTCGACCGGGACGCGAGTGGCGAGAGCCGAGGACCTCGGTATTCCTCGAGGGCCGGCGCGCGGCTCACGGAGACGCGCGCCGCCAGCGAAGGCGCCGCGGCTCGTCGCGACCACCGCCACGGCGGGGAGGACGTCGCCGGCGGGTGAGGGAGGGACGTGCGCGTAGGCGACGGTGCCGCTTCCGCGCTCCCCGGCCCTGAACGTGCGCTCCTCGCAGCAGCGATGCGTCTCGTCGACGGCAGGCGTCGCCGCCCGCTCGTGCGCCTCGTCGTGCGCGCGCTCGCCGCAGCAGTCCTCGAACGCCACGCGGCTCATCGGCGCGCAGTAGAAGTACGTGTGCCCGGCGAAGAGCACGGTCATCACGGTCGCGAGCGCCACGAGCAAGGCCACCCCACGCCTGAGCGTGTGGGCCGCGCCTGCGAGTCTCCGCCGCCATCCGCGCCGCATCCTGGGAGAGAGCGTGGCCCATGCGCGCCGAGGGCGCAAGCGCCTGACGCTTTCTGGTAGCGTGGGAGGCTCATGTCGAGCCGACTCGTCACGTGTCGTGGGTGCCGTCGTCACGTGTTCGCGAAGGACCCGAGCTGCCCGTTCTGTGGCGCCCGGATCCTCGCCTCGGCCGTCGTCGCCTTTGCCGCGAGCCTCTCGCTGATCGCGTGCGACCGCGACGCGAAGACGGCGACGTCGCCTCCGGCCGAGCTCGTCGAGGCCGCCGCGCCTCCGCCGCCCTCCGCCAGCGCGGCCGCGAGCGCCGACGCGGGAGAGCCGGATCCTTCCGGCCTGGGCATGGGCGGGGAGCTGAAGATCGGGAGCGGCGGCGGGCTCGACGCGGGCAGCCTCGGCTGGCTCCGGCAGTCCACCGGCGTCTACGGTCCCGCCCAGCCCTCGGGCCTCGCCGGCGTGGCCGGTCCGCAGGCCCAAGTCCAGCTCTCGGCGGCCAAGAGCACGGTGCCGATCGCCGATCTCGATCGCGTCCTCGCGGGGAGCCGCGCCCGCCTCCGCGCGATTTGCCAGAGCGGCGTGCGCACCGACCCGGCGCTCGACGGAAGCGCCGACCTCACCTTGACGATCGAGCCCGACGGCTCCGTCTCGAGCGCCGTCGTCAAGCACACGAAGCTCACGCCGACGATCGCCGCCGGGATGGAGCGCGTCTTCAAGGGTCTCCAGTTCTCCACGCCCGCGAAGCAGGCCACGGTGACCGGCAAGGTCACCTGCAAGGCCATCTGACGGCGCGCGTGGCGACGTCCCCGTCCCTCGTCCACGTCGTGTGGGAGCTCACGTTGAAGTGCGACCTCGCGTGCAAGCACTGCGGGTCGCGGGCCGGCAAGCCGCGCGCGGCGGAGCTCACGACGGCGGAGTGTCTCGACGTGGTCGCCCAGCTCGCCGAGCTCGGCGCGAAGGAGGTCTCGCTCATCGGCGGCGAGGCCTATCTCCGCGAGGATTGGGACGTGATCGCCGCTGCGATCGTCGATGCCGGGATGGTCTGCACGATGGTCTCCGGAGGACGGAGCTGGGACCGCGAGCGAGCGATTCGCGCGCTCGCGGCGGGCGTCGCGAGCGTCTCGGTCTCGATCGACGGAATGGCGCGCGCCCACGACGAGCAGCGCGGCCTGCTCGGCAGCTTCGCGTCCGCGGTGGCGTCGATGCGGACGCTGCGCGAGGCCGGCGTCGAGGTGACGGCGAACTCGCAGCTCAACAAGCGGAGCGTGCCGGACCTCGACGCGATGCTGGACCTCTTCGTCGACCGCGGCGTGACGGGATGGCAGGTCGCGATGACGGTGCCGATGGGGCGCGCGGCCGAGCGACCCGAGTGGCTGCTCCAGCCGCACGACCTCCTCGAGCTCTTCCCGAAGCTCGCCGAGCTCGCGACGCGCGCCCGCGCCGCGGGCGTGCACGTCTTCCCCGGGAACAACGTCGGCTATTTCGGTCCTCACGAGGACACGCTCCGGGGCGTCACCTTCTCCGGCACGGGCTTCGAGCACTTCGAGGGATGTGTCGCGGGCGTGAGCTTGCTCGGGGTCGAGGCCGACGGCGCGATCAAGGGGTGTCCGTCGCTCCCCACGGGCGCGTACACGGGCGGGAACGTGCGCGAGCGACCGATCCGCGCGATCTGGGACGCCGCCGCCGAGCTCGCCTTCGCCCGTGACCCCCGCGCGATGACGAGCGAGCTCTGGGGATTCTGCGGGGGCTGCTACTACGCCTCCGTCTGCCGGGGCGGCTGCAGCTGGACCGCCCACGTCTTCTTCGGCCGCCGCGGCAACAACCCCTACTGCCACCATCGCGCACTCGAGCACGCGAAGGCGGGCCTCCGCGAGCGCCTCGTGCAGATCGAGCGCGCCCCCGGCGTGCCGTTCGATCATGGCCGCTTCGAGGTCGTGGTGGAACGCGCGCAGGTCGACGGGGCGCCGGAAGCGTCGCGTGACGGGATCTCGCGACGGCCCTAGACTGGCAGGGTGATGGTGTCGCGCCCTGGCGTTCGCATGTCCCTCTGCGGGCTCGCTTGCGCCTCGTCGATGGCCTTCGCGATGGCCGCCGCGTGCTCTCCCTTCTCCAGCGCGCTCTCGAACGCCGATCCGGACGCTGCGGGCGCGGACGCGGGGGCCGAGGCGAGCACGCGAGGCTGCCTCGGCGTGAGCCCGGACAAGCTCGTGTTCTGTGACGACTTCGACGACGGCGGGGTCGTCGCATGGAGGAGGAACGACAGCGATTCCCAATCCATCTTCGGCCTGTCGGACGCCGGGCGATCGGCGCCCTTCGCCGCGTTCGCGGGGATCGCCCCCGGCCCCGACAACAGCGCCGACGCGCGCTACTCGCGCGGGTCGCCTGCGGGAGAGCTCTACGCGGGAGTCGAGGTGACGGGCGCGCTCCGGATCGACCAGGGCGACCCCGATCCGGAGAAGGCGGCCGACCTCGTCAACCTGCGCTTCGGGAGCGACGTCGTCGTCGTGAGGAGCGCGGGCGTCGCGCGGCGTCGGAGCGCCACCGTCGACGGAGGGGCGTTCACGACGCTCTTCCCCCTCGGCGACGCCGGCGCGATCCCGCGCGGGGTGTGGGTGCCGTTTCGTATCCGTCTCGCGCACGGCGCGCTGGCCGGCGATCTCGAGGTCGGCGACGCGCGCGTGTCCGTGCCGCTCCTCGACCAGGCCCCGGCGAAGGGGTTCACCTTGTTGTTCGGGCCAGGAGAGGTGCCGTCGGGACCCGGCTGGGCCGTCCTCTACGACGACATCGTGGTCCGCTCGCTGCCTTGACCGGTCCCGCGTCATGGCTGCTCTCGACACGCTCCCGATCCACGCGTTCGCGACGCCGAAGGCGTTCGAGACCTGGCTCGCGAAGAACCACGACGAGGTCCCTGCGATCCGGCTGCGAATCGCGAAGAAGGGCTCCGGCATCCGGTCCGTGACCTACGCGGAGGCGCTCGACGTCGCGCTCTGCTTCGGCTGGATCGACGGCCAGTCGAAGTCGGAGAACGCCCAGACGTACGTCCAGCGCTTCGGCAAGCGACGGCCGAAGAGCCTCTGGTCCAAGGTGAACCAGGCGCACTGCGCCCGCCTCGTCGAGGAGGGCCGGATGCGTCCGCCCGGGCTCGCCGAGATCGAGGCCGCGAAGCAGGACGGCCGCTGGGCCGCGGCCTACGATCCGCCGAGCCGTGCGACCGTACCGGACGATCTCGCGACCGCCCTCGCCGCCAACGCGAAGGCCGCGGCCTTCTTCGCCACCCTCGACAAGCTGAACCGCTACGCCGTGCTCCACCGCATCGCGACGGTGAAGACCCCGGCGGGGCGCGCGAAGCGCATCGCTGCCTTCGTCGCGATGCTCGAGAAGAAGGAGAAGATCTACCCGTGAGGCTCTCGACGTCCTAAGAACCCCGACGCGATGCGGATCGTGATCCTCGGGGGAGGCGTGATGGGCTGCGCGACGGCGTTCGCGCTCGCCGCGCGCGGCGCCCGCGACGTCGTCGTCCTCGAACGGGCGGTTCCGGGCGCCGAGGCCTCGA
>JALHPN010000361.1 GCA_022842465.1 Polyangiaceae bacterium | reverse complement strand
CGATGCCGCGGTGAGCGACGGCGGGCGCGAGGACGGCGGGCTCGCGCTCACGATCGAGGACGAGGAGGACGACCCTGGCGGCTCGAGCGGCAGCGTCGGCTCGAGCGGAGGCGGGCCGGTCACCGTGACGATCGGCCCCGCGGGCGGGCCGTCGGGTCCCAAGACGGGGCCGCACCGCCGGCACTACCAGGCCGAGGCGACGGCGTGGCGCGTGTCGGCCGGCAAGGAGCGCATCTCGCGGACCGAGCAGCGCGGCCAGCGCTACGACGTCTGGCTCGGCGCGGGGCGGACCTTCGACGGCGTCCGGGTCGAATGGCAGGACAAGTCCGGGAAGTGGCACGTGCACTGACGAGCGACGCGGTATCCTCCGAAGGACAGACGACATGGAAAGCGGAATCCAGACGCTCGAAGGCGCGATCGCCGACGCGCAGGCCGCCGTCGCCGGCAACGCAGAGGCCGAGCCTCAAGCGCTCGTCCTCCGCGATCTCGCCCTCCGTACGCGCAAGCTGAAGCGGGCCTGGTCGAGGAAGCAGAGCCTCGGTCTCTTCGGCCCCTCCCAGGCGGGAAAGTCGTTCCTCGTCGGCGCGCTCCTCTCCCACGAGCTCGGCTCACTCGAGGTGCTCTCGAAGGACCGGACGCTCGACTTCCTGAAGGACATCAACCCCGCGAAGGGCGTCGAGTCGACGGGGGTCGTCACGCGCTTCACGACGAAGCCGTCAGGCCTCACGCGCGGCGACTTCGTCTGCGAGCTGCTCTCGCTCGAGTCGACGCTCGAGTCGATGGCGACGGGCTTCCTCGTCGAGTGCACGTCGCCGCCCGTCGACGTCGACCGCGTCGAGCGGTGCCTCCGCGAAGCGCGCCTCGCGTCCGGCCCGCCGGCGCCGGCGGCCTTTGCTCGCGCCTGGGAGACCGTCTGGCACAACCTCACGAAGAAGTACCAGGACCGCCACCCCTACCTGAACGAGCTCCGCCGTCATCCCGCCATGCGGCACGGCGCCTCCGAGGGCGTCACCTCCGTCTCGGGCTGGGTCCTCGTCTACTCGCTCCTCTGGGGCGGCTCGGGCTACGCGAAGGATCTCGATCACCTCATGCGCGTCCTCGTCGAGGGCGTGACGAGCCTCGGGTTCGCCGAGACGGTCGAGGTCGCCCTCGACCACGTGCGCGCGTCGAGCGACGCGCCGAGCATCCTGGACGCCTCGTGCCTGAACGCGCTCGGCCAGACGAGGCGGCAGGTGCCGACCTTCACCGAGGGGCGCGAGGTGTCGCTCGACCCGGGCGTCCTCGCCGCGCTCATCGCCGAGATCCGGCTCCCTCTCCGCGAGGTGCAGGGCTCCCTCCTCGAGAAGGCGGACCTCCTGGATTTTCCGGGCGGCCGCGCGCTGAAGGGGATCAACGGCTTCGGGCCCCAGGAGCTCAACACCGGCAAGCTCGAGAACGCGATCGAGGTCTACAAGCGCGGCAAGCTCACGTTCCTCTTCGAGCAGTACTCGCTCGACCGCGAGATCACCGCGCTCTTGCTCTGCTCGCCCGGCCCGACGAAGCCCGAGGCGATCCAGCTCCAGACCCAGGTCGAGAGCTGGCTCACGATCCGGCACGGCTCCCCCACCCCGCGTGAGCCGAAGGAGCTGGAGCAGCCGAGCCTCTTCCTCGCCCTCACGAAGTTCGACATGAGCCTGGGCGCTCTCCGCGCCGACAACGCGAAGGACCGCTGGGACTCGCGCGTGCAAGAGGCCTGCATCGACTTCTGGGCGCGCGGACACGGCTCGTGGATCTTGAACTGGGGCGGGAAGAGCAAGCCGTTCACGAACCTCTTCTGGATCCGGAACCCCTACGCCGACCAGATGCAGTCGCTCCAGCCGGGGGACCCCGACTACGAGCGCGTGCGAGCGGGCTATGCTGCCTCGCAGGCCGTCTCGACCTTCATCGCGTCACCGGAGGAGAAGTGGCTCGCGGTCGAGGGCGTCGAGCCCGCCGGGGCACACGGGCAGGCGCTCCCGAAGAGCGGCGTCCCGCTCCTCGCCTCGCACATGCGCCAGAAGCTCGCCGTCGACATCAAGCGGCGCGAGCTCGTCACCGAGGCGCAGGCGATCCGCGCCGAGCTCGTGAGCGTGCTGTCGGCGCTGACGCCCTCGCGCGACGAGGCGGAGGAGCGCGCCCGACGGATGGAGGACGCGCGCCAGCTCGTCGCCGCGATCCAGGCGGAGATGGCGCGCAGATGCACGGGAGCCGTCTTCGGCGAGCTCGTGGACCTCGTCGTCCCGCCGGAGCACGACGTGGAGACGGAGGTGAAGAAGGTCCTCGACGTCGTCATGCCGATGAGCATCAAGGCGAGCGACAAGGTGAAGAAGGTCCTCGTCCACGTCCTCAAGTGGTGGTCGCGCACCGCCGCCGAGCGCCTCCGCGGCAGCGAGCTCGCGGTGCCGCAGGCGCAGACCGAGGCGTTCGTCCGCGAGGTCTGCACCTCGAAGCTCCTCCTCCCCGTCCTCGGGCAGGCGGTCTTCCCCTACTTCGCGCGCACGAACGTGGACACGAGCCTCGTCGCGACGATCCTGCGCGTCAAGATCACCGACGCGATGCTCGGCCTCCTCATGCAGAGGCCCCGTCGCACGCCCCCCGCTCCCATCCGCCTCAGCTACTCGGAGGACGCGGTCGACACGGCGCAGGCCGTCGACTGGACGAACGTCGACTTCGACGACGAGCCCACCTCGCAGTCCGCGAAGGGCGTCTCGATCGTCTTCGCCGGCAACCGCTACTTCGACACGTGGTCGACCCATCTCGGGGACTTCTTCGTGAAGAGCGGCGGAGCGCGCGCGAACGTGATGGAGGACACCCGCGTGGCGAAGCTGCTCGAGGTCCAGAAGCGCGTCGAGAGCGCGGATGTCGGTTGAGCCGCGCGCGCGCGACGCGGCGAGCGACGGCGCCGAGGACGAGGACGAGGACGGCATCGCCGCGCGCCTCGCCGCCGGCGACGTCGAGGGCCTCGTCGGGCTCGCGCGCGCGTACCGTGGCGGCACCGCGCCCGGCGGTCGCGACATGGCCAAGTGCTTCGAGGCGTACCGGGCCGCGGCCTCCCTCGGCAGCGGAGAGGCCGAGTACGCCGTGGCGCTCTTCCTCCTCAACGGCGGGCCCGTCGCACAAGATCTGAAGGAGGGCGCGACACACCTCCGCGCCGCGGCCGAACGCGGAAATGTCCCGGCGAAGGTCTTCCTCGGTAACATGTACGAGCTCGGTCTCCACTACAAGGCCGACCCGGAGAAGGCCGACGTCTGGTACCGGAACGCGGCGCGATCGGCCGGCGTCGAGGCTTCCCCCGGGACGGACGCGCACACACGAGAGCTCGCCGAGCTCGGGTGCGTGCGCTACGTGCTCGCGGTCGTCGAGCGTGGAGGACCGGACGACGCGACGAAGGCCCGCCTCCTCGCGAAGGCGCGGGCGCACGGGTACGGCCTGAAGATGAAGCCCGAGGGACCGGCCGTGACGGCAGGCGACCGCGCGACGTTCGAGGGGGCGCTCGTCAGCGCCGAGACGAGCGGCCTCGCGGCTGCGGGGCCCGCAGGATCCACCGAGACGAAGAACCCGCACGTTCCGGAGGCGCGCCGCGGGGCGGAGACGGCAGGGCCAGCGCGGACCGTGGGCGCCGCGACGTCCGATGCGCTCGCCGCGTTCGGCTATGCGATCCTCTTCGTGCTCGCGGGCGCCGGAGCCGCCTATGTCGCCGCGCTCGGCGCCCGGGAGCTCGCCGCGAACGGGACGAGGCTACCTCCGCTCGCCACGCGGCCCGAGGTGGTCTTCGGCGTCGTGCTCGCCCTGGTGGGCATCCTCCCGACGATGCTCGTCTATCGGGCGGGCGCCGTGATCAAAGCGATCATGGCCGGCGCGCTGATGGCAGGGTTCGGCTGGGTCTCCTGGGGTACCGGCCAGGCGGTCCTCCACCCCGTCCGCCTCGTCCAGGCCGTCGCGTTCGCCCTCCCGGGCTTCGTGGCGGCGCTGCTGGTGCTCGGCCTAACCGGGGGCACGAAGCTCGGCGCGAAGCGGCCGCGCGCCCGCATCCTCGAGCGACGCTGACCGCGACATCGAGGCCTCCCGGTCACGCTCGTGGTCACCCGAAGTGGCGATGGCGCGACGGCCGAAAGCGAGTACCTTACGAGCTGCCCCGCGAGCAATCCGCGGCGCGAGAGCTTCACCGGACATGGCATCACGTGACAACCAGCGACGCGACGCGCGCGTCGAGGCGAACATCCCGGTGGTCCTCCACCGCGGGCGAACGAAGGTCCGGCTCGTCACCGTGGACGTCAGCTACCGTGGCCTCTTCGTCGAGACGTCGGACACGAAGGTGTCCGGCATCCGGTCGCTCGTGAAGCTCCACGTCGAGCTCCCGACCGGGGGCTTCGACGCGCACGCGATGATCGTGCATCTCGAGCAAGGCGAGTCTGGGGCCGAGGGCAGACGCCTCGGGATGGGGCTCCAGTTCTGGGCCCTCACCGGGACGGAGCGGAAGCTCTGGGAGAGCTTCGTGCGGTCCGTCATCGACATGCAGATCGCCGCCGCGAAGGCGGCGACGCCGATCGGGCCGGACTCGCAGGTCTCCGGCATCCGCTCGGTCGTCCCTGCCGCCTCGGAGCCCTCGATCGAAGTCGAGCGCGCGAAGGGCGAGGTCGAACGCGCGAAGGGTGCTCAGCGGGCGACGCGTCGGTAGACGCCGTACGAAGCGCCCGCCGTCCCGAGCGGGAGCGTCGCGATCCGCGTGAACGTCTCCGCGAAGCGCGGCGTGGAGAGGAGGCGCTGCTCGACGACGCGCGCCGCGTCGTAGGCCACGAAGGTGTCGACCGAGCGCGCGTCGAGCATCGAGAGGTCCACGCGCTTCGACGTGTGGCCGCCGCCGAGGACGGCGATCTCCGGATCCGTGAGCCCCGCGAGATCGACGATGCGTACGTGTGGGGGAACAGCCGCCGAGAGCCAGCCGACGTCGAGACCGGCGATGACCCTCGCTTCGGCGAGCAACGGGCGCGCGGCGAGCACGAGATCGGCTCGATCGCGCGTGACCCGGCGACCGGCGGGAGCGGCGCGCACGGCGAGCAGGCCCCCGAGCGCGACCGCGACGGCGGCGCGCACGGCG
>JALHPN010000360.1 GCA_022842465.1 Polyangiaceae bacterium | reverse complement strand
GGCGCCGCCCGCCCCCGAGCCCGAGCCGCCGGCCGTGCCGCCGCTCGCCGACGCGCTCACGGGCGACGCGAAGGCGGACTACGAGGCCGCGAAGCTCCTCTACGGCGACGGCGATCATGCCGGGGCGCTCGTGAAGTTCAGCGCGGCCTATGACAAGGGCAAGGATCCTCGGCTCCTCTGGAACATGGCGGCGTGCGAGAAGAACCTGCGCCACTACTCGAGCGTCCTCCGGCTCGTGCGGCGCTACCTGTCCGAGGGGGCGCCCATGCTCTCGGCCTCGGACAGGGCCGAGGCCGACGCGCTCATCGAGGCCATCGCGCCGCTCACGGTCTCGCTCGAGCTCGCCGTGAACGAGCCGGGCGCGAAGGTGTTCGTCGACGACAAGCTCGTCGGCGAGACGCCGCTGCCGGCGCCCGTCGTGATCGATCTCGGGCTCCGCCGCGTTCGCGTCCAGAAGGACGGGTTCGAGGAGTACAAGGAGGACCTCTCGGCCGGCGACAGCCCGAAGGTGAAGCTCGTCGCGCGCCTCGAGCGGATCGTGCACGAGGCGACGCTCTCGATCACCGCGCGTCCGCGCGACGAGATCCACGTCGACGGGCAGCTGAAGGGGCTCGGCACGTGGAAGGGCATCGTGCCGAGCGGCGGCCACACGCTGCGCGTGACCGCGCCCGAGATGCGGGCGTACCAGACGGAGATCTTCCTCCGCGACAAGGAGATGCGGAACGTCTCGGTCACGCTCGAGCGAGACGTGAAGCCCGCCGGTCCGCTTCCGGCCTGGCTCTGGATCGGCGGCGGTGCCCTCTTGCTCGGCGGCGCGTCGGTCGCCGGCTACTTCATCTTCCGCCCCGAGGACCGCCCGGCCGAGACCCCCGTCGGCACGCTCGATCCCGGCAGCGTCCAGGCCTCCTTCCCCTTCGGCGCCTCTCGCTGAGTCAGGGGGCGGGTCGTCAGCGCGACCGGACGAAGAGCGCGCGCACTTTCCGCCCGAACGTCGGCTCCGCGGCGACCTCGCGCGCGAGCGCCGCCCAGGGCGCGACGTTCGCCGCGATCGGATCGCGTGACGCCGGGGCACCGCCCTCCCCGACGACGCCGAACGTGGGCTCCTTCGCGTAGGGCGCGAACGTCCCGAACAGGCGGTCGAAGACGAGGAGCACGCCACCGAAGTTCTTGTCGATGTACGCGTCCTCTCTGCCGTGGTGGACGCGGTGGAACACCGGCGCATTGAAGAAGCGACCCGGGCCGAGCGCGAAGCGCGTCCGCGCGTGGAGCGAGAAGAGGAGCACGGCGTGAACCGTGACGATCGACGCGTAGAGCGCCGTCTTCACGCCCGCGAGCGCGAGGAGGGCGTGGAAGAGCAGCGTCGAGAGGCTCGAGAGCGCGCCGACGCGGAACGACACCGAGAGGTTGTAGTCGCGTGACTGGTGGTGGACGGCGTGCACGGCCCAGAGCACGGGTACGGCGTGCTCGAGCCGGTGCTGCACGTAGTAGACGAAGTCGAGCAGGACGAACGCCGCGGCCCAGGAGGCCGGGTGGTCCGGCAGAGACCACGGGACGAGCGCCGCCACGGCGGCGAAGGCGCCGATGAGCGTCCCGCGGAGCGCGAGCTGTACGACGAGGAACATCGCGCCGACGCCCGCGTTCGAGAACGTCTGCTTCATGCTGCCGGTCCCACGGACGAACCGTCGCGCGTCGTCGCTCGCGACGAACACCACGACGACCGGCACGACGACGGCGAGCGCGATGAGCACCGTCGTCATCGCGACCTAACCTCCGCTGATCCCGATCTCGTGCGCCATCACGTCTCGCGGGCTGCGGAACGTCTGCTGGGGCGAGTAGGAGAGGAAGTTCGACACGCGGGACGTGTAGAGGCAGGCGTAGTCGTCGACCTGCTTGCCGAAGCTCGACTGCTCCGATCCCTCCTTGAGGAGGGAGCCCCAGTAGGGGTGGAACCGGAGATCGATCCGCCGCTCGAGGGCGACGAGCTCCGCTTCGTTCTGACGGAGCTTGCCGCGGATGCGCTCGACGGCGCGCTTGAACCGCATCCGCTCCGCCTCGAGCTCCGGCGTCGTCGACCCGGCCGAGGCGGTGATCGACGCGAGCAGCGTCGTGCTCGGCGCCGGCGGCGGCACGCCGTTCCCTTCCTTCTTCGGAGCGCCCGCCGCGCGGTGCTCGATCGTGCGCGTCAGCTCCTTGATCCGGATCTGGTAGTAGCGAAGATCGTCTTCGAGCTTGTCGCGCTCCTCCTCGAGGGTCTCGATCCGCACGAAGTCGCTCTTGCACGACTCGTAGGCTTCGATCTCCGTCTCGAGCTCCTGCATGATCATCACGGTGCGCCAGGCGCTCTCCTTCTTGGAGCGCAGGATGTCGCCGTAGATGTGATCTCCGACGTAGAGCACCTCGTCCCCCGTCGCGCCGACGAGGCGCTCGAGATCCTGGAGGTTGCCGCCCTCGTAGATCTTCCCGCGCTCGAGCGGCGCCGTCGCCGGCTTCACGGTCTCGCCGTCGCGCTCCATCAGCGGACGCTTCTCGGTGAAGAACACCGGCTTCGTCGCGGCGCAGATGACGACGTCGAAGAAGTTCTTCCACGTCGGGTACTCGGCCATCGCGCCGCCGAGCAAGAACTCCATCATCTTGTCGGTGTACGACCAGCGCGAGTTCGTGAGGAGGAAGAGCTTCTTCCCGGCGCTCCGCAGCTTGTGGAGCGCAGGCGCGAGGTTCGGATCGCGGTGGACGAAGTGCGGGAGGTTCGACGACACCTCGTCGAGGATCGTCCCGTCGCGGTGCGCCTCGTCGATGCACTCGCGGATGTCGGTGAAGAGCTTGCCGTAGTCGACGGCGTAACCCTGCTTCTCCATCGCGTCGACGAGCGCGGCGTAGCAGGCGACCTCGCTGAGGGCGTAGAGCGTGTCGATCCAGTGGTAGCGCGGCGTCGCGGGGCGGATCTTCTTCGAGTGGTAGAGCGCGCGGAGCTCCTCGCGCGTCAGCTCGCGGAAGCCGTGGTAGCCCTTGTTGACGTGCTTGTGCCTGTCCATCTTGAGGACGTGGCCGAAGCGCTTGTCGATGAGCAGGCCGCGCACCGGGAACTGCGTCGAGACGGGGACCGTCTTGATGAAGTCCGGGTATCCGCGCGCGATGAGCTTCTGGATCGTCGCCCGGATCGAGAGGTCGTCCATGGCGGGCTGGTCGTAGATCGCCAGCGTGTAATCCATGTCGAAGCCGACCCAGGAGATGCTGGAGAGCTTCAGGTTCCGGTTGCAGAAGACCCGGTTCTGCCGAGGGATCCCGGGACCGCGCTCGCGAGAGAACTCCTCCATCGGGAGGACGAGCTGCTTTTCGTTGGGGGGGGCTTCGCTGGATTGAGCCAAGACCTCGAGATCGTACCACGTCAGCTGCGGTAGGGCGCGTTGCGGACCGCGGGCGCGAGCGCCAGGGCCGCCG
This sequence comes from Polyangiaceae bacterium, assembly GCA_022842465.1. Taxonomy (GTDB): domain Bacteria; phylum Myxococcota_A; class Polyangia; order Polyangiales; family Polyangiaceae; genus Labilithrix. Next base: position 1,683 of record JALHPN010000360.1, on the reverse strand, counting down.
CGAGCACGCCTTCGAGAAGGACGTGCGCGTCCTCACCCCCCAGCGGCCGCCGCACCTCCGCCGTCAGCGTGTCCTCGTCGAGGACGACCCGCGCGCCGAGCGCGTCGAGGGCGGCGAGCCGGGCCGTCGCGTCACGCGCCGAGAGGAGCTCGCGTGCGGCGTCGTGTTGCTCCGCCGTGAGGTCGAAGGCTCCGACCGTGAAGCGGGTCGGGTCCGGCTTCCCGAAGACGCGGGAAGCCCAGGGCTCGGACAGCGGCACGCGCGGCATGACGAGGATCCGGAAGGGGAGCGGCTCGCCGAAGCGCAGCGTCACCGTCGTCATGATGTGGCGGTATGCGGGCTCGAGCGCGACCTCGACCTCGTGCCCGAGCGCGCTCCCGCTCACCGTGACGCGCCCCGGATCGAACGAGAGCGCGTGCCGTGACGCGAGCGCCCACCACTCTTCCTTCCAGCGCGCGATCGCCGGGTCGTCGGGCATCGCCGCGCTCCGCGCCGACACGACCCGCGCGACGCGCAGGAGAGGCTGGACGAGAGATGCGAGCTGCACCGGGCCCGGGAGCGGGACGTTGACCTCGACGGAGCCGTCCGTGATCGCGAGATCTCCGAGGCCGTGCGCGCCGCCGACGAGCTCCGCGGCGACGCCGGGGTCGCTGACGAAAAAGAGGAGGCGCGCCGGGTTCGAGGCGACGGCGTGGAACGTCCGCGCGAGCGCGGCGTCAGGGAGGTCGATCCTCGCGGGGTCGCGCTCGAGCCCGAGCGGCGCTCCGGTCGGGAACCGGGCCGACCCGAACGGCGCGAGCGTCGCGCCGGCGAGCACCGGCGGCGCGACCTCGGCGGCGACGCTCAGGAACCACCGCGGGATCGGCGTCTCGCGGGCGCTCTGCGGAGGCGTGCGGTCGACGAGCCGCGCGAGGACAGGCACGTCGTCGAGGATCCCGAAGAGGACCGCTTCGTGCGGTGCGTGGTGCCCGCGCGCGAGCCTGCGGCGGACGGAGCCGAACCCGAGCCCCGCCTCCGGCTGGGCGAAGAACCGACGGGGCGCGAGGCCGAGGCCGCGCGCCTCGGCCTCGAGTGTCGGCGGAAACGGAGCGCTCATCGCGCCTACGATACCGCGCTACTCCTCCTCGATCGTGAGACTGCCTCCCGAGTGTCGGTCAGAGTCGGCGGCCGACGCCGATCGCCGCGGTCGTCGTCTCCGGCGACGTGCTCGCCGCCGCCCGGGTCTCTGCATCTGCCGCGAAGCTCCCAGGCATCCGCAGCCACTCGCCGCGCGCGAAGAGCGCCCACCCGCGGCGTGACATCGGCACCTCGAGCTCCACCCCCGCCGCCTCTGCGTCGGTGAACGGCGAGAGCGCCCAGCCCGTGAGGACGATCGCGGCCGGTCCGTTGATGCGCCACTCCCCGCGCACCGCGATCGGCGCGACGAAGCCGTACATGCGGAGATCGCTCACGCGCGTCGTGCGCGCCTGCGGATCGAGGCCCGCGAACACGCCGAACGACTCGCTCCGGTAGCCACCGAGGATGCGCCAGCCGACGGCGCCGGACGCGAAGACCTCGTCCCCCTGCGCGACGCCGCCCGTGACCGCGCCCGTCCCGCCGCCGAGCGCGAGGTCGATGCGCGCGGCGTCGACGAGCACGGGGCCGAGCGGGCGCGTGAGGCGGCTCGCGAGCGCGAGCTCCCCG
>JALHPN010000359.1 GCA_022842465.1 Polyangiaceae bacterium | reverse complement strand
GCCGCACTCTCCCGGTCCGGCGCCTCGCCGGCCCCGTTGCCGGGCGCCGTCTTCGACGGGCGCGCCGTCGCGCTCCCGCGACGGCTCGGCCGCGAGGGCGGCGGCTTCGGCTTCGAATCGTTGTTCCGCCGTTGCGCCATACCCACGGAATCCTACCAGACGGATCCGGGCCGCGGGGAGCCGTTGCGAGGGACCGAAGGTTCCCCTGTCGCAGCGCGAGCTGGCACGGTAGCATCCGACGCTGGATGGCCCGTTTGATCCTCGCCACGGCCGAGGGGCAGCAAGCGATCGAGCTCCGACCCGTCAACAGCTTGGGTCGGCACCCGAACAACTCGATCCAGCTCCTCGACAAGATCGTGTCGAAGGAGCACTGCATCCTCGAGCAGCGCGAGTCGGGGTTCGTGCTCCGGGATCTCGGCAGCCTGAACGGCACGTACGTCAACGGCGAGCGCGTCCGTGGCGAGGCGATGCTGCGGCACGGCGACGAGATCGCGCTCGGATCGACGCGAGCCCGCTACGACGACGGTCACGGCGCGCCCATCGACTTCAACTCGCCGGTCCCGTCGCCGCACGGCGGCGTCCCCCACCAGGGCATGGGCGGTCCCATGGGCGCCCCCAACATGGGCGCCCCCAGCATGGGCGGCCCGATGAGCGGGATGCAGGGGCCGCCGGGCGGCTTCGGCGCCCCGGGCTCGCAGCCCTGGCAGAAGGGCCCGAGCGTCCCGCCGCCCGCGAGCATGGGCGTCGGGATGCCGAGCGCGGTCGGGATGCAGGGCCCCGGGATGCCCTCGGGCCCGATGGGGACGATGGGGATGCCTGCCGCCCAGCAGCCGGGTCGCCCCGGGGGCCAGGGCGGCGCGCAGGGCTCCGGTCCGTACGCGCCGGCGCAGCCGCCCTACGGCCAGCCGCAACCCTATGGCCCGCAGCCGGGCATGCCGCACGGCGGTGCGCCGGGGGGCCGTCCCGGCAGGCCGCCGAGCTTCGGCGGGACGCGCGTCGACGTGCTCGACTCCGCGCGCGCGATCGGGACCCAGATCGCCGCGCAGACGAAGGGCTTCGTCCCGTTCGACCAGATCAAGAACGACCCGCAGCAGCTCAAGGTCGACTACGAGCGGCTTCGTCTCACCTGGGAGCTCACGCGCGACATCGGGCTCGAGCGCGATCTCGACGAGCTGCTCCGCAAGATCCTCCTCTCGCTCTTCAAGTTCGTGAACGCCGACCGCGGCGTCATCCTCCTCCGGGACGACACGCAGAACCTCCAGCCGCGCGCCGCGCATCGCCGGGACGGGACGGAGGCGCCCATCCAGGTCAGCTCGACGATCCTGAACCACGTCATGACGGAGCGCGCCGCGGTGCTCACGCACGACGCCTCGATGGACTTCGCCTCGTCCAAGGGCAAATCGATGATCCTGAACCGGATCTCGAGCGCGATCGTCGTCCCCTTGCTCCACGAGAAGGAGGTCCTCGGCGCGGTGTGGCTCGACTCCGAGTCGCTCGCGCAGTTCCAGCAGAAGGACCTCGAGCTCGTCACCGCCGTCGGGAACCAGGCGGCGATGTTCATCGAGAACAACCTCCTCGCGAAGAAGGTCGAGCAGGAGATCGTCAACCGCGAGCGCTTCTCGCGCCTCCTGTCGCCGAACGTCGCAGAGCAGGTGCTCTCCGGCAAGCTCGAGGTGAAGAAGGGCGGCGTGCACGTCCCCGAGTGCACCGTCTTCAACTCGGACATCCGCGGCTTCACCCGGATGAGCGAGGGCGCGACCGCCGGCGTCATCAACGAGCTCCTGAACGAGTACTTCGAGCTGATGGTCGAGACGATCTTCAAGTACGAGGGGACGCTCGACAAGTTCATGGGCGACGGCATCATGGCCTTCTGGGGCGCCCCTGCCGCGCACCCCGACGACGCCGTCCGCAGCGTGCAGTGCGCGCTCGACCAGATGGAAGTCCTCGGTCGCTTCAACCGGAAGCGCGTCGAGATGGGTCATCCTCCCCTCGCCGTCGGCATGGGCCTCCACACGGGGCCCCTCGTCGCGGGCTACGTCGGCAGCTCGAAGGCGATGAGCTACACCGTCATCGGCGACACGGCGAACACGAGCGCGCGCCTCTGCGGCATCGCGCTCGCCGGACAGGTCATCGTGAGCGAGCACACGCTCGGGCGTCTCGGGCCGCGCTTCGAGGTGGAGGAGCTCCCCGCCGCACACCTGAAGGGCAAGGAGAAGCCGCTCCGCATCTTCAACGTGAAGCGCGAGAAGCCGAGCGCGGTCGCCAAGGTCGGCTGAGCTAGCGCCGCGCCGCGCCGCCGCGCGAGGTTCCTAGCCGGAGCACGCGGGGCAGTCTGCTACGCGCACCGGCGCAGCGCGGAGTGACGGGCCTCCGCGGGAGCCCCTGAAATCCAGCGGGAACGCGCGCGCGTGGGTAGGCCGGCATCCCCGGTGCAGGTGCGCGTGGGCATGAACATCGACAAGGTCCTCAAGAACGTCCTCGGCTCGATCGCGGTCTCCTCGGAGTACCCCTTCGTGTCGCGCAAGTCCGCAGCGGTGTTCCCGCTGGTCCTCGGCGCCGTCGGCGTCGCCGTCCTCGGCGGCATCGCGGCCGTCATGATCTTCAGTCCGCGCACGCGCACCCGCGCCCTCGACATGGGCAAGGGCGTCGCGTCGAAGATCCAGGGGCAGATCGGCCAGTCCGGCCTCGGCATCGGCAAGACCGCCGACCGCGTCACGCAGCCGAACGGGCTCGCCTCGGATCACGCCATCGGCGACTACGGCACGACGTCGGGTCTCTGAGCGAGCCCTCACGGCATGTCGAAGAAGCGAACGCTCTCCACCGATCTGTTCGCCGAGCTGTTCCAGACCGAGCGCTCCGCCGTCCGTCATCCACGACGGGAGGCGGAGCGTCTCGGTCCGGTGCCGCCGGCCACGGCGCTCCGCGCCGTCGCGGCCCACGCCGACGAGGCGCTGGCGGACGTCGCTCGCCTCGCCAAGGAGCGCGGCCTGCACGCCTCCGCCGTGGGACAGGTCGCGGGCGAGGCCTTCTCCGTGGCCCGTCACCTCGTCGTCGACCGCGTCCTCTCCGCGGAGCAGTCCTTCCGGGGGACGCTCCTCGGCCTCCGCCACGGGGTCGACGTGGTGCGCCTGCTCCGGTCCGCTGCCGACGAGGAGGGCGACGCGCCGCTCGTCGACTGGTGTGACCGCTGGCTGTCCGTGCGCCTCCGCCTCGTGGCCGGCGTCGAGGCGGAGCTCGGATGGTTCGGGCACCACCCCGACGTCGCACGGAACGGCGGCTCGCGGAGCAAGCGCGCGATGTCGCGCGTCCTCGCCCTCGTCGGCGCCTCCGCGCTCGCGATGGGGGCAGCATGCACGGACGTGGCGATCGGGGCAGGCGGTGACGCGACCTCCCCCACGTCCCCCGGCGGGACGGAGACCGGGCCTCGCGGGAGCGCCCCGGTGCCCGGAGAAGGCGGCGCGAGCGGGGCGGACGGCGGCGCCGGAGAGGGCGGCGCCGGCGGCGACGCCGGCGAGGTCCTCGCCCCGTACGTGCACTTCGACATCAATCACGTGCTCTCGACCGGCCAGAGCAACGCCGTCGCGAACGACGGCAAGCCCGTCGTCTCGACGTCGCAGCCCTACGACAACGTCATGTTCGACGTGGGCGTCATGACCGGCTCCCAGTGCGACGGCGACGGCTGCAAGCGCTACGACGTGCCGAGCGCGTTCGTCCCGCTCGTCGAAGGAGACACGTTCTTCCCGGGATCGGCGGTCGAGACCATGTCGTCCTCGATGGCGAACACCGCGACGCGCCTCGCGCGCGCCGGCGCCCTCGCGGGGACGGGCCACGCCTCGCACGATCTCCTCGTGAGCCTCCACGGCCGGAGCGGCAACAGCTACTGGTGCCTCCGCAAGGGCGGGTGCCCGTGGTGGGAGGACCGCGGCTACGTGAAGCCGTGGGACGACGCGATGAGGCAGGTGGCCGACGGCAAGCGCCTCGCCGACGCCGCCGGGAAGTCCTACGCCGTACGCGCGATCACCGCGATCCACGGCGAGCACGACCACTACGCGTGGTCGTCGGGCGACTCGCTCTTCCCGCTCCCGCGGACGGACGGCCAGGGAGACCTGGCGGACTACGGCGACGCGCTCGCCGAGTGGCAGCGTGACTACGAGGCGGGCGTCAAGGCGATCACGGGCCAGACCGTCTCGCCGCCGCTCCTCGTGTCCCAGTACTCCCACTGGAACGACGTCCCCACGACCGTCATCTCCTTCCAGCAACTGCGTGCGCACGTTCAATCGAACGGGAAGGTCGTCGTCGTCGGGCCGACGTACCCGATGCCGTACAGCTCGAGCTGCCTCCACTTCACGGGCGAGGGCGAGCGGTGGCTCGGCGAGTACTTCGGGAAGGTCTACACGCGCATCGTCGTCGAGCGGAAGACGTGGGAGCCGCTCCGCCCCCTCGCCCTCGTGCGCAACGGCGCCGCCGTCACCGTGTCGTTCGCCGTGCCCAAGCCGCCGCTCGTCCTCGACACGGAGACCGTGAAAGACCCCGGATCGTACGGTTTCGAAGCGGTCGACGCGGCCGGCGCGCGACTCGCGATCGCAAGCGTCGCCCTCGCCGGGCCGACGAGCGTGACGGTGACCCTCGCCGATCCGGCGGCTCCCGCAGCGCGCCTCCGGTACGCCTACACGTTCACGGGCTGCGGCGGCTCCGGCACGATCGCCCGCGGGAATCTGCGCGACTCGGACGACACCCCCTCGGCCATCGGCAAGGCGCTCTGGAACTGGAGCGTGCACTTCGACGAGGCGATTCCCTGACCTGCCCGGAGACGCGGGCCGTGCTACGACGATCGCATCGATGATGCGAGCACGACGACGTGAGCGGTCCTTCCTCTTCCTCGTCCTCGCCGCCGCGAGCCTCCTCGTCGCGACCGAGGCCTGTCAGACCGTCCACGGCGCGCCCATCGACGACGAGGACGACGACGCCGGCCAGGGAGGCGACGACGGCGGGACGACGACGACGGAGAGCGACGACGGGGGACGCCCGCGCGCGGACGGCGAGGCGCCGCGGGACGCCGATGCCGAATGGCTGCACCATGCCGTGACCCGCCTGCCGGTGCTGGCGGAGGCGCTGGAAGACGCCGACCTGGTGCTGGAAGCCATCATCGAACAG
>JALHPN010000358.1 GCA_022842465.1 Polyangiaceae bacterium | reverse complement strand
GCCGGCGCGGCCGCGTCGTTCGTCGCCGTCGCGGTCGCCGCCGAGCTCGTCGCCGGGGGCGGCTCGGCCGCGGTCTTCGGCGGAGGCGAGGGGGGCTCCCCGCACGCCACCAGGCCGAGGATCACGAGAGCCGCCGAGCGCGGGATGTCCATGCGCGTCCCCATGCAATCGAGGAGCCCGCGGCGCGCGCCGCGGGCTCGAGCGGCATCGACGTCCCTAAGTGGTCGGCATCGTCCCGCTTCCGCGCCCCTCACCACGCGCGGGGGCGCGACGGGGGACGCGCACGCGCTGCGCCTCCACGCAGACCGTGCGAGGTGGCGTCGCGGGACGGCGCGATGCCTTCACGCGTCGGCGCGCGGCGGCGAGGAGGTCGGCCCGTCCGGAGAGGCTTGGGGGGCCTCCGCCTCCGCCAGAGCGAGCGGCTCGGTGGCGAGCGGAAGGCTCGTCCTCTCCACCGAGAGGCTCGGCGGGAGCTGGTCGAGCGCGTCGTTCAGGAGGAGGTCGCCGCCCGACGTGATCGCGTCCTCCTCGAGCCACTCGCTCCGGATGCGCCCCGCGATGAAGAGGATCGGGAAGCTCAGGAAGAAGCCCTTGAAGCCGAAGAGCTGCTCGCAGGCGATGAGGCTCACGATGAGGAGGAACCCGGGGATCTTCACGTGCCGTGCCGTGAGCCTCGGGCTGAGGTAGTACGACTCGATCTTGTGGAGCACGAACGTGAGCCCCACGAAGAGGCCGACGCCGAGCCACCCCTGCTGCTGGTAGGCGAGCAGCGAGAGGATCGTGCCCGACACGACGTTGCCGATGACCGGCACGAGCGCCGACACGAAGATGAGCAGCATCAAGGCCCCGACGTTCGGCACGCCGAGGAGGAGGAGGACCGGGAGGGTCGTGACGGTGTTGAAGACGGCGACGATGAGCTGGAGCTGGACGGTCACGATCGTGGCGTCGGCGACGTGACCGAGCCATCTCGCGAGGGTTCCGCCGAGCGACCGGGCGTCGACGCGCGACCAGAAGGCGCGGAGCTCCTCCTCCTCGAGGGTGTAGACGAGCGCGAGGATGAAGCCGATGAGGACGTGGACGAAGAAGTGGCCGATCGCGGACGCGGCCGAGAGGGCGCTCCCGGCGTAGTGCTTCGCGCCGTCGACGAGCTTGTCCGTGCCGCCGAACTGGTCCTCCATCCTCGCGACGAGCGGGTTCTCCCGGAGCTCGGTGAAGTGGTCGGGGAGGGACGCCTGCATCTCGGTGAACGTCCGAACCGTCTTGCCTACGCCGAGCCAGGCGACGACGGCGAGCGATCCGACGAGGACCCCGACGAGACCGAGGAGACAGACCTTGCGGGAGAGCTTCGTCCTCGTGGCGAGCTCGCGCGACGTCCACCCGAGCGCTCGCTCGAACGTCACGAAGAAGAGCAGCAAGATCGCGAGATGCTGGAAGGTGTAGAGGAGCGCGCCGAACACCGCGAGGGCGAGGAGCCTCCGAGGCGTGCGCTCCGAGGCGAAGGCGGCGACGCGATCCACGGGCCGAGCCTACACCATCCGCGCGTCGTTCTCGCGAGCGCAACAGTGCGTTCTACGAGACACCCCGTGTGGAGGCGCGCTCCCGGACCTACGATGGCTCCGAGGAAGAGGCCCCCATGAACAGCTCGACCGCGAACGCTCCTTCCCGTGCCCCCGTCGTGTTCCTTGCGCACGGCGCGCCGCCGCTGCTCGACGATCGCGGCTGGCTCGCCGAGCTCGCCCGCTGGGCGAGGGCGATGCCGAAGCCGAAGGCGCTCCTCGTCCTCTCGGCGCACTGGGAGGCGAAGCCGGCGACCCTCGGGGCGACGCGAACGGTCCCCCTCGTCTACGATTTCTACGGGTTCCCGGAGCGCTACTACGCGATGACGTACGCCGCGCCCGGCGCGCCGGAGGTCGCCGCCCGTGTGCGGGCGCTACTCCGTCACGCGGGGCTCGGCGTCGGCGACGAGCCCGAGCGCGGGCTCGACCACGGCGCCTGGGTCCCACTCACGGCGATGTACCCCGGGGCCGACCTGCCGACGCTGCAGCTCTCCTTGCCGAGCCTCGACGCGAAGGAGCTCTTCGCGCTCGGTCGTGCGCTCGCGCCGCTGCGCGACGAGGGGGTGCTCGTGATGGGCTCGGGGTTTCTCACGCACAACATGCGGAGCCTCGGGCTCCCGAGCACGCCGTCCTGGGCCTCCGAGTTCGACGCATGGATCGCGGACGTCGTCGGGCGCCGCGACCACGACGCCCTCCTCGACTGGAAGAAGAAGGCGCCCGGCGCAGAGCTCGCGCACCCGCGGAGCGAGCATTTCGCCCCGGTCATCGCCGCCGCGGGGGCAGCCGAGGCGTCGAGCACGCGGGACGTCACGTTCCCGATCACGGGCTACTGGGAGATGGCCCCTGCGTTCACGCGCCGCTCGGTGCAGTTCAGCTGAGCAGGGCTCACTTCCCGAGCGCGTCGAGCATCGCGAGCAGGTTGCCCGCGCTCGTCGCCATCTCCGAGACGCTCATCGCCGACGCGTCCTTCACCTCGAAGGCCTCGTAGAGCTCCTCGGGGATGTCGGCGAGGAAGCGGCAAGGGGTCCGCGGCGCCGGCTTGCCGCGCATCACGCGGTGCTTGCAGCGGAGGAGGAAGAGCCGCTGCCGCGCGCGTGTGACGCCGACGTAGAAGAGCCGTCGCTCCTCCTCGACGTCCTGGACGGTGGCGTCGGACGCCTTCACCTCGAGCGACCGTGTGTGGGGGATGAGCCCTTCCTCGCAGCCGATCAGGTACACGATATCGAACTCGAGGCCCTTCGAGCCATGGAGCGTCGACAGCGTGACGACGTTCCCGGGGTCCTCCTCCTCTTCGCTCATCTGGAGCGTGAGCGCGTGGAGGAAGGCCATGAGCTCGCGTTCGGCGCTCGCGTCCTGGCCTTTCGCCTCCACGCGGGTCTCGCGGCGGCCGAGCATCGCGAGGAAGCCTTCGACGTTGCCCCAGCGTCGCGCCGCGGCATGCGGCGTCGGCGACGTCGCGTCGATGTCCTTCTTGAGGCCGACCGCCTCGCAGAGGCTTCGCGCGACGACGCTCGCCTTCTGCCGCTCGATGATGAGCTGGCGGCGCATGTCGGAGACGAGCTTCTCGATGTCCTTGCACCCGTCGCGCGCGCCGGTCGAGATCCCGTCGAGCGCGTCGACGCGCTCGATCGCCTGCCAGAGCGACCACCCCTTCGCGAGCGCGTGCTGCGTGAGTCGCTCGATGCTCGTGTCGCCGATCCCTCGCGGCGGGTAATTGACGATGCGGCGGAGCGCGATCTCGTCGGAGCGGTTCAGGGCGAGCTTCAGGTAGGCGAGGAGGTCCTTCACCTCCTTCCGCTCGAAGAACTGCTGACCGCCGATCATCCGGTACGCGACGCCCTGCTCGCGGAGGTTCTCCTCGATGAGCTTCGCCTGGCCGTTCGAGCGATAGAGAATCGCAAAGTCCTTCGGCTTGCGCTGCTCCTCGCTGATGATGCGGCGGATCTCGCGCGCGACGTAGGCGGCCTCCGCCTCCGGTGACGGCGCGACGCCCAGGTTCACCTTCTCGCCGCCCGGCTTGTCGGTGAAGAGGAATTTCTTGTACTTCGAGTCCGTGCGCTTCGCGATGACGGCGTTCGCCACGGCGAGGATGGGCGCGGCAGAGCGGTAGTTCTGCTCGAGCATGACGATCTTCGCGCCCTCGAACTGCTCCTCGAAGTCGAGGATGTTCCGCACGTCGGCGCCGCGCCACGCGTAGATCGACTGGTCGTCGTCGCCGACGACGCAGATGTTCTTGTGGCGCCCGGCGAGCAGGCGCAAGACCTCGAGCTGGGCGCGGTTCGTGTCCTGGTACTCGTCGACGAGGACGTACAGGTACTCCTTCTGCCAGCGATCGAGGATGTCCGCGCGCTGCTGCCACAGCCGCGCGACCTCGCAGACGAGATCGTCGAAGTCGAACGCCTTGAAGTTACGGAGCGCCGACTGGTACCGCGGGTAGACGATCTTCGCCATCTCGTCGTACTCGTCGCCCTCGCGGACCTCGAGCTCCTCCGGCGAGATGAAGGCGTTCTTCGCGTTCGAGATGCGGGCGGCGATCGCGCTCGCGTCGAGTCGCTTGCCCGCCTCGGTCCGGGAGAGGATCTCCTTCACCGCCGAGAGGCAGTCGCCCTGGTCGAAGATGGTGAAGGTGCCGCCGAGCGATTTGCGTTCGCGCCCGAGGACCATGAGGCCGAAGGAGTGGAAGGTGGAGATGACGAGGCCCTTTCCGCCGTCCTTCCCGCCGAGGCCGCGCTCCTTGATGAGGTGCTCGACGCGCTCGGCCATCTCGGCCGCGGCCTTGTTCGTGAACGTGAGCGCGCAGATCATGTGCGCCGGGACGCCACGCTCCATCAGCCGGGCGATCCGGTGGGTGATCACGCGCGTCTTCCCCGAGCCAGCGCCGGCGAGGACGAGGAGAGGCCCGTTCTGGTGCTCGACCGCCTCGGCCTGGGCGGGATTCATCTTCGGTGCTGCCACGAGGGTGACGTCCATGAACCACAGCGCCGCGCGGGAGAAAAGCCGGACGGCCTTCCGCTATGCTCGGGCCCCCATGTCGAGCCTTCGCGCTGGCCGAGCTCTCCTCCTCTTGACGTCTCTCTCCATCTCGGCGGGAGCCTGCGGCGGGTCGCCTCCGCCCGCGCCGCCCGCGCCGCTCGCGACGAAGCCGGTCGGAGCGCCCCCGCCGGCGCCCGCCGACGTGTCGGAGGTGGCCGAGCCTCCGATGCTCGTCGCGATCGCGCGCGTGAAGAGCGCCGACGCGACCGTGAAGGTCGTCAACGGCTGGCTGAAGCTGCCCGTCCTCGACGCGCGCGCGCTCGTGAAGGAGGCGCTCGAGGCGGACGTCGGCGACGTCATCGACCTCTCGCAGCCGATGGACGCCGCGGCGATGGTCGGCGCGCTCATCGGGAGGCCGTCCGTGCTCTCGGCGGTGTCCCTGCCGATCGCGGACCTCGAGGTCGCGAGGGAGAAGCTCGCGCGGCGTGGGCTCCGCGTCGCGTCGCGCGACGGTGGGTGGCTCGTCGAGGGGTTCGGCGAGCACACGCGCGTGGCCGAGGAGGAGGAGGGGGAAGACGGCTCGCCGCGCCCGCCGCGCTCGCGCAAGCGGCGCGGCCGGGACAAGGAGGGCGTCGTGTGCTTCCTCGTTCCGGCCGCGCC
>JALHPN010000357.1 GCA_022842465.1 Polyangiaceae bacterium | reverse complement strand
CTCCCGCTCGGCCCGCCCGACGCGGCGGCCGGCGGCGTGCTCTCCCCGGCCTCGCTCGCCCCGCGTCGACACGCCGTGCACGCGACGCACGCGGTCGAGAGCAGGGCGACCCCGAGGACGAGGCGAGGGGCCGTGGGGCGCGTCGCCATCGGCTCAGCTCGGGACCACGGCGAGCCCGCGCTTGCCAGCGCGCGCCTCGTCGACGGCCCCGTCGGGGAGCTTCGCGTTGTACTCCTCCACCGCGCGATTGATGTGCATCGAGCAGAACTTCGGCCCGCACATCGAGCAGAACTCGGCGGTCTTGAAGTACTCGTCGGGGAGCGTCTCGTCGTGCATCTCCTGGGCGATCTCCGGATCGATCGCGAGCCGGAACTGCTCCTTCCAATCGAACGCGTAGCGGGCGCGGCTGAGCGCGTCGTCGCGGTCCCGCGCGCCGGGCCGGTGCCGCGCCACGTCCGCGGCGTGGGCCGCGATCTTGTAGGCGATGAGCCCGTCCTTCACGTCCTTCTCGTCCGGGAGGCCGAGGTGCTCCTTCGGCGTCACGTAGCAGAGCATCGCCGCCCCGGCCGTGCCCGCCATCGTCGCGCCGATCGCGCTCGTGATGTGGTCGTAGCCGGGCGCGATGTCGGTCACGAGCGGCCCGAGGACGTAGAACGGCGCCTCGTGGCAGAGCTCCATCTCCTTCTTCACGTTCATCTCGATCTGGTCGAAGGGCACGTGACCGGGCCCCTCGATCATGATCTGGACGTCCTTCTCCCAGGCGCGCTTCGTGAGCTCGCCGAGCGTCGCGAGCTCGGCGAACTGCGCCGCGTCGCTCGCGTCCGCGAGGCACCCGGGGCGGAGCCCGTCGCCCGCGCTGATGGTGACGTCGTACTTGGCGCAGATCTCGAGGACCTTGTCCCAGTGGACGTAAAAGGGGTTCTGCTGGTGGTTCTCGATCATCCACTGCGCCATGATCGACCCGCCCCGCGACACGATCCCGGTGATCCGGTTCTTCACGAGCGGCAGGTGCTCGACGAGCACGCCGGCGTGGATGGTGAAGTAGTCGACGCCCTGCTGCGCCTGGTGCTCGAGCATGTCGATCATGTCGGACGCGCGGAGCTTCTCGACGCTCTTCACCGCCTGGAGCGCCTGGTAGATCGGCACCGTCCCGATCGGCACCGGGCTCTTCGCGAGCAGCGCGCGACGGATGCCGTCGATGTCGCCGCCGGTGGAGAGGTCCATCACCGTGTCCGCGCCGTACTTGAGACAGACGGCGAGCTTCCGGAGCTCCGCCTCGACCTCGGTGAGGACGGCGCTCGAGCCGATGTTCGCGTTCACCTTGCAACCGAGCGCGATGCCGATGCCCATCGGCTCGAGGTTCTCGTGCCGGACGTTCGCGGGGATCACGAGGCGGCCGCGAGCGACCTCGCTCTGGACGAGCTCGGGCTCGACCTTCTCGCGCGCAGCGACGAACTGCATCTCCTCCGTCACGACGCCGGCGCGGGCGTAGTGCATCTGGGTGACGACGGGACCGCTCCTCTTCGAGACCCACTCGGTGCGCATCCCGTGCGAATAGGCCGACCCGACGGCCGCCGCAAGCGGGTGCACCCGAGGGGTCGCCTCCGCACCCGCAGACTCCCGCAGAGAGCGCGCGGCTGTGGCACAATGCCGGCCATGTCCGAGAGGTCCGTTCCGGCCGACGTCGACGTCCAGGAGCTCTACGCGCTCCGGAACACCGTGGACCAGCTCATCGAGGAGGGACTCGTCCGGCGCTGGGGGGTCGGTGAGATGCTCGGCGCCCTCCTCCCGAAGATCGGTCCGCAGCTCGGGGCGACCGCCTGCTTCGTGGAGACGTTCGGAGAGGATCTCGCCGTCCACCTCTACGGCTGGTCGGAAGAAGGCGCGCTCGTGTTCCCCGAGCGCGAGGCGGTGACGGCCGCGACGAGCGAGGAGCGACGCGAGGAGGTCGTCCTCCGCACCCCCGCGGGCATCCTCGTCGCCCAGCCGCTCGACGTCGCCGGCGCGTGGTTCGGACGCGCGGGCCTCCTCCTCCCGACGAGCTCGACCGCTCCGGAGATCCGCCGCGCGAACGCCGGTCTCCACGCGATGTGCGAGGTGATCGACAACTGGCTCTTCTCGATCCGCGCCATGCGCGAGAAGCACCAGATCATGATGAAGCTCGGCAACGCCCTCCGGCACCGCGTCCTCGGCGACGGCGTCCGTCAGGCCGTCGCCGTCCTCGCCGACGCGATCCCGATCGATCGCATGGTGCTCGTCTACGTCGCGGAGGAGAGCGCGGCGAGGACCCTCCACGTCCAGATGTTCGAGGGCAAGGAACTCCGCGTCGACACGCTCTCCACGCTCGGCGGCACGCACGCCCCGCTCCGCATGCTCGGCGGCGAGTACCTCCGGGGGGAGAGCACCGCGCTCCTCGACCACCTCGGCGTGAAGGACGCTCAGGAGGAGGTGCTCATCAACGGGATCACGAAGAGCGTCGTCGTCGGCAAGGTGGTCGTCACCTCCAAGGGGACGCCGTTCAACACCTACGACCGCGATCTCCTCTCCGCGTTCGCGGGCTACATCCGCCAGCGCGTGGTCGACTTCAACAAGGAGTGGCGCGCGCTCGCGACCGCGTTCCGTCCGGACGACGTCGGCAGGCTCCTCTCCCACGACGGCTACGAGCGCACGTTCCTCGCGCCGCGGGAGGAGACGGTCGGCATCCTCTACTGCGACATCTCCGGGTTCACACGCCTCTCCGAGCAGGTGCTGAAGACGCCGGCGAGGGTCGCAGAGCTCGTCGAGGACTGGAGCCGAGACGCGGTCGAGATCGTCTGGCAGCACGGCGGCGTGTTCGACAAGATGGTCGGAGACTGCATCATCGCGCTCTTCGGGCCGCCCTTCTACGACGACCCTCCGGGCGCCCGGCTCGCCAGCGCGATCGCGTGCGCTCGCGACATCCGCTCGATGACGAACAAGCTCCCTCAGCGGGTGACGTTCGAGAGCCTCCGGGAGGTCGGCGTCTCGGTGTCGACGGGCGTGAACCTCGCGCCGCTCTTCGTGGGCCAGTTCGGGCCGAACAGCAACTTCACCGGGTTCTCGAGCGGGATGAACAACACCGCGCGGCTCCAGGGCTGCGCGGCGAAGGACGAGATCCTCGTCATGGATGAGGCGATCGCGAGCCTCCCCGAGGGGCACGGCTTCCGGTTCGGCGACGTGCGCGCGACGCCCGTGAAGAACGTCGCCGAGCCGCTCCGCTACCGCGCCCTCGTCTGACGACGCCGCGGCTCAGTCGGATCCGCCGAAGCCGCCGATCTCCTCGAACGCGCGGTCGAACACGCTCGTCTGCCACCAGTTGCCGTAGCTCCGACCGCCCGAGTGGATCGCATAGGCCCACGTGACGCCGGCCTTCTGGATCGCGACGACGTCGGGCCTCTCGCCACCGTTCTGGAAGGCATCGGACCGGGCAGCGTAGTACGCGGCGAGCGCGCGCTCCTCCGCCTTGCCCGAGAGCTCTGCGACGATGCGGATCGGCTTCTCCGTGAGGCCGGGCCGGAGGGTCCCGACGTCTCCTTGCACGTCGTAGAGGTTCGCGAGCTTCTCTCGCTTCGAGAGGGCGTCGAACTCGGCGCGGTTCGCCGGGGGCGGGGTCGGCGCGACGCGGAGCTCGCCCGAGAGCTCGTAGTAGGTCGCGCCTCCGTCGTAGCGCTTCAAGACGACCGAGCGCTCGCGCGCGGCGAGCGTGAGGGCGCCCTTCGAGAAGGAGACCTTCGCCGTACCGCTCGCGAAGCGGTCGGGATCGGGGCAGGCGGAGACGTCCCGCACGAGCCCGTAGCGACGCGCGCCGACCTTCACGAAGGTGACGCACGCGTCGCCGACGACGAAGGGATCGAACTCGGCGACGACCTGGGCCTCCACGGTCCCCTCGACGCGGCACGCGGGCTCGGTCTCGCCCTTGGGCCCGCGGCACTCGGCGCGCGTGAGATCGTCCTCGGCCGTCGCCTCGGGCGCCGCGGCGGTCTCGGCGGTCTCGGCGGCGCAACCGGCAGCGAACGTGGTGAGAAAGACGAGGAACGCGGAACGAATCGCGAAGGACATGCAGGTCTCCTGGAAGGTGCTGCTGTAGGCAGATGTGAGCTAGCAGGCTTTCCACGAGGTGCCAGTGACGAATTCGCGGCAGATCGAGAGGTAGGGCTGACGGGTTGCATGTGCCCCAAGGTGCGCTAGAGCGTCACCATGATCTTCCGCTCCACCGCGACGCTGCTCGTCCTGGCTTCCCTCGCCGCCCTCCCCGCCTGCTCGGCGGAGGCGCTGGACGGCGACGACGTCGGGAGCGACGAAAGCGAGATCACGACGAAGATCCCGGCCGGGACCTACGTGCTCCGCTACGGCCCGAGCGGATCGCTGTCCGAGCCGTACGCCTCGCAGAAGCACGTCACGCGGCTCACCGTCTCGGCGCGGAACGCCTTCGAGGCCGAGGTCCTGAAGGAGGTCGCCCAGACGCAGGTGAACCCGTTCTTCCCGTGGCTCTCGTACAAGAAGGTCGAGAAGGAGAGCCTCGTCCGCCGCGGCACGATGAAGTTCGGGACCGACGGCGAGGGGCGCGCGACCGTGGACTTCGGCTCCGACGTCGGCGTGTTCCGCTTCGAAGCCGAGGACGGCGACCTCACGCTCACGGCCACGCTCTACAACAACGAGCGCCGGACCGAGCTCCGGCTCGATCCGAGCTACCAGCCCGAAGCACCGCCCGCACCGGTCTCGCTCCGCTGCGTCCACCGCCACGTCGATCGCGGCGACGTCATCGAGGTCACGCTCGACCGCGATCGCAACCAGGCCGGCAAGGCGAAGGTCACGCGCGGCGCGGCCTCGCTCGCCCAGGGCAGCGGCCCCGCGGCGGGGACCTACACGCTCGCGATCGACGAGACGCTCTCGGGCAACGGCTGGCGTCAGTTCGACGCGAAGGCCTCGAACAAGCGGATGACCCTCCGCTTCCCGATCCGCGACCTCGAGTCGGGCCGTGGCTCGTTCGACGCCGCGGGTTCGTACCCGATGGGCGACTTCGTGTTCGGCGGCGGCGACTACCACCTGTCCCTGCGCTGCACGCACCAGTGATGCGGCGCTAGCGTCGCCGGAGACGGCGGCGGAAGCCCACGACGGCGAGCGCGACGCCGGCGAGCGCGGCGAGGCCCGTCGTGGCGTGCCGCGCGCCGAGACCGCCCGCCGTCGCGCA
>JALHPN010000356.1 GCA_022842465.1 Polyangiaceae bacterium | reverse complement strand
GCGCGCGCGCCCAGCCTGCGAGCGCCCGGCGGGCGTCGTCGCTCGGGCTCGCGCTGCTCGCTCCCGCTTCGGCGAGCCAGACGACGGCGACGTCGCCATCGCCGCTCACGCGCGGCGCGCCCCGGCCTTCGACGTCTTCTTCGCCGCCGTCTTCTTCGTCGCCTTCTTCGCCGCCGTCTTCTTCGCCGTTGCCTTCGCGACCACCTCGGCCGCCTTCGCGACGACCTTCTTCGCCGCCGTCTTCACGCGCGCGGCAGCCCCGGCGACGTCGCCCCCCTTCAGGAACGCGAGGACCTGATCGGCGTGGCCGTCGACCTTCACGTTCGGAAAGACGCGGACGACCTTGCCGTCCCGGACGACGAACGTGCTCCGGATGACGCCGGTGACCTTCTTCCCGTACATCGTCTTTTCGCCGTACGCGCCGAAGGCCTTGTGGAGGGAGAGGTCGGGGTCCGAGAGGAGCGGGATCGACAGGCCGTACTTGTCCCTGAACTTGCAGTGCGACGCCACCGAGTCCTTCGACACGCCGACGACCTCACCACCGGCCTTCGCGATCGCCGCGCGCAGCGCGGAGAAGGCCTGAGCCTCCCGCGTGCAGCCCGGCGTGTCGTCCTTCGGGTAGAAGTAGAGGACGAGGGTCTTGCCGGCGAAGTCGCGGAGCGAGCGCTTCTTGCCGTCGTCCGAGTCGAGGGTGAAGTCGGGGGCCTTGGTTCCGGTGTCGATCACGGCCGCAGTCTACACCGGGTCTGCGCCGGCGGTGGTAGCCTCGGACGAGCGGCATGCAACTGAACTTCAGCGCCCGCGAGGTGGCGATCAAGCTCGTTTACTACGGGCCTGCGCTCAGCGGAAAGACGACGAACCTGAAGGCCCTCCACGAGCTGAGTCGTGAAGGGAGCCGCGGGCGTCTCATGACACTCGAGACGAAGGACGACCGCACGCTGTTCTTCGACATGCTGCCGCTCGTCCTCGAGGCAGGAGAAGGGACGGGGCTCTCCCTGCGCGTGAAGGTCTTCACCGTGCCGGGGCAGGTCGTCCACGCGTCGACGCGAAGGCTCGTCCTCCAGGGCGCGGACGGCGTCGCGTTCATCGCCGACTCGCAGCTCTCGGAGGTCGCGAACAACGCCGCCTCGTATCTCGACCTGCGGTCCAACCTGAAGGAGCTCGGACGCACGATGTCCGACGTCCCGCTCGTCATCCAGTTCAACAAGCGGGATCTCCCCGACATCCGCTCGGACGAGGAGATCGCCTCCCTGGCCAAGCGAGGGAAGGAGCCCGTCTACAAGGCTTCGGCCGTGACGGGGGAGGGCGTGGTGGAGAGCTTCTTCGGCCTCCTCGATCGCGCGTGGCGGAAGCTCGACGTCGAGCACGACCTCACCCACAAGCTCGGGGTCGGGCCGGACGCGCTCCTCGAGCGCGCCGCCGCGAGCCTCGGCTACGAAGGGGAGGGCAGGGCGCGCATGCTGTCCTCGGCCCGGGTGGAAGGGGGGCGCTCGTGAGCGGCGAGACCCACCCGTCCGGCGGGCCGACGGCGGCGGAGGTCGTCGGTCACGAGGCCCCGCGGCTCGAGGACTTCGTCGATCGCGAAGGACTCGGGGAGTTGCTCGCGAGCTTCCACACCCTCTTCGGCATCGGCGTCCGCGTCTACTCCGCGGAGGGCGCGCTCCTCGGTGCGGCGGCGAGCGAGCTCCCGCTCTGCCGCTTCGTGAACGAGCTCTCGGGAGGACGCGCGGCGTGCGGTCAGACCGTCTCTGCCGCGCGCGCGGCCGACCCCGGCGCCAGCGACGGCCACGTCCACCCATGCTTCACCGGCCTCGCGTATCGGATCGTGCCGCTCGAGTACGAAGGACGGCGGGTCGGCAGGGTCGTCTTTGGTCCCTTCGCGCCTGCGGAGCTCCGCCAGCTCTCGCCCGCGCTCGCGCGGACGGAGCCCCGCCTCGACCTCGTCGAGGCCGAGGCCCTCCTCGCGCGCGAGCCGCGCGTGAAGCCCGAGGCCCTCGCCCGCATCGCCAAGCACCTCGTCACGACCCTCGAGCTCGTCGTCTTCGCGAGCCACAAGGCGTACGTGACGAGCAAGCTGCACCTCCACAGCGTGCGCGAGGGCTATCGCGAGCTCGAGGAGAAGACGCGGCGTCTCGAGCAGGCGCTCGTCAGGCTCCGCGATCTCGATCGACTGAAGTCGAACTTCCTCGCGACCGTGAGTCACGAGCTCCGCACGCCGCTCACGTCCATCATCGGCTACAGCGAGATGCTGGGCGAAGGCCTGGCGGGGCCGCTCACGGCCGAGCAAGCCGACTTCGTCCGCACGATCAACGCGAAGGGAGGCCAGCTGCTCGCGCTCATCACCGGCCTCCTCGATCTCACGAAGATGGAGAGCGGGACGATGACCCTCCGGCAGGCGAACGTCCGCTTCGCCGCAGTCCTCGAGGACGTCATGACGACGATCACGCCCGTCGCGAAGAAGAAGGGTGTCGAGGTCGTCCTCGCACACGACGACCTCGACTGCGAGATAAAGGGCGACTCCGAGCGGCTCCGTCAGGTGTTCGTGAACCTCGTCGACAACGCCGTGAAGTTCACGCCGGCGTCCGGCAAGGTCCGCGTGGATGCGCGCGTCGTCGCCGGAGAGCTCGACGACGACGGGCCGGCGGTCCTCTTCGCCCCGGTCACGAAGACGCTGGAGGTGCGCGTCTCGGACACGGGGATAGGCGTCGCGCCGCGCGAGCGCGAGCGCGTGTTCGACGCGTTCTACCAGGTCGACTCCTCCTCCACGCGGGAGTACGGCGGCACCGGTCTCGGGCTATCCATCGTGAAGCGAATCGTGGAGGCTCACGGCGGGACGGTGCGGATCGAGAGCAACGAGCCCAACGGCAGCGTCTTCGTGGTGCGCATCCCGTCGCGCGCGAACGCGCTGCCCTCCAAGGTCCCGCCGCCGCCGGCGCCCGTCGGTCCGTGAGGCCATGAGCACCGAGCTCGAACGCATCGCCCTCCTCCGCCACATCCTCGAGGGCAGCACCATCGGCCGCGCTGACGTCCAGGTCGGCATCGGCGACGACGCCGCCGTGCTGGCGTTGCCCCAGGACGGCAGCGCGCTCGTGTGGACGGTGGACGCGCAGGTCGAGGGCACGCACTTCCGGCTCGACTGGATGTCGTGGGAGGACGTCGGCTGGCGCAGCGTCATGGCGGCGGCGAGCGATCTCGC
The DNA here is from genome assembly GCA_022842465.1 of Polyangiaceae bacterium. Taxonomy (GTDB): domain Bacteria; phylum Myxococcota_A; class Polyangia; order Polyangiales; family Polyangiaceae; genus Labilithrix. The sequence goes on along the minus strand of JALHPN010000356.1, from coordinate 2,026 downwards.
CGCGATGGCGGCCTCACCGATCGGCGCGCTCGCGTCGCTCGTGCTCGGGCCGTCGGTCGACGACGCCGCCCTCGCTTCGCTCGCGGCGGGCCAGGCCGCCGCGGGCCGCGCGCTCGGTCTCCCGATCCTCGGTGGGAACCTTGCGCGCGGCAGGGAGACGTCGGTGACGACGACGGTGCTCGGCCGCGCGCCGACGCCGCTCCTCCGCGACGGCGCGAGGGAGGGCGACCTCGTCTGGGTGGGCGGCGCCCTCGGGGAGCCCGCCGCGGGGCTCGCGTGTCTCGAGCGGGGGCTCGTCGCGTGCTCGGACCTCTCGGTCGCCGCGTGCGTGGACGCGTTCAGGCGCCCGCGCGCGAAGGTCGCGATCGCTCTCGCCCTCGCAGGTCGAGCGCACGCGGCGATCGACGTCTCCGACGGCCTCGCCGGTGACGCCGCGCACGTCGCCCGCGCGAGCGACGTCACCGTCGTCTTCGAGGAGGCGGCTCTCCGCGCCGGGGTCTCGACCGCGCTCGCCGACGTCGCGCGCGCGCTGGGGCGCGATCCTCTCGACTTCGTGCTCGCGGGGGGCGAGGACTTCGCGGTTCTCGCCTTCGCTCCGCCGGACGTCGACCTCCGGGGGGACGGCTTCACCGGCATCGGGCGCGTGACGCCGCGCACGACGGACGCGCACGTCACCCTCGCGACCGCGACGGGGCTCGTTCCCGTCACGACCGGAGGCTTCGATCACTTCGCGCCGCCGCGCGGCGGCGGCTAGCTCAGAAGCCGGCGCAGACGGCGGGGACGGTGCGGCCAGCGAGGAGCGTGCGGAGCGCACCCATCTCGGGCGCGTTCCCGCTCGGACCGATCTGACCGACGAGGGCGCTGCACTGCGCTGCCGCCGTCGTGAAGAGGCCGGCCTCGGGCGAGGAGCCCATGCGCTTCGCCTCGTTCGCGAGCTGGTTGCAGCACTGGCGGAGGCGAGCCACGTTCGTGCTCACGCCCGTCCCCGTGAACTTCTTGCCGGCGTCGACCCCCGCGTCCACGCCCGCGTCCTCTTCCTCGACGGCGAGGAGCGTGAGCGGCGCGGCGTCCTCCTCGACGGGGGGGGGCGGCGGAGGGGCGGCGTCGGCGACCGGCGGATCCTTCTTCGGACACGCGGCGAGCATCGGCACGAGGCTGAAGACCGCGACGGTGAAGACTCCGCGACGGAGGCTGTTCGAGAGGAGCGGGATCGAGCTGCTCATGTGCGGCCTACCCTACAAGGTCCGGGCGGGGATGGGTAGAACTGTGCACGCGGCAGGAAGGCGCGGACGCATGCGATGCGTGTGGCTCGGGGCTCGCGCTATGCTCGCTTCGCCTTCGTCATGCCCCTCGACGAGACCACACGGCGCTTCGCCTTCCTGATGCAGCGCGATCTGCGCCGCCTCGAAGAGCGGATCGAAGCGCGCTCGAAGCGCGGGGAGGCGATGCGCGCCGATTCCGTGTCGCGCGTGGTGACGTGGGAGAGCCGCCTCGGCGAGGTCACCGCGCGCCACTACACCGAGGTCCTCGCCACGTACGAGCCGCGCGATCGGATCCTCCGCTGGGGCTGGGCCGGGCGCTCTCCCTCGGCGAGCGCCTCGCACGGCGACACGATCGTGCGCGAGGCGCAAGCGCGCGGGGTCCCCCAGCTCGCGATGAGCGTGGTCGCCGATCTCAGCCCCGAAGAGGCCGCGGAGCTCGCGCGTCTCGGCGCGATCCTCGCGCGCGCGGAGGCCTGCGTCTCGCGCCCCGGCCCTGCGTCCGAGGTCGAGTTCGTCGGCCTCTTCGACAGCTCCCAGCCCGACGCGCCAGACCGGTACTCCGTGCCGCCGCCGCCCGTCGTGGAGACTGACGGCAAGCCCGAGGCGAAGCACACGCCCCCTCCTCCGTTCCGGTCGCTGCCGCCCGTGCGCGAGGTCTACGCGCCGCGCGTCCCACGGACGGAGGGGGGCCGCTCGTCACCGCCGCCGCACGGCACGACGCGGCTGCCGCGGGCCCCCGGCCGACCGGCGACGCCGTCGCCGAG